>JAEUHV010000331.1 GCA_016794485.1 Planctomycetota bacterium
TCGGGCCGCGCCGGCGTTTCGGCCGCCGCGTCGCCACCATTCGCCGCCGGAGCAGCAGGAGCCGCCGCCGGCGCGCCACCCGCGCCCCTCTCGGCCAGGATCACGGCCTTGCGGCTCAGCTTCACCTTGCCGAAGTCGTCGATCATGATCACCTTGACCTTGATCGTGTCGCCGATCTTCACGACGTCCGTGACGGCGCGGATGAAGCCGTCCGACAGTTCGCTCACGTGCACGAGGCCTTCCTGGCTCGGCAGGATCTCGACGAACGCGCCGAACTCCTTGATCGCCGTGACCCGGCCCTCGTAGATCGCGCCCAAGGTGACCTCCGCCGTCATCGCCTTGATGTGCGCGACGCAGGCCATGACCTTCTCCGAGTTCACGCCGGTGACGGTGCACAGGCCGCCGTCCTCGATCGAGATCTTGCACTCGAAGTTCTCCTGCATCGCGCGGATGTTCTTGCCACCCGGGCCGATGATCAGGCCGATCTTCTCGTTCGGCACCTGCACCGACTCGAGGCGCGGCGCGTTCGGGCTGATCTGCTCGCGCGGCGCACGCATCACCTTCAGCATCTCGCGCAGGACGTGCAAGCGGCCTTGCTTCGCCTGGTCGAGCGCCTCGGCCATGATCGCGCGCGTCAGACCCTCGCACTTGATGTCCATCTGCAGCGCGGTGATGCCGCGCCCGGTGCCGACGACCTTGAAGTCCATGTCGCCGCACGCGTCCTCGCTGCCGAGGATGTCCGTCAGGATCGCGTATTTCTTGCCCTCCATCACGAGGCCCATCGCGATGCCCGCGACCGGCTGCTTGATGGGCACACCCGCGTCCATCATCGCCAACGTGCCCGAGCACGCGGTCGCCATCGACGAACTGCCGTTCGACTCGAGGATCTCGCTGGTGATGCGGATCGTGTAGGGGAACTCCTCGCGGCTCGGCAGCACCGACTCGAGACCGCGCTCGGCGAGCGCGCCGTGACCGATCTCGCGGCGACCGGGCGTGCCGACGCGCTTCACTTCACCGACCGAGAACGGCGGGAAGTTGTAGTGCAGCAGGAAGCGCTTGCGCGGCTCCGGCATCAAGCCGTCGACGATCTGCTGGTCGTCGGTGCCACCCAGGGTGACGACACCGAGCGCCTGCGTCTCGCCACGGGTGAACAACACCGAACCGTGCACGCGCGGCAGCACACCGACCTCGATCGTGATCGGGCGCACCGTGGTGTGGTCGCGGCCGTCGGCGCGGCGACCCTTCAGGATCGACTGCCGTTCGGCGTCCTTGACGATGTCGCCGAGGATCTCGCCGACCTTGCTGTTCCACGCCTTCGTCTCGGACTCGGTGGCCCCGTGCGGCGCGTGGAACTTCTTGGCGGCCTTCTCCTTGGCCGCCTTGGTCGCGGCGCTGCGCACCTGCTTCGTGCCCGCGGTCAGCGGCGCCTGGCGCAGCACGTCGCCGAACTCGTCTTCGATCGCCTTGACCAGCTCGGGGTCCTGCTGCGGCGGCGTGAACGCCATCTTCGGCTTGCCCGCCTTCGCGACCAGCTCGTCGACCATGCCGGCGATGACCTTGCAGGTCTCGTGCGCCATCTGCAGCGCTTCGAGCATCAGCTCCTCGCTGACTTCCTTGGCGCCCGCCTCGACCATCGCGATCGCGTCGGCGTGGCCGGCGACCGTCAGGTTGAGCTTGTTGTTCTCGCTCTGCAGCTGGCTCCACAGGGGGTTCACGACCAGCTTGTCGTCGATGTAACCCATGCGGACCATGCCGAGCGTGCGGCCGTTGGGCACCGAGCTGACCGCCAGCGCGGCGAAGCTGGCGATCGCCGCCAGCACGTCGGGATCGTTCTCGCGATCGGCCGACATCACCTGCGACAGCACCTGCACCTCGCGCTTGAAGCCGTCCGGGAACATCGGGCGGATCGAACGGTCGATGATGCGGCAGGCGAGGATCTCCTTCGTCGACGGCCGGCCCTCACGCTTGAAGAAGCCGCCCGGGATCACGCCCGCAGCCGAGGTCTTCTCGCGGTAGTCGACGGTCAGCGGGAAGAAGTCGATGCCGTCCATCGCCTTCTGGCTGTTCACGGTCGCCAGGACCATCGTGTCGCCGTAGCGGGCGACCACCGCACCGTCGGACAGCTTGGCCATGCGGCCGGTTTCGAGCGTCAGCGTGCGTCCGCCGATCGTGCGCTCGACGACCACCTTGCCGGTCGGCTGCGCCACGGCGGGCGCGCTGGTTGCGGCGGGAGCTGCGGCTGCCGCCGGTTCGGCGCCCTTCTTCGGCGCCTTGGCGGCGGGCTTGGCGGCCGGCTTCTTGCCGGACTTGGTTGCTTGGGGTTGCGAATCGTCTGCCTTCTTCTTGCTGGCCATGTCGTTCGTTCTCGTTTCGTTCACTCACTTCGTTGCTGGCACGCGAACCGCTCGCTGCCCCCACGTGGGGCCCAGGCGAACGGGGCGTTGGCGGGAACGGATCCCGCCGCGTCACGCCGATCGGCGCGACGGATTCGTGCTGCCCCGCTTCGGGGCGCAGCACGGTGACCGCAGCCAATGGGCCGCGGTCGGGGGATCGCCGGGTCGCATCCTGCGCCCCGGCGGGATCGGCCGATCTTCCGCTCGGCCATGCACCCGCGAACGGGTGCCAATGCGGGTCGAGTTCCCGCCAACCGCCGACCTGCCCGACACATTCGGGTGCAAGTCGGATCCGACATCACTTGCGCAGGCCGAGCTTCTCGGCGAGCTGCCCATACTTTGCAGCATCGACGCGGCGCAGGTAGGTAGCCAGCTTGTTGCGGCGGTTGACCTTCAACAGAAGGCCGTGCCGGCTGGCGTAGTCCTTGGGGTGCCGCTGCATGTGTTCGGTCAACTCGAGGATCTGGGCCGTCAACACGGCGATCTGGATCTCGGGCGAACCGCTGTCGGTCGGGTGGCGCCGGTTCTCGGCGATGGTCTTCTTCTTGGCTTCGGCGGAAATGGTCATCCCTGGAGTCCTTGTTTTCATCTGCGACCCACGCGCCAGAACAGGGTTTCCAGCCGCGCGGTCGGCCCATTACGGGCATGTTGGTTCGGAGAAGGCGAGCAGGATAGCCATGCGCGCCGGCCAGCCGCAAGGATTCTGCGGCAAGAACCTGGGGTCGCCCAGCCCGGAGGCCGGGGCAAGCCGTTGGCCATGCCATCGGCGGCAACTACCCCAGACCTTGAACGCCCCCTCTCCACCCACAGCGCCCCAAGCACCTCTCACGACGGCCCGGACCTGACCAAGCAGCCAGACACAGACCGGCGGAAGAGCGGATGTCGGGCCGCCCCTGGCGACCGGCTTCACGGAGTTCGACGCCGCAGCGGGGTCGTGGGCGTTCCCTCGCCATCTCCCTTCCCCGCGTCGCGGCGTCATGGCAATCGAAGTGAAGCGGGCCGCCCCTGGCGGCCGGCTTCACGGCGCGCGGCGCGGCATGCGCAGCATCATCTCGCGCACGGCCAACTCGGCGCAGCTGCGCGCCATGCCGTCCTTGTCGCGCGGCGACGGGCCGAGCCCGCCCGCCTTCACTTCGCCGGCGATGGTGCCGCTCCAGAGCTGCACGCCGTCGCTGCCGACCAGGGCGGCCTGGAACTGGAACCACACGGTCTTGTCGACCATCAGGCGGCCTTCGTCCCAGCGGTCGACCCGCAGTGCGAGCACCGCGTCTTCGGCCGCGTGGCCGGCCAGCTTCTGCAGCGTCGCCGGCACGAGGATCGACTCCCCGGCCGCCGGAGCCGGCACGGTCGTCAGGGCCGCATCCACGGCGCTGGCCGTGAGCGGCGTGTAGAGGCGGCTCGGCAGCTGGCGCATCACTTCCTGGCGCAGCAGGGTCAGGTGCCGCTGGATCGCCCCGTCCGCGGTCCCGTCCTCGATCGGCAGCACGGCTACCTGTGACGGGCTGCGCGTGTTGAAGGCCGGCGTCGACACGAAGTTCGCGTTGACGTTGACCGGCTGCGGCGTCTGGCAGGCGGCGCCGAAGAACAGCAAGAAGGCGAACGTCGCGCCGAGGCGCGCGCCCGCGAATTGGCGGGGGTTCTGGACCATGACCGTGACCGTAGACCGTTCTCTGACCGTCTCGGGTGACCGCCGAGATTCGGCACGACCATAGCGAGGGATAGGGCCGGGTCCAAGCTCCCGTTCGGCCGATCGCAGCCCGCGTGCCGCCCCCCTTCCCGGCCCTGCCCCCGGGACGCGCCGTTTCCGGGAATTCGTTGAGGCTGCAGCTGCGACCGTGCGCACGAGCTGGCAGCACTTCCCCAATAGGCTCCCATGCGCACACCTTCCCACCTGCTCGTCAGCGGCCTCGCGCTCGTGCTCGGCACGGGCCTCGCCGCCCAGCACTGTCGTTACTACCCGGCGGACTCGCCGGCAACCGGCGCCGCCGACCCGCGCCCGCTCGGCAACGGCAACCCGGCCGACCCGACGTACGGCACGATGCGCTACCAGATGCAGATCCCGGCTGCGGTGCTCGGGCCGAACCCACTCGACATCGTCGAACTGTTCGTCGCACCGGCGGGCGCGGCGACGCGAACGTTCAGCGAAATCCAGGTGCGCATGGGCCACAACCCCAACCCACTGACGACGACGATGGCGACCAACTTCGTCGGCTTCACGGCGCGGCCGGTGCAACACAACGTGCTCGAGTTCGCGACGCTCGCCGACCAATGGCAACCGCTCGGCATGGCGTTCCCGTTCACCTACAACCCGGCGAACGGCATGCTCGTGCTCGAGTTCTTCGTGCGCGATGCGGGCGCCACCGGCGGACCAGCCAATGCGGGACTGCGCACCGACCCGTCGATCCCGTTCGTGTGGACCTCGGGCAGCGGTTACGGCGGCACGGCGGTAGCGGGTGGCGGCATCAAGCTGCGCTTCTGCACCGACCACTACGGGTTCGTGGAATACAGCGTCGGCGGTTGTCCGGGCAGCAACGCGCAGGAGCCGCGGCTCTCGTACGCCGGTTCCCCGCAAGTCGGCAACACCGTGCAGATCCAGCTCTCGAACGTGCCGGCGTCACCGACGCTCGCGGTGCTGGTCTACGGCCTCACGCCGCGCGTCGGCCCCGTCGACCTCGGCTTCCTCGGCTCACCCGGCTGTGCCTCGCGCACCCTCGCCGACGTCACGACGACCCATGTCGTCAGCGGCGGTGCTGCCTCGGTAGCGCTGCCGCTGCCGCCCGGACTTCCCGCGGGCTTCCCGTTGTGGAACCAATGGTTCGTCATCGACCTGCCGGCCAACGCGTTCGGCCTGACGTCGTCGGACTACTCCCGCTTCATGATCGGTTACCAGAACTGAACCGTTCCGCGCCTGGACACGGGCGCGGGCGTCGCTTCCATGGCGTGCGCTGCGCGATGCTCGACCTGACCCGCCTTCTCAACGACGCGGCCCGCGGCCTGCCGGGAGCCGCCGACCAGCTGCTGCCACTGGTGTACGAACAGCTGCGCGCGATGGCGCGGCGGCAGGTCGCCCGCGATCCGGCGACGATCGAACCGACCGCGTTGGTGCACGAAGCGTGGCTGCGGCTGGCACCCACCGAGGGGGCTGCGTGGAACCACCGGGGCCACTTCTTCGGCGCCGCGGCACAGGCGATGCGGCGGATCCTCGTCGAGCAGGCGAGGGCGCGCCGCGC
>JAEUHV010000350.1 GCA_016794485.1 Planctomycetota bacterium
AACGTGCAGACCACCGGCAGCTTCAAGCTGCGCGGGGCGACCCACGCGTTGTTGCGGTTGCCGCCGGAGCGGCGAACGCGTGGTGTGGTCGCCGCGTCGTCGGGCAACCACGGGCTCGGCCTCGCCACCGCCGCCCGCCGGCTCGGCGTGCCGGCAACGGTCTACGTGCCGACGACGACCCCGGCCGAGAAACGCGCCGCCATCGCCGCGGCGGGGGCCGCAGTCGAGGTGTTCGGCGACGACTGCGTGTTCACCGAGCAACACGCCCGCGAGGTGGCGGGGCGAACGGCACGGGTCTACGTGTCTCCGTACAACGACCTCGAAGTCGTGGCCGGGCAAGGCACCGTCGCGGTCGAGCTCCTGGCGGCCTGGCCCGAGGTCGACACGGTCTACGTGGCCGTCGGTGGCGGCGGCCTGGTCGGCGGCATGGCTGCGTACCTGAAGGCGATGCGCCCCGGCATCGAAGTCGTCGCCTGTTCGCCGGCGCAGAGTCCGGCGATGGCGGCCTGCGTGCGGGCCGGGGCGATCGTCGACGTGCCGTGCCACGACACCTGGTCGGACAGCACTGCGGGCGGGGTCGAGCCCGGCGCGTTGACGTTCCCGTTGTGCCGCGACCTCGTCGACCGCTTCGTCGAGGTCGACGAACCGGCGATCGAGCGCGAACTGCTGGCGATGCTGACGACCCAGCACCTGCTGGTCGAGGGCGCGGCGGCAGTCGCGCTGGCCGGCTGTCGCGAAGATCGACAGCGGCGCGGGCAGAACGCGGCGGTGGTGGTGTGCGGTGGCAACCTGCCGCTCGCCCGGCTGCGCGCGCTGGTGCTCGGCCGCTGACCGAGCAGGTTCAGTCCGGACCGCGGTCGCTCCGATAGCCCGATGGCAGCGAGGCCGCAGGGGTCGCGTCTGCAGGCGAAGGAGAGGTCGATGCAGCAAGCCAGCCCAGGAGTGCCGTGCGGCACCGCAACCGGCGTGGTCCCGTTCCGGGCCTTCGTGCTCGTCGGCGGCCAGGGCACCAGGTTGCGTGCCGTCGTCGCCGATCGTCCGAAACCGCTCGCGCTCGTCGACGGCGAACCGTTCGTGGCGCGCTTGCTCGACCAGCTGGCCGCGGCGGGGTGCCGCGAGGCGATCCTGTGCACGGGCCATCTCGCCGATGCCGTGGCGAGGGAACTCGGCCAGGAGCACGGCGGCATGCCGTTGCGCTACTCGCGCGAGTCCGAACCGCTCGGCACCGGCGGTGCCGTTCGCGCCGCATGGGCGGGAATCGACGATGCCGCGGCGCTGGTGTGCAATGGCGACTCGTTCCTCGACTTCGACCTCGCCACGTTCGTGCGCACGATGTCGGCGCGGGCCGAGTCCGGACTCGTCGGCGCGGCCGTGGCCGACGCTGGCCGCTACGGTGGCCTGACCCTCGGTGCGATGCAGGCCGACGGCTGCGCCCTGGTGCACGCGTTCCGTGAGAAGGGCGGCAGTGGTCCGGCCACGGTTTCCGCCGGCATCTGCTGGCTCGCGCGCCACGACGTGCTCGCCTTGCCGGCCGGGCCGTCGAGCCTCGAACGCGATTTGTTGCCGCGCCTCGCCCTGGAAGGACGGCTGGTCGCGTTGCCGGTGGCGGCACCGTTCCTCGACATCGGGATGCCTGCGGACTACGCCCGCGCGGCGGGTTTCTTCGCCGGATGTGCGGCGCGCCGGGTGCTGCCGCGCCAGGGACTCCTGGTGGTCGATCGCGACGGCACGCTGATCGCGGAGAAGCACTACCTCGCCGATCCCGCCGGCGTCGAACTGCTGCCGGGCGTCGTCGACGGCCTGCGTGCGTTCGCGAAGCACGGCTACGAAGTCGCGGTCGTGACCAACCAGAGTGGCGTCGGACGCGGCTACTTCGACGAAACGAAGCTCGCGGCCGTCCATGCCGAACTGTGTCGGCAGCTCGCCCGCCACGGCATCGAACTGCGCGGCATCCTGCACTGCCCACACACGCCGGCGGACGCGTGTGCGTGCCGCAAGCCGGAGCCGGGCCTGCTGCAGGCAGCCTTGCGGGAGTTCGGTTACCGGCCCGAGCAGTGCCTCGTGGTCGGCGACAAGGACTGCGACATCGAACTCGGCGCCCGCCTCGGCGTGCGCACGGCCCTGGTGCGCACCGGCTACGGCCTCGGCACCGAGCGCGACGGCCGTTGCGTGCCCGACCGGATCGTCGACGACCTGCGGCAACTCGCCCGCGAGGAGATCGGCGCGTGATCATCAGCCGGACCCCTTACCGTATCTCGTTCTTCGGTGGCGGCACCGACTACCCGGGTTGGTACCGCGACCACGGCGGCGCCGTCCTGGCGACGACGATCGACAAGTACTGCTACCTGTCGTGCCGCTACCTGCCGCCGTTCTTCGACTACCGCTACCGCGTGGTGTGGTCCAAGGTCGAGAACTGCCACACGATCGCGGAGATCGAGCATCCGGTCGTGCGCTGCCTGCTCGGCCATCTGCAGCTGCACCGCGGCGTCGAAGTGCACCACGTCGGCGACCTGCCGGCGCGCAGCGGCATGGGCTCGAGCTCGGCGTTCACCGTGGGCCTGCTGCATGCGCTGCACGCCTTGCAGGGCCGCATGGTCGGCAAGCAGGAACTGATGCAGGAAGCGATCCACGTCGAGCAGGAACTGCTGCGCGAGACCGTCGGCTCGCAGGACCAGGCGTCGGCCGCGCACGGCGGCTTCAACAAGATCACGTTCGCCAAGAACGGCCACATCCAGGCCAGCCCGATCGTGCTGCGGCCCGGCCGCGTCGACGAACTCGACGACCATTTGATGCTGTTCTACACCGGCATCGTGCGCACCGCGTCGAAGGTGGCCAGCACCTACGTCACCGACCTCGGTGCGAAGCGGCGACAGCTGCGCATCCTGCACGACCTCGTCGACGAGAGCATCGACCTGCTCGCCAGCGATCGGCCGATCGCCGGATTCGGCGAGCTGCTCGACGAGGCATGGGCGCAGAAGCGCAGCATCGGCAGCGGCATCAGCAACGACGAGGTCGACGCGCTCTACGCCCGGGCGCGGGCTGCCGGCGCGATCGGCGGCAAGATCACCGGGGCCGGCGGCGGCGGTTTCCTGCTGCTGTTCGTGCCGCCGAAGGACCAGGCCGCGGTGCTCGCAGCGCTGCCGGAGCTGGTGCACGTTCCGTTCCGCTTCGAATCGAGCGGCAGCCAGATCCTGTTCTACGGTCGCGAAGAGGACTTCACCGCCGCCGAGGCCGCGCGTTCGGGGCGACCGATCGCCGACTTCCGCGAGCACGATCCGTCGCGCTGGACCATCCCGTACCCCGTGCCGGCGGCAGCGCCGGCCGCAACCCCGATCCTGCCATGACCCGTCCGCACACGATCAATCGCGAGCGCGGCCTGCGCCTGTTGCGCACGATGCGCACCATCCGCCAGGCCAGCGAACGCATCGCCGCGCTCTATCCGAGCAACGTGATGGAAACGCCGGTGCACCTGTGCATCGGGCAGGAGGCCGTCGCAGCCGGCGTCTGCCACCACCTGCGGGACGAAGACAAGCTGTTCCTCGGGCACCGCACGCACGGCCCGGCGCTGGCCAAGGGCCTCGGCCTGCGGCCGTTGTTCGCCGAGTTGTACGGCCGCAGCACGGGCTGCTCGCGCGGCTTCGGCGGATCGATGCACCTGTTCGACCCGGCGCACGGCCTGCCGGGCAGTTCGGCGATCGTCGGCGGCAGCATCGCCTTGGCGGTTGGGGCCGGCCTGTCGGCCCAGTTGCAGCGAGCCGACTTCGTCGGCGTGGCGTGGTTCGGCGATGCCGCCACCAACGCCGGCGTCTGCTACGAGTCGCTGAACTTCGCCGCGCTGCGCAAGCTGCCGGTCTTGTTCGTGTGCGAGGACAACGGCTACTCGAACGTGATGCCGAAGAGCGCGCACAGCGCCCACGACATCGAGAGCCTGGCCAAGGTGTTCATGCCGACCGTGGCGGTCGACGGCACCGACGTGCTGGCGACGTTCGCGGCGGCCGGCGAGGCGCTCACGGCGATCCGCGCCGGCGGCGGACCGCGCTTCCTGCACTGCAAGACCAAGCGCTGGATGAAGCACCAAGGCCACGAGCCGTGCGACCTGGGCGTGGTGGACCGCGACCGCGATTGCCCGATCCAGAAGCTGGAGACGTTCCTGCGCGGCAGCGGGCTGCTGCAGGGCGCCGAGTCGACCCAGATCGCGCAGGACATCGAACGGGAGATCGACGACGCGATTGCATTCGCCGCCGCTTCCCCGTTCCCGACCCCGGAACTGCTGGAGGCCTGACCCATGCCGTGGAGCAAGTTCGACTGCACGTACACCGCCCCGACGGGCGGCCGCCAGATCACCTACTGCGACGCGCTGCGCGAGGCGACCGACCAGGCGATGGTGCACGACCCGCGCGTGTTCGCGATCGGGCTCGACGCCGACGACCGCTTCGGCGTGTTCGGTTCGATGCGCGACCTGACGCACAAGGAGCGGGTGCTCGGCACGCCGATCTCCGAGAACGCGATGACCGGCGTCGCCCTCGGGGCGGCACTCTCGGGACTGCGCCCGATCCACATCCACCTGCGCGTCGACTTCATGCTGACGGCGATGGACCAGATCGTGAACTACGTCGCCAAGTGGCAGGACATGTTCGGGCGCCAGGGCAAGGTGCCGCTGGTGATCCGCGCGATCGTCGGCCGCGGCTGGGGCTGCGGTGCGCAGCACAGTCAGACCCTGCACGGCTGGTTCGCGCACATTCCCGGCCTCAAGGTCGTGACGCCGTCGACGCCGTACGACGCCAAGGGCCTGCTGCTGGCCAGCGTCGCCGACGATTCGCCGGTGGTGTTCCTCGAACACCGCTGGCTCTACAAGAACACCGGTGCCGTGCCGCAGGAGCTCTACACGCTGCCGCTCGGCAAGGCGAACGTGCTGCATCGCGGCGACCGGCTGACGGTGGTCGCCAACAGCCTCGCGGCGATGCACGCGCTGACCGCGATCGAACAGCACGACCTCGACGTCGAACTCATCGACCCGCGCACGATCAAGCCGCTCGACCTCGACACGATCACGGCGTCGGTGCAGCGCACCGGCCGGCTGATGGTGGTCGACTACGACTTCCCGTTCGGGGGCTTCGGCGCGGAAGTGGTCGCTGCCGTCACCGAACGGGCCTTCGACTCCCTGCGGCAGCCGCCGGTGCGGCTCGGCTTCCCCGACCGTGGCATGCCGTCGAGCGGCGTGCTCGAACGGGCCTACTACCCGACTCCGGACCGGCTGGCGCAGGCCATGACCGCGATGCTGCTCGGCGAAGTGGTGCCGTCGTGAGCGCGCCGCGCAGCCTCGACCTGTTGCTGGTGAATCCCGGCGGTCACCGACGCATCTACCAGAACCTGGGCACGAACCTGGCGGCCAAGGAACCGCCGATCTGGGCCGGCCTGCTGGCGACGCACGCGCGCCTGCGCGGTCGCAGCGTGCAGATCCTCGATGCGAATGCGCTCGACCTCACGCCCGATCAGGTCGGCGCCGCGGTCGCCGCTCTGCGGCCGAAGCTCACCGTCGTGGTGGTCTACGGCCACAACCCGAACGCCTCGACGTTCGTGATGCCCGGGGCCGGCGATGCCTGCCGCGCCATCGCTGCGGCGGACCCTGACGGCCGGCGCATGTTGCTCGGCGGCCACGTCGCGGCGCTCCCGGAGCGTACGCTGCGCGAGGAGGCGGTCGATTTCGTCTGCTCCGGCGAAGGTCCGTACACGATCGCCGACCTGCTCGGGGCCCTGGACGCGGGTGGGGGAACGGCGGAACTGCGCAAGGTGCGCGGGCTCTTGTGGTGGGATGGGCCGCAGCTCGTCGCCAACCCGGCGGCGCCGCTGGTGCGCGACCTGCCCGGCGAGATGCCGGGGGTGGCGTGGGACCTGCTCGACATGCGGGCCTACCGCGCGCACAACTGGCACTGCTTCGGCCGGCCGTCGCGCGAGCCGTACGCGGCGCTGTACACGACGCTCGGCTGCCCGTTCCAGTGCACGTTCTGCTGCATCCAGGCGCCGTTCAAGTCGGGGGAAGCTGCCGCGGGATTCGATCCGTCGCTGAACAGCTACCGACGCTTCGACCCGCGCCACGTGGTGGCGCAGATGACCAACCTGGTCGACCAGCACGGCATCACCAACTTCAAGATCGCCGACGAACTGTTCCTGCTCGACAAGAAGCACGTCGGTCCGATCGTCGACGGCCTCGCCGCGCTGCGCGCCGACCTCAACCTGTGGGCCTACGCCCGCGTCGACACCTGCCGCGACCAGGAACTGCTCGAACGCATGCGCGCCGGTGGCGTGCGCTGGCTGGCGCTCGGCATCGAGTCGGCCAGCGAACGGGTGCGCGCCGACGTCGACAAGGGCTACCGCCCCGAAGCGATCCAGCGCGCCGTCGCCAACGTGCGCGCAGCCGGGATCGCGGTGATGGGCAACTACATCTTCGGCCTGCCCGAGGACGACCAGGCGTCGATGCGGCAGACGCTCGACTTCGCCAAGGAACTGAACACCGAGTTCGCCAACTTCTTCTCGGCGATGGCGTATCCGGGTTCGCAGCTCTACCGCGACGCGGTGCAGCGCGGCTGGCCGTTGCCGAGCCGCTGGTCCGGTTACAGCCAGCACAGCAAGGACTGCCTGCCGTTGCCGACGAAACACCTGTCGGGCGGCGAGGTGCTGGCGTTCCGCGATGCGGCGTTCCGCGAGTACTTCGTGCGGCCCGAGTACCAGGCGATGGTGCAGCGCACGTTCGGTGCGGCCGCCGCCGACGAGGTCCGCGGCATGCTCGGCGAGCCGCTGGCGCGCGACCATGCGAGGCCGGTGCTGGTCGGCGCGCCATGACGACGCCGCTGGTAACGGCGATGGTGTCGACCTACGCCAGCGAACGCTACCTCGCCGGCTGCCTCGACGACCTGTTGGCGCAGACGCTCGGCGAGCGCCTGGAGATCGTCGTGGTCGACGCGAGTTCGCCGCAACGCGAAGGCGAGATCGTGCGCGCCTACCAGCAGCGGCACGGCAACATCCGCTACCTGCGGACCGAGACGCGCGAATGCACCTCGGCGGCGTTCAACCGGGCGACGGCGCTGGCGCGCGGGCGCCACCTCACGACCGCGAACACCGACGATCGGCACCATCCCGAGTTCTGCGCGCGAATGGCCGCCGTGCTCGAGCAGCGTCCCGTCGGCCTCGTCTACGCCGACAGCGGCATCGCCACGGTGGACAACGAGACGTGGCACGACACGACGGCGACGCGGCGGTTCCGCTGGCCGGACTACACTCCGGCGGCGGCGTTGTCGTGCTGCCTGTTCGGGGCGCAACCGATGTGGCGGCGGGACCTGCACGAACGGGCGGGTGCCTGGTCGACGGACCTGAAGATCGCCAACGACCACGACATGTTCCTGCGGCTCGCGCGCGTCGGTGGCGCCGTTCGCATCGACGAGGTGTTGGGCTTGTTCCTGCAGCGGCCCGACAGCAACGCCGGCAGCGGACGCCGCGACGCGGTGCTCGCCGAGGCGTGCTCGGTGTTCCGCGCCCATCGGCGGCAATGGAGCCTCGACGAGATCGTGCCGGGAGCGACCGGCCACGGTCCGTTCGCCGAGGCTGCGGCGTGGTTCGAACTCGGCAACCTGTGCGCGCTCGGTCCCTACACCGATGCCGAGGCGGCGCTCGACTGCTACCGGGCCGCGCTGGCGTTGCCGCTGGCCGGGGGCGAGGCCGCGCAGGTGCGCGAAGCGTTCGCGAACAACAGCGCCTGCATCCTCGCCGCCGCGGGGGCCGGAGCGGCCGCGACCCGCGCATTCGGGCTGGCGGCGCCGTCGCCGCGCCGCACGCACAACCTGGCCCTCGCCGCTGCTTCGCCTCCGGTTCCGCTGCGCGCGTTCCGCTTCGTCGAACTCGAACACGAGGTCGTGCGCCGCGCCCGCACCGCGTGCGGGGTCACGGTCGACTCCGCTGGACGCGTGCACGACACCGTGTCCGAACAACGGCGGCCGTGGGACGTGTTCGACGGCCCGAACGGCCTGCCTTGGCGGCGTACACCGGAGTCTGCAGGCGTCGCTGGCTGACGCGTGGTCAGAGGCAACGCCGCAGGATCTGCAGCGCCGGCTGCACCGCGTCGGCGGTGAGCGGCCCGAACGAGAAGCGGAACATGTCGCCGAGCGGGCCGCGGTCCCCGCGCCGTGCCATGTCGCACAGCCGGCCGGGCAGGATCGCCGCGTCGTGCTGCATCAAGCGTTCGTTGAACGTGTCGCCGGTGAGCCCCTTCGGCAGCCGGCACCAGTGGTAGAAGCCGCCGTCGCCGGTGAACAGTTCGAGCCCCATCTGCCGCAGGCCGTCGCCGAACGCGCGCCGCTGCGCGCCGTAGAACGCCGCCACCGCTCGCGTGGCCAGGTCGACGCGGCTCGGTTCGAGCAGCTGCGTCACATAGAGCTGCGACGCCCGCGACACGCCGCCCATGCCGAGCGAGCTGTAGTTGCGGAACAACTCGACGTGCTTCTTCGCCGCGACGATCCAGCCGACGCGCATGCCCGGCACCTGCAGCCCCTTGGTCGCCGCACCGCTGACGAACAGGTTGGTCGCGTCGATGTCGTCGACGTGGCGCAGCGCGCTGACCGGGCCGTCGTCGTGGAAGAACTCGTAGGCCTCGTCGAGCAACGCCGCCCGTCCCGGCTGCGAATAGAACGCGACCAGCTGCTGCAGGTCCTTGCCGGTCCAGGTGACGCCGGTCGGATTCAGGGGGTTGCTCTTCACCAGCAGCGTGCGTTCGGCGCGCGGGTGGTCGTCGAGCGTCGGCCGGAAGCGGTTGCCGACGTGGCTCGGGATCAGCACCGTCGGGCGCCGCAGCAGCTTCAGGAGGTCCCAGTACGGCGTGTACTCCGTCTCCTCGATCGCGACCTGCCAGTCTTCGAGCAGGAACGCCAGGATCGCGAAGATGCCGGGGCGGCCGCCGGCGAACACCATCACGTGGTCGGCGGTGATCTTCGCCCCGTGCACGCGGCGGTAGTACGCGGCGATCGCTTCGCGCAGCGGCATCTGTCCGTCGGCCTTCGGGTACATGCGATCGACGGCGGCGATCGCGATCGACTCGGGCAGCGGCGGGCCGCCCGGCAACTGCGTCGTCAGCGGGAAGCCCTGGGCCCACGGATGGGTGCCCGGATCACCCATGTACTTGTGCGTGACCTCGGCGAAGCGGAACAGGGTCTCGTAGACCCCCATGGGCGGGAACTGGCGGAGAACCACGCGCCGCACCATACGAAGTCAGGCGCGGCGGCGCACCGGGAACGTGCACGCGGTCGCCGCCACGACCAGCAGCGCCGACGCGCCAAGGCAGGCCAGGAGGCCGTCGGTCGCGGCGCCGTACGCGGCGAACACGCCGCCCGACAGCACGGTGCCGAGCAGGCGGCCGGCACTGTTCGCGGCGTAGTAGAAACCGACGCGTTCGACGACGTCGTCGCCGTGCGCGATCGCCAGCACGAGCCAGCTGTGCAGGCTGCTGGTGATCGCGAAGAGCACTCCGTAGGCGCACAGGCCGACGACGATCGTCGTCGCAGGAGGCAGTCCGGCGTGCAGGGCCGCCGCCGTGGCGCACAGCGGCAGCAACAGGCTCGCGGTCGCGAGCCACGTCGGTCGCACCCCGCGCGCGGCGGAGACCGGTTGCACGAACCACGGCGTCAGTGCCTGCACGGTGCCGTAGCCGATCACCCAGACCGACAGGAACCCTCCGACCGCCGATGGCGCCCAGCCCAGCGATCCGGCCAGGAACAACGGCAGCGCGACCACGAACCAGGTGTCGCGCGAGGCGAACAGGAACAGGCGTGCCATCGCCAGCCAGCGCACCGCCGGACCGTGGTCGACGACGTGGCGCAGCTTCGCGTCCGGCTTGCGGGGGCCAGCGGGGACCAGCCACAGGGCGAGCCCGAACAGCAGCGCGAGGCCGATGGCCAGGCCGACGTTGGTGCCGCGGAAGCCCGCGGCACCGAGCAGCGCGCCACCGACGAAGAAGCCGAGCCCCTTGGCCGCGTTCTTGCTCCCGGTCAGCCAGGCCACCCGCAGGAACATGCCGGACGCGAGTCCGGCGCTGCCGCCGTCGCCGTCGCCGCCGAGTTGCCGCACGAAACTCTTCGCCGCGGTCTTCGCCAGGTCCTTGGCGATGCTCGACAGCACCTGCGTCGCCATCACCAGCGGTAGTGTGAGCCATGCGGCGTCGAGCGCGAGCAGCGCACAGGCCACGACCTGCAGCGCGATGCCGACGAGCAGCGACACCTTGAGGCCAAAGCGCGCCCCGAGCCAGCCGCCGAGCAGGTTGGTGAACACGCCTGCGATCTCGTACGGCAGCAGCACCAGCACGAGCGCCCACGGGCCTTGGCCGGCGGCGTGCAGGTGCAGCAGCACCAGCATGCGCAGCGCCCCGTCGCTGAGCGTGAAACCCTGGTAGCAGGCGTTCACGATCCGGCGCGCGGCCATTGCGGTGTCGCTCATTCGCGCGCCCGGACGATCGCCAGCGCGAGGTCGACCATGCGGTTCACGTAGCCCCACTCGTTGTCGTACCAGGCCATCACCTTGGCCATGCGGCCGTCGACGACGCTGGTGCAACCGGCGTCGACGACGCCGCTGCGCGGGTCGCGCGCGAAGTCGCTGCTGACCAGCGGACGGCTCTCGTAGCCGAGGATGCCGTGCAGTGGCCCCTCGCGGGCGGCCGCCGCGAGAACGCCGTTCACTTCGTCGACCGTCGTCGAGCGCACCATGTGGAACGCACAGTCGGTCAGCGACGCGTTCAACACCGGCGCCCGCACCGCGATCGAATGCAGCTTGCCACGCAGTTCGGGCACGATCAGCGCCACCGCGGTCGCCGAGTTGGTGGTGGTGGGGATCAGGTTGACCAGGGCCGAACGCGCGCGCCGCGGATCGGCGTCGGCGCGGTCGACGACGCCCTGCGTGTTGGTCGGGTCGTGGATCGTGGTGACGAGGCCGCGCTCGATGCCGATCGCGTCGTGTAGCACGCGCACGATCGGCGCCAGGCAGTTCGTCGTGCACGACGCCGCGGTGACCACGGGTTCGCGCGCGAAGTCGATGCCGTGATGGTTGACGCCGTACACGAGGTTCGGAACGTCGGGCACCGGGTTCGACACGAGCACGGCGCGCACGCCACGGTCGAAGTGCGGCTGCAGCCCGTCCTTCCGCTTCACCTTGCCGCTGCACTCGACGACGAGGTCGATGCCGAGTTCGCGCCACGGCAGGCTCGCGGCGTCGCTCGTCTGCACGAGCGCCATGCGGTGGTCGCCGACGAGCAAGGCTCCGTGCTCGCCGTGCACGGGCATCGGCCAGCGGCCGTGCACGGAGTCGAACTCGATGCCGAGCGCCAACGTCGTCGGCGTGCCCTTCGGTTCGTTGGCGGCGGTGATGGCGAGCCCGCGGGCGCTGGCCGCGCGGAGGAACAGGCGGCCCATGCGGCCGAGCCCCTGGATGGCGATGCGCATCGGTGGTGCGAAGGAGGACGCGGAAACGGGGATGTCAGCAGTCGCGGCACTCGCCGCCGGGGCGCCGTTGCCAGTCGACCAGCCGCCCGCGCCGATCGAACTCGAACGTGCAGCAGTCGCGCAGGGCCTGTTCGAGCCGCTTGCGGCCACGTTGCACGCGCGACTTCACGGTCGACAGCGGCAGGCCCAGGCGGGTGGCCAGTTCGGCCTGCGACACGCCGTCCAACTCGCTCTGCAGCACTGCGTCGCGCTGTTCGGCCGGAAGGTCCTGCAGGAACGCCCGGAACGAAGCGAGCAGGCCGCGCCGTTCAAGATCGTCCTGGCCCTGGTCGGCACCGACTGGCTCGTCGGTGGGCTGCGCCGAGCCGTCGCGACCGAGCCGCCGATGGTGGTCGACGATGGCGTTGCCGGCGACGCGCAGCAGCCACGCGCGCAGCGGGCCCGGCGGCGGCGACTCCGCCAGCTTCGCGGTCGCCTTGGCGAGCGTGTCCTGCACGAGGTCTTCGGCAAGGTGCTCGTCGTGCACCCGGCGCCGCACGTAGCGGCGCAGGTCGGCGATCAACTCGGGCCAGGGGTGGTCCGTCGGCGGACAGGTCATGGTCGGGACACGATGGGGGGCTTCGTGGCGGTGATGTTCGCCGAGGCGACCTTGCCGGCAATGCCGCGGTCGGGAAACCAGCTGTCGACCACGGCCTGCAGTTCCGGCTTGGGCTCGATGCGCACGTCGACGAAGCCGGTGGCGCGCAGCCACCCGTCGAGTTCGGCGACCGACGCGGCTCCTGCCACGCAGCCGGCGTGCAGGTCGAGGTCCTGGCGCTGCTGCGGCGAGAGTTCGCCCAGTGCGACGATGTCGCTGATCGCGACCCGGCCGCCCGGGCGCAGCACGCGGAACGCCTCGCGGAACACCTGGTCCTTCTGCGGCGACAGGTTCACGACGCAATTGGACAGGACCACGTCGATGCTGGCGTCGGCGACGGGCAGGTGCTCGATCTCGCCGAGCCGGAACTCGACGTTCGTGCGGCCGGACCTTCTGGCGTTGGCGCGCGCCGCGGCGAGCATCTCGGGCGTCATGTCGACGCCGACCACACGGCCGGTCGGGCCGACCCGCAGCGCCGCGAGGAACGCGTCGAAGCCCGCACCGCTGCCGAGGTCGAGCACGGTCTCGCCGGGGCGCAGCCCCTGGATGCCGAGCGGGTTGCCGCAGCCGAGCCCCAGGTTGGCCCCATCCGGAACGGCGGCGACGTCGTCCTGGCTGTAGCCGAGGTCCTGGGCCGTGCTGGCGGCGATCGGGGCGCTGCTGCCGCAGCAACCGGGCGTCGCGGTCGGGCCACAGCACGCCGTGCGGTTGCCGGGGATGGCGCCGTAGCGCTGGCGCACGTGGTCGCGGACGGTGTCGTGGTCGTTTGGCATGTTCGACCTCCTGGACGCCGGAGGCGCGATTTGGACGCAGCCGAACGTGCATTTCCCTGCGACCGGCCCACGCCGGTTCGGCAATTCCATCCCGACCGTGGTCGTTGTTCGTACATGAAGGTCGTGCTCGCCGGAGGTTCGGGTCAGGTCGGCACCTTGCTGGCGCGGCATTGGCACGCCGCAGGCCACGAGGTCGTGGTGCTCGGCCGCTCCGTGCGGCCGACCCCTTGGCGCATGGTCGCGTGGGACGCCGGCCGCGCGTTCCGCGAGCGGGGAACGCCCGGCCCGTGGACCGCCGAACTCGACGGCGCCGACGTGGTCGTCGGCCTCGCCGGGCGTTCGGTCGACTGCCGCTACACCGCCGCGAACCGGCGAGCGATCCTCGACTCGCGCGTCGACAGCACGCGGGCGTTGGCGGCGGCGATCGCCGGTGTGCGGCGTCCGCCGCACACGTGGCTGCAGTCGAGCACGGCGACGATCTACGCGCACCGCCACGACGCGGCCAACGACGAAGCGAGCGGCATCCTCGGCGGTGACGAGCCCGGTGTGCCCGAAACGTGGCGGTTCTCGATCGAGGTCGCCAAGGCGTGGGAAGCGGCCGCCGTGGCGACACCGCTGCCGCACACCCGCCTCGTACTGTTGCGTTCGGCGATGACGATGCACCCGGACCCCGGCAGCATCTTCGCGGTGCTGCTGCGGCTGTGTCGGCTGGGACTCGGCGGCACGCCGGGGAACGGGCGCCAGTACGTGTCGTGGATCCACGGCCGTGACTTCGCCCGCGCGCTCGACCACATCCTCGGCGACACCACCCTGGTGGGGGCGATCAACCTCGCCGCGCCGACGCCGCTGCCGTACCGGGAGTTCGCGCGCGAACTGCGCCGGGCTGCGGGTGCGTGGCTCGGTCTGCCGGCGCCGCGCCCGTTGCTCGAACTCGGCGCCTTCCTGCTGCGCACCGAGACCGAGCTGGTACTGAAGAGCCGGCGTGTCGTGCCGGGCCGATTGCTGGCGTCGGGGTTCACGTTCCAGTTCCCCGAGTGGTCGGTGGCGGTGCGCGACCTGGTCGCGCGCTGGCGCGCCGCCCAGCGCTGATTCACGCCACCGGCAGGCCGAGTTCGCGCGCGGCGCCCTGCTGTTGTTCGTCGAGGGTCAGGTAGCCGTCGAGGCGCTGCCGACGATGGAACCACAACGCCGTGCGCAGGTGGGCGAGGTCGAGGCTCCTCGGCGTCGTGACCGCGGGCAGCGTCGGGTCGGTGCAGATCTCGATGCCGACGTCGCGCAGCGTGAACGCGCGCATGTCGTCGTCGACCTGGGCGAGCAGGTCGTTCATGCGAGCGGGCGGCACATGCCCGAGGCGTGCGAGCCGGACGATGTTGCGCCGAGCTTCGAGCACGAGCAGCACGCTCGAATGCAGCTGGGCGCCGTCGAGGGCCTTGGCCATCTCCGCGGCCCGGTCCTCGCCGAGCACCACGCACAGGTAGGCCGAGGTGTCGACGTAGAGGCGCTTCATTCGCGGTCCTCGCGCCGGTCCTCGGCGAGCACGTCGAGGAACGCGCCGCGCGACAGCTTCTTGCCGGCGGAACGGATGCGGTGCTCGGTTCCGAATCGGTCGCCGACGTGCACGCCGGGTTCATGGGGGGGCAACAGGCGGGCGACGGGTTTGCCGTGCCGGAGCACGGTGAACCACTCGCCGAGGCCGACCCGGGCGAGGACGCGGGCAAGGGTCTGCTTGAGGTCTTGGACGGTGATGTCGGACATGCTGGATTCCGTACGGATTACAGCACCGAATATCGTCTGCATTGGGGTTCCTGCAAATCGGGTCTACCTTCCAAGTGTGGGGACCGGGGGATGGTCGGGGCCGCCGTGGGTTCAAGCCGGCGGTGCGGAACGCCCGATACGAACGACGCGATGGAGATCCACGACACCGAGTTGCACGGCGTGCGCCGCATCGTGCCCAAGGCATTTTCCGACCACCGCGGCAGCTACGTCGAGATCTTCGATACCGAGCACTACCGGGCCGTGTGCGGCGACGTCGCGTTCGTCCAGGACGACATCTCGGTGTCGCATCCGCGCGTGCTGCGCGGGCTGCACGGCGACTTCGCGACCTGGAAGCTGGTCAGCGTGCTGCACGGCACGGGCTACGCGCTGCTCGCCGACAACCGGCCGGAGTCGCCGACCTTCCGCCGCTGGCAGGCGTTCGAATTGTCGGGCGACAACCGCAACCAGCTCCTGCTGCCGCCGGGCATCGGCAACTCGATCTGCGTGCTGCAGGGCCCGCTGGTCTACTGGTACAAGCAGAGCACGCACTTCGCGGACGGCCGCCAGTTCACCATCCGCTGGGACGATCCGGACTGGGGGTTCCAGTGGCCGATCACCGATCCGATCCTGAGCGCGCGCGACCAGAAGGGAGCGTATGTCTCGGCATCCTGAGCTCGTCGTGGCGCGCGAGGGGCGCAAGCCCTGCGCGTTGATCACCGGCTTCACCGGCATGGTCGGCAGCCATCTCGCCGACCATCTGCTGGCGAACACCGATTGGGACGTGGTCGGATTCCTGCGCTGGAACGAGGACCTCGCCAACGTCGACCACCTGCTGCCGCGCGTCAACGCGAAGGACCGGGTCGGGCTCGTCTACGGCGACCTGAACGACCACCCGTCGCTGGCGCGCGCCGTCGAACAGGTTCGGCCGGACTACGTGTTCCACCTCGCTGCGCAGAGCTTCCCGCAGCAGAGTTTCGTGGCGCCGCTCGAGACGCTGCAGACCAACATCCTGGGCACCGCGGCACTGCTCGACGCGATCCACCGCTCGGGGCAACGGCCGATCGTGCACGTGTGCGCGTCGTCGGAGGTGTTCGGCCGCGTCGGCAAGGAGCACCTGCCGATCGACGAGGAGACGCCGTTCCATCCCGCGTCGCCGTACGCGATCAGCAAGGTCGGTACCGACCTCGTCGGGCGCTTCTATGCCGAGGCCTACGGCCTGTGCGTGATGACCACGCGCATGTTCACGCACACCGGGCCGCGGCGCGGCGACGTGTTCGCCGAGTCGACGTTCGCCAAGCAGATCGCCCTGATCGAGGACGGCCGCATCGCGCCGGTGCTCAAGGTGGGCAACCTCGACTCGATGCGCACCTGGTCCGACGTGCGCGACGCAGTGCGCGCCTACCACATGCTGGTCACGGTGAAACCCGTGCCGGGCGCCTACTACAACATCGGCGGCTCGTTCTCGTGCACGGTCGGCGACATGCTGCGCCACCTGTTGTCGTTGTCGACGCGCGACGACATCCGGATCGAGACCGACCCGGAACGGCTGCGGCCGATCGACGCCGACCTGCAGGTGCCCGACACGCGCAAGTTCGAAGCGCACACCGGGTGGCAGCCCGAGATCCCGTTCGAACGCACGATGCACGACCTGCTCGAGTACTGGCGCGACCGCGTGCGCAGCGGCCGGAACTTCCTGGTGCGCTAGCAGCGACGGGCCGGCCCCGTAGCATGCCGGCGTGCGACCACTCACCACGCTGTCGTCCGTACTCTGCCTGCTCGCGGCGCTGCCGGCGCAGGCGAACAAGCGCAACGCCTCGGGCGGCCCGCTGCGGCCGGACCAGGCCTGCTTCGACGTGCTGCACTACGGCCTCGACCTGCGCGTCGACCCGGCCGCGAAGTCGATCGCCGGCACGCTGACGATGCGGGCGAAGTGGCTCGCGCCGCAGCCGTCGTTCGTGCTCGACCTCGACCCGGCACTCGCGGTCGAGAGCGTGACCCTCGACCAGAAGTCGGTGCCGTACGAACGCGACGCCGGCCGCATCGTGGTGAAGCCGGCGACGGCCCTCGCGGCCGGCGCCGAGTTCACCGTCGTCGTCGGCTACGGCGGCACGCCGCACGAGGCCAGGAATCCGCCGTGGGACGGCGGCTTCACCTGGAAGCAGACCAAGGACGGCAAGCCCTGGATCGCGACGAGCTGCCAGGGCGAGGGCGCCGACCTGTGGTGGCCGTGCAAGGACCACCCGAGCGACAAGCCGGACGGCTTCGACCTCGTCTGCACGATCCCGAAGGGGCTCGTGCTGGCGAGCAACGGCGTGTTGGCCGTCGAACCGAAGACCGAGGGGGCGTGGACCACGTTCCACTGGCGCACACGCCAGCCGATCGCCAACTACAACATCGCGTTGAACATCGCGCCGTACGTCGAGCTGAAGGAGACCTACACCTGCATCGACGGCACCAAGATGCCGTTCCAGATGTGGGTGCTGCCGGAGAGCCAGGAACGGGCCAAACGCTGCATGCAGCAGTTCCAGGACCATCTGCACGTGTTCGAGCAGCTGCTCGGTCCGTACCCGTTCCGCAGCGAGAAGTACGGCGTCGCCGAGACCCCGCACCTCGGCATGGAACACCAGACGATCATCGCCTACGGCAACGGCTTCCGCGACGAGCAGTACGACTGGCTGCACAACCACGAGCTGGCGCACGAGTGGTGGGGCAACCTGGTCACTTGCCGCGACTGGAAGGACATGTGGTTGCACGAGGGCTTCGGCACCTACATGCAGCCGCTCTACCGCGAGATCCGGTTCGGGCCGAAGGCGTACGCCGACGAGATCGCCAAGTACCGGATGATGCACCGCACGCCGCTGGCGCCGCGCGAGTCGAAGGACAGCCACGAGATCTACTTCGGCGCGTCGGGCAACGACATCTACTACAAGGGCAGTGCCGTTCTGCACACGCTGCGCTGGCACATGGGCGACGGGCCGTTCGCCGCCGCGCTGCGCAAGTTCTGCTACCCGACCGAAGCGGCGCAGAAGGCCACCGACGGCAGCCAGGTGCGGTTCGTCGACACCGACGACTTCGTCAGGTTGTGCAGCGATCTGGCGAACGAGGACCTGGCCTGGTTCTTCGACGTCTACGTGCGCCAGCCGAGCCTGCCGCGGCTGCAGTGGGAGAAGAAGGACGGCACGCTGTCGCTGCGCTGGCTCGTGCCGGGCGACCTGAAGTTCGAGCTCGTCGTGCCGGTCGTGCTTGGTGGCAAGGAGGTGCGGGTGCCGATGCCCGGTGGCAAGGGCACGTTGCCGGTGGGCGACGCCGATTGGCGCCTCGATCCGAACCAACGCCTGCTGATGGGCAAGCCGGTCGAAGCACGCTGACGGCCGTGCACACCGCTGCGGTCGGCTTTGCGCCGGGTATGGTGCCGTGATGTTCCGCCCGTTCGCCGCCGCCGCGCTGCTCGCCGTTCCAGCCCTGGGCCAACAGGTCGCCGAGGGCGTCGAACCGAACGCGACCACGGCCACGGCGACCACGCTGGCCGTGGGCCGCGAAGCGTTCGGGACGCTGTCGACGATCGTCGATGCCGACTGGTTCCGGATCACCACGACGGGCACCGTCGACTTGCGGCTCGGAACCGCACCCGGCCTCGGCGTGCAGGTCGGCGACACGGTGTTGACGTTGCTCGACGCCACTGGAGCGCCGCTGCGCAGCAACGACGATGGCGTCGCGTCCGGTTGGTGGTCCAAGCTGTACGTGCCGTCGCTCGCCGCCGGCACGTACTACGTCGCGGTGGAGGCCGGCACCAACGCGGTTGCCGGCGGCAGCTACGTGCTCGACGTGCGCGCCGCAGTGCCGACCGCGTTCGTGGCGCCACCGGTCGCCAACGAAGGCGCCGAGAACAACGACCCGCGCAGCGGCGGCGTGCCGACCACGGTCACGCTGCCGGCGCGCGGCAACGGCGCGATCCCGACCACGGGGCCCGCGGGGGACTGGGACTTCTGGCGGTTCACGTTGCCGGCGGAGTCGTTCGTGCAGGTCCGCGTCGCCGCGACCGCGGCGCACCCGATCCAGCCGCGCATGGACGACCCGATCCTCTACCTCTACGACGCCGCCACGCCGCCAAACCTGTTGGCCGGCCCGTTCTACGCCAGCAACTTCGGCGTGTGGGACACTGCGCTCGATGTGCACCTGCCGGCGGGGACCTTCCAGGTGGCGATCCGCGGCTGGGTCGGCAGCATCGCCGGCAGCTACTGGCTCGACCTGCACCGCAGCGACGCGGCGCGCGTGACCGTGCATCCGGGTGGCTGCGGCGGGCGGGTCGCGTCGGTCGCGACTTCGACCACGGGACCCGGCGCGCCGTTGGTGCTGGAACGTCCGGCACTCGGCACCACCTACGCGCTGCGCGGCAGCAGCCTCGGGGCCGGTGGATTCGCGTTCCACGTCGTCGGCTTCAGCTCGACGTCGGTCGACCTCGGGCCGCTCGGCGCGCCGGGTTGCACGCTCGAGGTGAACTTCGTCGACTCGCCGCTGCAGGTCGCCGACGGGACCGGGGCCACGACGTTCGTGGTTCCGATCCCGGAATCGGCACCCCTGCTCGGCGCGACGGTCGAGAGCCAGATCGCGGTGTTCGACCTGTCGAACGCGCTCGGGGTCACGTTCAGCAACCGCGTGGCCGCGGTGCTCGGCCACTGATCAGGCGAGTGCCGGTACCGTGATCGTGAAGCGGGCGCCCCGCGGCCCGTTGCCGGCGGTCACGTTTCCGCCGTGCGCGGTGACGATCCGGTGCACGATCGCGAGGCCGAGGCCGGTGCCCTGCCCGGGCTGCTTGGTGGTGAAGAACGGCTCGAAGATGCGGTCGAGGTCCGCTGCCGGAATGCCGGCGCCGCTGTCCGCGACGACCAGTTCGACCTGGCCGTCCACCGTGCGCAGCTCGACGTCGATCGTGCCGCCGCGCGGACTCGCATCGAGTGCGTTGCGCAACAGGTTGAACAACACCTGCCGCCACTCCGACGCGTCGCCGAGCACGGTCGCCGGCGTGCCGTCGGGTTCTGATGTGACGCGAAGGGTCACGCCGGCGTCTTGCAGCTGGTGGTGGAACATCGCGCCGACTTCGTGGGCTTCGGCGGTGAGACCGACCGGCACCCGCTGCCCGTGGTCGTGGCGAGCGAACCGCAACAGGCGAACGGTGATGTCGCGGGCGCGCATCGCCTCCTTGCGCAGGATCTGCAGGTAGTCGCGCAAGTCGTCGGTAGCCGCTTCCTTGCGCCCGCCGAGATCGCGCAGCAGGCCGTCGGCGCAGGCGACGATGCTGCCGAGGGGGTTGTTGATTTCGTGTGCGATGCCGGCGGCGAGTGTGCCGAGCTGGGCCAGCTTGGCGGTGCGCAGCACCTCCTTGGAACGTTCCTGGACCCGGTCCTCGAGCTCGCGTTGGTTGCGCTGCAGCCGTGCGGCCATCGTGCGGAAGGTCGCGGCGAGCTCGCCGATCTCGTCGTCGACCGGCGTCGCGACGGGGCCGTCCGGTTCGCCCCGGCCGAGCCGCGCGGCTGCCGCCTGCAGCGCCCGAACGGGCCGCAGCACACGCCGCAGCAACCAGACGCCGAGCCCGCCGACGGTGAGCAGTGTGGCGAGCCCCAACAGCAGCAGGAACTGCGGCATGTCGCCGCTGCGCTGGTCGAGGTCGCCGCCGATTTCGCGGATCTCGTCTTCGATCGTGGCGATCAAGGCGGCCGCATCCTGCTTCGCCGTGGTGATGCTCGGTTGCAGGGCACCCAGCGATCCCGTTCCGAGCCGTCCGGCCACGGCCGTCAAGGCCAGGTCGATGCGGGCCAGGATCCCGTGTTCCCCCGCGTCGTGCGACGGGCGCGACGGATCGTCGCGGGTCGAGAACTTGGACAGCGTTGCGCGGGCGGCTTCGAGGTGTTGCCGCACGTCGGCGAACACGAGCGGTTGTTCCGCGGCGGTGGACTGCGGGGCGGCCTGCACCCAGGTCGCGACGCCGCGCACTTCGTCCGCCAGCGTGCGGGCGGTGGTGACCTCGCGCAGTTCCTCGAACAGCCGTCGCACGTCGTGGTGCATGGTCCGCGCGACCAGGAACTGGGTTGCCGCGGCGACCGCGAGCACCGCGCACAGCGGCACGATCACCCAGCCGAGGGTGCGCGCCAGCGACTGCCGCCGACCCGGCGGTTCGTCATTGGTCCCGTCGGCGACGGAAGGCGAGGTCGAGGCCGATGGTGACGTCATGGGAGGCATCGAGGAAGGAGAACAGGCCGCGGCGCGGCAGGCCATAGTCGCGGGCCTGCACCGTCCCGTGGCCTTGCAGCCGCAGGGGGCGCCCCGGCAAGGCGCAGCTCCAGGTTTGCAGACGCTGGTGCCGCACCCGCGCGCCGAAGGCGAGGCTGCCGACCCAGGTGCGCGTGGCCACTCCGGGGAGGTCGACCGTCGTGGTCGCCGCCAGCGCGACCCGCAGCACCACTTCCTCGGCGCGATGTACACCCAGCAGGTGGGGCAGGTCGATCGGGGTCGGGTCGCTCGGCATCGCCCGCAGCGAGGCCAGAGGCAGGTGCAGTTCGAGTTCGCCGTCGGTCCCGGTCACGCCGAGTCGCATGGAGCCGCTGGCATCGGGGCACTCGACCCAGTGGTCGCCCTGTGGACCCGCCACGAGGAACCGCACCGACGAGCGTTCGGCATCGAGTTCGAAGTGGTTGACGGTCTTGGCCGGTGGCAGCCCGTGCATCGCCGGCAGCAGCAGCGGCTGAGTTCGCGGCGGTGGGGCCGGTTCGACCGGCGGCAGGGCGCGCGGCGCGAACAGGGCCGCGGCGAGGGCCAACGGACCGAAGACCTTGAGCCACCACTCGCGCCCATGCAGCGCTCGGCCAG
>JAEUHV010000364.1 GCA_016794485.1 Planctomycetota bacterium
CGACGGCGCGCGCGGCGCGCGGCCGGCCCGCTCCACCGGCTCCGCGCCCACGGCCACGGCTGTGGCTCGCCGCCGTGGCGGCCGTCGTGGCCACGGGCGTCACCTACACCGCGTGGCCGGACGAAGAGGTCGGCGGCGGCAAACCGGGGCAACGGCCGACCGGGCCGGTGCAGGCGACCGTGCGGGCGGTGTGGTTCAAGGGCCCGAACGGCCCGCAAGCGAGCGGCGGCACCTCGCCGACCACCGTGCGCATCGCGCCGAACGCGAAGGACGGCGCGCGCGTCGGCGTGGTCGAGGAGTTCGCCGGCGGGGCTGGAGCCCAGTGGCGCACCGCCGCGTGGGTCGCGGCCTTCCGCGGCAGCCAGATCGCCGGCTGTTCGCTCGTCGACCACGAGTTCCTGGTCGAGGCCGGCGGCCAGATCGACGGCCCCTCTGCCGGGCTGCTGCTGACGTCGACCATGGTGGCGCTGCTGCGCGGCACGGCGCCGCGGGCCGACACCACGATGACCGGCACGATCAACCCCGACGGCTCGGCGGGACCGGTTGGCGGCATCGTGCAGAAGATGCAGGGGGCGGCGAAGGCGGGCCTGAAACGCTTCGGCTTTCCGACGGGCGCCCGCAGCCACACAGACCTGCGCACCGGGAAGACCGTCGACCTGCTCGACGCTGCGAAGGAGTTCGGGCTCGAGGCGCGCGAACTGCACGATGTGTTCGACGCCTACGAGTTCCTCACGGGCGAACGGCTGGCGCGGCCGGTGCCGATCGCGGAAGTCGAACTCGACCTCGACCCGGAGACCACGGTCCGGCTGCGCCAGAAGCTCACCAAGTGGACGGCGCGGCTGCGGCCCGAACTCGAGGCGCTCGACGCCGCCGTGCAGAACCTCGGCCCCGCGGCCCTCGAGGTGCAGGAACTGGTCGAACAGGCGCAGGCTGCGTTCCAACGCGGCGTGACGTTCGAACGCAGCGACTTCCTCGCCGCCGCCTACGACGGCTACGTGCAGGCCGCGGTGCTGGTCGCGGTCGCCGACAGCCGGATCCGTGCTGCGACGGCGGGCGGCGACGTCGCCGCCCTGGTCCGGGCCGTCGATGCTTCGTCGCGCGTGCAGGCGCGCGTCGGCCAGGCCACCACGGAGATCGAACTGCAGAGCAAGCGTTCGACCGGCGGCGGCCAGATCAACGCGTTGCGGGCGCTGCAGGCGCTGGTCACCGCCGAGTGCTACGCCACGGTCGGGGCGGCCGCAGCCGAGGCGGCGAAGGAACAGGCCGAACGGCACGCACTGTCGCCGTTGCCACCCGACGAGCTCGCCGGGCTGCGCGCCCGGCTCACCGGCACGCTGGTGTTCTTCACCGTCGCGCGCACGCTGCTCGACGTCGCGACCGACCAGCGTGAGTTCGGCAACGAGGAAGGGCGATCGCTGCCGATCGCGGCCGAGACGATCGCCCGCTCGGCGGCCGCCTACGGCTCCGCCGCGGGTGCGGTGCTGGGCTACCTCGAGTCGCTGGCCGGCACCGTCGACGACGACGACTACCTCGTCGCCTGCCGCGCCAAGGCGCGCGCCGAAGCGATGGCCGACGACAAGGGCCAGGCCCTGCTGCGGCTCGCCGCCGGTTCGACCGCGTTCCTGAAGGGCGCCGCGCTGGTCAACCGCTGCTACTCGCTCGGTGGCGAAGTCGACCCCGCGGGGCGCCTCACCCTGACCAACAAGAAGGCCCTGGCCATGCAGCTCGACCTGGCGCGCCAGCTCGCGCGCGAGGCGGCGAGCACGGCGAAGGCGCGCGTCGGTTTCGTCCCGGTCGCGGCCCGCCTCGCCTGGCAGCTCGGCATCGCCCGCCGCGAAGGCGACGACGCGCAGAAGCTGAAGGCGCTCGAGGCGTTCTGGGAATGCGCCTTCTGGTGCGACCTGGCGGCCGCGGCACCGGCACCGGCCACGAAGTGACCGGCGCGGCGCGGACCGGCGTCACTTGCCGCCGGTCAGTTCCTTGACGAGGTCGTGTTCCTCGTAGATCACCGACATGGCTTCGGCCATGCCCGCGGTGTGCACGCCGACGCAACGGTTGACCTTCTCGTCGAACCAGTAGTTGCCCGGCAGCGACTCGATGTTGCCGTCGAACACGAGGCCGACCACCTTGCCGTCGCGGCCGAGGATCGGGCTGCCCGAGTTGCCGCCGATGATGTCGCAGGTGCAGACGAAGTTGTACGGCGTGTCGAGCTTGAGCTTGCCCTTCTTGTCGGTCCACTGGGCCGGCAGGTCGAACGGCTTCTGGTTGTCGAAGCTCTGGTTGCGCTCGAACAGGCCGTTTAGCGTGGTCTTCGGCGGCACCATCGTGGTGCCGGCCTCGTAACCCTTCACGGTGCCGAACGACAGGCGCAGCGTGAACGTGGCGTCGGGGTAGTTGGCCGCGCCGTAGACGGCGAAGCGGGCGTCGTTGATGGTCTTCTTGGCCTCGGCGCACGTGGTCGCGGCGACCTCCTCGATCTCCGGCATCATGCGCTGCAGGTTCGGCTTCTTGCCGTGCTTCTCGCGCAGCTTGTCCATCTCCTTCTTGACGAACGCGAACGCGTCGGCGACCTCGGGCTTGCCCGACTTCTTGACCAGCTCCTCGTCGCGCATGCGGATCTTGTCCATCCACGCGTTGTCGAGCAGGCCGTTCAGGTGCCCTTCGTAGGCCTTCAGGCTGTTCATCACGCCGAAGTACTGGTCGCGCAGCTCGAAGGCCTTCTTCGGATCCCTGTCCATCGCCTTCTTCATGCTGTCGGCGCGCGCGTGCAGGAACTTGACGATCAACGGCACCGGCAGGTCCCGCTGCAGCTCCATCTCGGCGTGCGTCAGCGAACGTTCCGTGCCACCCGGGTGGCCCGACACGAACACCAGCTCGTCCGGCGCGGCGCCGTCCGCGTCCCACGGGAAGTAGAACTTCGACGAGTCGATCGGCTTGTCGTCCTCGTAGACGCGGAAGAACGCGCAGTCGAGGCAGTAGCGCGGGTAGGTGAAGTTGTCGTAGTCACCGCCGTAGAACGCGACCTGCTTCTCCGGCGCGAACACCAGGCGCACGTCGTCGAACACGTGGTAGACGTGCAGGCGGAACTGGTTGCCGTCGTACAGCGTGACCAGGTCGGCCTTGTGGTTCTTCTTGCCTTCGACGGCCTTGGCGCACATCGCCTCGACCTTCTCGCGCCACTCGTTGCCTTCCTTGGTCTTGTCGGCGGCCTTCAGTTCGAGCACGTCCTTGGTGACGTCCTTGATCTCGACCAGCTGGCGCAGCGTCAGGTCCTTGCCGTGCACCTCGCTGCCGTACTTCTTGGCCGAGAAGCCGGGCTCGACCCAGTCCTTCTCCGGCGTCGACACCGCCTGGATCGTCGTCAGCGCGACGTGGTGGTTCGTCATCACGAGGCCGTTCGGCGACACGAACGAACCCGAACCGCCGGTGTCGAAGCGCACCGAACCCAGGCGCACGTGGTCGAGCCACTCCGCGGTCGGCTCGAAGTTGTACTTCTCCTTCAGGACCTTGAGCGGCAGGCCGTCGAACGGCCACATGCCCTCGTCCGGGCGGGCCATCGACGACGGGAAGGTGGCGGTCAGCGCCGCGAACGCGACGGCGAAAGGAACCAACGTGTGCAGTTGCATTGCTACCTCGGGTGGGTCGTACGCCAGGGCGGCGCACGAGGGGCGAGCATGATACGGACGTCTCGGCGCGAGGCTAGATTCCGGGCACCTTCCTGCCCTGCGAGCCGCCGATCAGGCGCGGTGCGCGTGCAGGCGGACCCGTGGGCCGTTGCGTTCGTCGCGCAATTCGACCTGCTCGACCCGCGCGAACCCGCACGACCGCAACACGGCCACCAGGTCGTCGAGCAGCAGCCACTTGGCGTGGTCGTACATGCCCGAGAACACCTCGGCCTTGCCACCTTCGCGGTGCCAGTGGTAGCGGAAAGTGCGACC
>JAEUHV010000374.1 GCA_016794485.1 Planctomycetota bacterium
GTTCGACGAGTCGTCGGCCCAGACGCCGTTGCGGTTGCCGTCGATCGCGCGGGCCGCGACGGCGGCCGGGTAGGAGGGGTGGTCGGCGCTCTGCGTCGCGATGCCGGTCAGCGCGTGGTTGATGTTCTGGCCGGTCTGGGCGACGGCCGCTGTTGCGAGAAGGGCAAGGACGATGGGCAGTGCGTGCATGGTGGCTCGGGTGGGACTCGGCGAGGTCGCCACAAGAGAAAGCGAGGCCGCCTGGGCGGGTGCTGTCGGGTTGCCGCCGAAATCGGTTCTGCATCCAGCGGTACACACGAACGCCCCTGCTCTCGCTGTCCATGACGACATGCGAACCACTGCTCTCGTCGTTGTGCTCGCGCTGCCGTTGGCGGCGCAGGGCTACGTTCCCGACCCCGTTCGGCCATTGGCCCCGGCCGCGCCGATGCGCGCGAGCCACGGCCTCACGCCGGCAGGCGAGTCATTGCGCGGTGGCGGCGCCGACTACCGCGTCCGGTTCGACGCACACGGCATGCGCTTCGAACCAGCTCTCGGCGAACGTGCGGCCACGACGCAGCACCTGGCACTCGCTCCGCTCGAGGTGCTCTGCGGTGCGGAGGTGGTGCTGGCGGAGCCCAACGGCGGCGCCATGGTCCAGCACGAACGAACCGCTCGCTACCAGCACGCCGCCGGCGCCGTCGAGCAGTACGAAGTGCGCGCCGACGGCGTCGCGCTGTCGTGGCGCTTCACCGAGCGCCCCGCGGGTGGCGGCGACCTGGTGGTTCGCTACGCGGTCGACACGTCGTTGCCCGCACCCGTCGCCTTCGGCGACGGCATTGCGTTCCGGGCCGACTGCGGCGGCGTGTCGATCGGTGGCGTCACCGGCATCGACGCGAACGGCCGCACCGTCGCGGGCAGCACGCGGTGGGTCGACGGGCGGCTCGAACTCGCCCTGCCGGCGGCCTTCGTCGCGACCGCGGCGTTCCCGCTCGTGCTCGACCCCGTCATCGGCACGGTGTTCTCCGTGTCGGTCGGCCTCGCCTACGCCGACGACCAGCCCGATGTCGCCTACCTCGCACCGTCGCAGGCGTGGCTCGTCGCGTGGCGCCGGCAGTTCTCGGCGAGCGACATGGACGTGCGCGGCCAGCGAGTCGACGCCAACGGGACACTCGTCGGCGGCACGATCTTCTTCGGCAGCAGCGGGGTCGCGCAGCGACCGCGCATCGCCGTGTCGGAGACCTGGGGCCTGTTCGGCGTGTCCTGGATCCAGCAGGTCACCGGCACGGTGACCGTCAGCCAGGTCGTGTTCCAGACGGCGACGGCGACTGGCGGGGCGCTCGGCAACTTCCTGACGCTCGCCACCTCGGCGAGCCAGACCTACGCCGACGTCGACATCGGCAGCATGGTCGAACAGCAGGGGATCCTGGGCTCCGCCTTCTTCGTCGTCTACCGGGCCCCAGGTCAGGGCGCCGTCCGCGCCCGGCGCGTGACGATGCTGTCGGCGAGCAGCACGCTGCAATCGACCGAGTTCCCGGTATTCACCGACGTGCCACTCGGGGTCGTCTACACGCAGCCGGCGATCGCGCGCGCGACCTGGAATGCCGACTTGCTGGTCGTCGCCCGCCGCGCCTCGGTGTTGACGAATGGTCGCGCCATCGAGGCAGCGGTCGTGCACTCCTACGACAACGTGGTCGGGCCGGTGGTGTCGGTCGTGTCGAGCTCCATCGACGACGCGACGGCCCCGGACGTCGACGGCTTCGCGGATCGCTGGGTCGTCGCTTGGGAACGGCCCGGCGGCAGCGGAACGTTCGATGCCGTGCGCACGGCGCCGGTGACGCTGGATGCCGCGGGTGCGGCGTTGACGGTCGGCGCGTTCGGCACGATCGGTGGGTCGGCGTTGAGCCTCGCGCGGGCGCCCTCGGTCGGCTACTCGCCGGCCCGGACCTGGATCGGTTACCAACGCAAGACGACCCTGCCGAGTTTGGTCACCACCTTGCGCGTAGCGGCGATCGACACCAACACCTGCACCTACTGCAGCGACGACTTCGGCGTGCAGGTCTTCCTCGACGAGACTCGCATCGCGGTGGCGCCGCAGGTCGGCGGCCCGATCGCGGCGGAGGACGCGTTGGTGGTGTACGGCACCGGCGTCGCCCTCGACGTCTACGCGCAGCGGTTGCGCAACTACGGATCCGCCGGGACCGTCGCGTCACTCGGTGGTGGCTGTGGTGTGCCGATCACCCGCGGCGACGTGTTGCCGCACAGTCTGGTGGTCGGAACCACGTTCCAGAACGGCATGCTCACGCCGTCGCCGGGGGCCCTCCTGGCGATCTTCAACCTGGCCGCGCCGACCGCTCCCGTGGCATGCGGGACCTGCGTCTGGACCCCGTTCGAGACCACGCTGCTTTCACCGTTGCTTGCCGGCGGTGCGTCGGTCGAGTTCGTGGTGCCGTGCTGGCCGGGGCTCGTCGGCGCGCAGTTGGAGAGCCAGTGGACGGTGCTCGATGCATCGGCGTCGCCGTGCCCGCTGGCCGGCGGACTGTCGTTGTCCGAGCGCTACCTGCACACCATCGGTCAGTGACCGGAAACGTCGCGAAGCGGCTGCAGTGTGGGGTCGGACTCGATCGCCGCGCGTTCGGCGCCCGCTGCCACCGCGGCGCGCAACAGGCCGGCACCAGCGGTGCGAACGGCGTCCGCTTCGGGTTGCCGGGCCGCCGCTGCCGCCAGCACGCGGGCGGCGGCGAGCAACGTCGTCGCGTCGCCTTCGGCGTGGGCAGCGACCCACGTGCCGCCCGCCGCGAGCAGGGTCGAGTCACCGACATCGACCAGACGCTGCAGCCACGCGGTGCAGGCTTCGCGGCACTTCGCGTTCGCCGAGTCGCCGGGAGAATGGCGCCGCTGGGCGGCGCGGCACGCAGCCACTTCGCCCAGCGCCGCGGCCTCGGCGCGCGCGTCGCCGGCGAGACGTTCGATCTCGACCAGCAGTTGCCAGGTGTTGGCGCGCATCGCTGCGACCATCGCCGGGGTGCCGTCGGGCATGCCGCGCTTCTCGTAGGCGTCGCCGGCTGCGACCGCGAGTCGCACGACCTCCCGCGCAAACGGCAGCAGGTGCGGGGCCTGCTGCTGCAAGTCGCCCTGGGCGAACTGCAGCAGCAAGCGAGCGACCTCGAGCTTGCCGCCCCAATCTTCGTTGTACGCGTGGCCGACCCGTGCGCGCAGATGCTCGACGACGGCTTCGGCGTCGCCGAGGGCCGCGGCGACGTGCGCCAACTCGGATCGCAGCATGTTGTGGCGCAGGATCCACACTTCGTTCGAGCCCAGCGCGCCGTGCAGCGTCTGCAGCGTGGCGAGCGCCGGCGCGAGCACGGCGTGCGCGGCCTGCATTTCGCCACCGCGGCGCAGGGCCTGGCCGTACCGCAGCCGCATCTCGACGGCGCGTTCGCCGAGGCCGCGGTCGTTCGGATCCGCGGCGCAAAGTTCGTCGGCCAGCGTCATCGCGGTCGCGAGGGCCATGGTCGCCTCGGCCGATCCTGGCGTCGGGTGCAGCAGGGCGAACAGGCGCCGTTCCTCGATGCGCAGCCGCTGTGCGGAACGTTCTCCGGTCGGCAGGGCTGCGAGCCGTTCGATGCGTTCGTCGGCACGCGCCCGTGCGTCCCGTGCCTTGGCAAGGTCGACGGTGACACCCTGGCGCCGCGCTTCCAGATGGGCATTGGCGAGGAACACGGCGGCGTGCGCGGCTTCGTGCAGCACCGTCGGGTCGTCACCCTGGTGGGTGAGAGCGGCCGCGAAGTCGGACTCGGCATCGGAGGCGCCGTTGATCCCGTCGCGGAACCGGTAGCCCTTCAGCAGTGCGGTGGCCTTGCCGAGGCGTGTGCGGGCGAGTCCGGTGCGGTACGCCGCGACGGCGGGGTGGTCCGTGGCGAGGCGCGCGTAGGTTCCTTCGACGTCTTCGAGCACGGTGGTCATGCGGCCGTAGTCGTCACAGGCGGCGAGCAGAGCTGCGACCTCGCCGACCGCCAGCGTCAGCCGCCAGGCCACCCCCGTGTCGAGGCGTTCGCGGTCGGTGCGTTGCCACAGTGCGAACGCCGCATCGAGTTCGCGCAGCGCCTCGTCGCGTCGGCCGAGGTCGAGCAGCCGCCGTGCCAGTCCGGCGCCGGCGTCGACGGCGAGCGGCCAATGGGTCGGTTCGCCACCGTCGGGTGCGGTGAAGGCGTCGGCGAGTTCGCGCGCCTGCCGAGCGAGCCGGTGGGCTTCGTCCTTGTCCTTCGGTGCGCGTTGGTGGCTGCAGCGGAGCAGGGCGCGCAGCCACAGGGCGCGCAGGTCCGTGGATGGCGTCGTCGCGAACGCATCGCGCAGCAGCGCTTCCCCGCGATTGGCCGCGTCGACGGCCGTCGCGCTGTCGCCGAGATGTTCGGCGGCTTCGGCGAGGGCGTCGAGGCCGCGGGCGTGCAGGGCGACGGAGATCGATTCGGCCGGCATCTTCGCAGCGCGGACGAGGGCATCGCGCAGGCACGCCACGGCCGTGGCGTGGTCACCGAGGTGGGCCTGCAGGCAACCGAGACGCAGCAGCGCTTCGGCGATGCGCGGCTGCAGCCGGGCATCGTCGCCGGCGCGCTCGACGAATCGCCGGTAGAAGGCGACGGAGCGTTCGAGCAGGCCGCGGCGAACCGTGGCGAGGTGTGGAACGTCGACGAGGTCCGAGTCGCCGACGGCGACCAGTTCGCCGACGGCGACCATCGCGTCGTCGAGGCTCGCGTCCGAGGCGCGCGAACTCGCGACGGCGTCGCGCCAGAACCACGTGCTGGCGACGAAGCCGGTGACGACGGTCCCGAGCGCAAGGCCTGCAGCGAGCGCCTGCGGGCGATTGCGCGCACAGAGCTTCCTGAACCGGTACCAACGACTGACCGGTCCCGCCGCGACCGGTTGGTCGGCCAGGAAGCGACGCACGTCGGCCGCCAGTTCCGCCGGCGTGCCGTAGCGGCGGTTGCGGTCCTTCTCCAGGGCCTGCATCACCACGTGGTCGAGGTCGCCGCGCACGATCCGGCGCAGTCCGGCGACGTCGGTGCGGCGGTTGGCGGCGGTGGTGGTGGCCGAGGCGCCGAGCATGGTGATGCGCGCACTCGGCGTCGGCGGTTCGGTGGTGCTGAGGATCCGCGCCACCTCGCCGCGGCGCAGGCGTTCGCGTTCGATCGGCAGGGTGCCCGTGAGCAGTTCGTAGAGCACCACGCCGAGGCTGTAGACGTCGGTGCGCGTGTCGACGTCGAGTTCGTGCGTCGCCTGTTCCGGGCTCATGTACTCGGGCGTGCCGAGCATGGCGCCGGGCAGGGTCAGCAGCGTGCGGAGGTCGGCGTTGCCGGCGATCGACTTGGCGACCCCGAAGTCGATCACCATCGGCCACGGCGCCCCGTCGCGGTCGAGCACCAGCACGTTCGAGGGCTTCAGGTCGCGGTGCACGACTCCCTTGTGGTGTGCGTGCTGCACCGCGTCACAGACCTTCGCGAACAGTTCGAGCCGGCTCCTGGTGTCGAGCTGCCGGTCGTCGCAGTAGCGCAGCAGGTGCAATCCGGCGACGTATTCGAGCACCAGGAACGGGCGCCCGGACTCGGTGCTGCCGGCGTCGAGCAGCCGGGCGATGCCGGGGTGTTCGAGCCGCGCCAGCGTGTGCTGTTCGAGGCGGAAGCGCGCCAGGATCTCGGCGCTGTCCATGCCCGCGCGCAACACCTTGACGGCGACGCGGCGGCGCACCGGCGACTCCTGCTGGCACAAGAACACCGTGCCCATGCCACCCGAGCCGAGGCGCTGCAGCACTTCGTACGGACCGATGCGGTCGGGCCGTTCCGGCTCCTGGAGCAGTCCGGCGCCGCGCAGGGCCTCGACGTGGTTGCGGACCGCTTCCGCGTGCGTCCCGGCATCGGCGAGTTCGCGGGCCAAGGCGATGTCGCCGTCGCGTTCGTAGGCGACGATGGCGCGGACGACGCGGTCGTAGATGTCGTCGGGCAGCGGGGTCGGCGTGGTCATGCGGCCGGGCCAGGGCGAAGCAGCGGACTGGTTGGGCAGCGACCGCGGTCGCGTTCGTGTTCGGGAAAACAGGAATGACGGCAGCAATCACCGGGTTCGGCTCGCTGTACCGGGAGACCCATGACGACGGACCCTCAGCAAGGCGGCGTGCCCTGCAGCGGAACACCGGCGCTCGACGACCTGTTGCTCGAGTCGATGCCGGCGTTGCTCGTGTTCCTGCGCCACCAGACCGGCGAGGAGCTGGCGGCCCGCGAGACGGTGGAGGACCTGGCGCAGTCGGTGTGTCGCGAGGTGCTTCAAGACCAGGCGGCCCTGCAGTTCGCCGACCGCACCCGGTTCCGCGCCTACCTGTTCCTGCAGGCCGCCCGCAAGGTCGTCGACCGGGCGCGGTTCCATCGCATGGCGCGGCGCGATTCCCGGCGCGAAGAGCCGCTGCCGGAGACCCGTTCCGCCGCCGAAGCGGGCGTCTACGGCACGCTGGTCACCGGCACCCAGGTCGCGGTCGCGCGTGAACGCATGGCGTTGGTCGAGAAGGTGCTGCAGCAGTTGCCCGAAGGCCAGCGCGAGGCGGTGTTCCTGTCGCGCGTCGCCGGGTTGTCGTACGAGGCGATCGCCAGCCAGAAGGGCGTCGCCGAATCGACGATCCGCGCGTTGGTGGCGCGTGGGCTGACGCGGTTGTGCATGGAGCTCGAACGCCGGTCGTGATGGCCGGGTTCGCGGCGCGGTGCTTGCGCCCGCGGCGATGGCCCTCGACCATGGCCGCATGACGGTGCGCTGGACAGTCGGGCTCCTGGCCGCGGTTGCGGCGGCGTGTTCACGACCTTCGCCGCCGGCGGTCGATCCCAAGCTGGAACCGACCCATCCGTGCACTTGGTTCACCGCCGAAGAGCTCGGCAAGCGGCTCGGCGTTGCCGTCGACAAGGGGCAGGCGGCGGGGCCGTTGGGCCTCGCCGGCCACTGGATCGCCACCGACGATCCGAAGGTCTACGTGCAGATCGTGGTCACGCGCGACACGGCGTTCTGGAAGGTGCCGGTGGCGGCGGACGTGACCGTGTTGCACGGCATCGGCAAGGGCGCGTACGTGCAGCCGAGCGCCGACGGATTCGTCGCGGCAGGTTGTCTCGACCGCCTGTTCGTCAACGTGTTCGTCGGCGGCCGCGTGGCCAGCGCGGCGCTGGCCGAACGGCTGCTGGTCGACACGCTGTCGCGCGCGCGCTGATGCGGGTCAGCGCCGCGGGCGACGGCTCGGTCCGCCGTGGCCGCCGTGCTGGCCGTGGCCGCCCTGGCCACCGTGTCCGCGCGGCCCACCGTGGCCGGGCCTGCCGCCGTGTCCACCACGGTTGCCATGGCCACCATGCCCACCCTGGCCGCCGTGCCGCTGCGGTTGCGGGGGTTGCCGCCGTTGCTCCGGATCGATCGCGTTCGGCATCGCCGGCCCACGCTGGCCGCGGTGGTGTTGCTGGCGCTCGTGGCGCGGCCGCGGCGGTGCGGGCTTCGGGCGCGGCTGCGGCACGTAGGGACCAGGGGCCGGGCGTTGCTGCGGCCGGTGCGGACTGGGTTCGCGGCGCGGTTGCTGCGCCTCGCGGTCGTCGTCGGCGTGCACGGGAACGGGCTGCCGTTCGGCTTCGGCGTCGTCGGCGATGCCTTCGCCGAACCACGGGTTGTCGGCGGCGTGGGCCGGGACCTTCGCCGGGGCTGGTGCAGCGGCCGGGGCCGTCGCTCGCGGCTGCGGCAACGGCTGGCCGGTCTGCTGTCTCGGGCCGCCACCGACGACCGGGATGCGTTTGCGGATCAGCTTCTCGATGTCGCGCAGGTATTCGCGTTCGCCTTCGTCGCAGAACGAAATCGCGATGCCGTCGCGGCCGGCGCGCGCGGTGCGGCCGATGCGGTGCACGTAGCTCTCCGGGATGTTGGGCAGGTCGAAGTTGATCACGTGCGTGATGTCCGGCACGTCGATGCCGCGCGCGGCGATGTCGGTCGCGACCAGCACGTGCGACTTGCCGTCACGGAACGCGTCGAGAGCCCGTTCGCGGGCGTTCTGCGACTTGTTGCCGTGGATCGCGTGCGCGTCGATGCCGGCCTGCTGCAGGCTCTTGGCGATGCGGTCGGCACCGTGCTTGGTGCGCGAGAACACCAGCGTGCGCACGAACTGCGGGTCCTGCAGCAGCGACACCAGCAGGTCGCGTTTCCGCGCCTTGGTGGTCATGTACACGCTCTGTTCGATGCGGTCCGCGGTCGCGGCCGGCGGCGTCACTTCGACGCGCAGCGGATCGCGCAGGTAGCGCTGCGACAGCTGCGTGATGTCCTGCGGCATCGTCGCCGAGAACAGCAGCGACTGGCGTTGGGCCGGAAGCGTCGCCAGGATGCGCTTGACGTCGGGCAGGAAGCCCATGTCGAGCATGCGGTCGGCTTCGTCGAGCACCAGGATCTCGACGTTGGCCAGCGAACAGTGGCGCTGTTGGATCAGGTCGAGCAGGCGGCCGGGCGTCGCGACCAGGATGTCGACGCCGCGCGCGAGCGCCTTCACCTGTGGGTTCTGGCCGACACCGCCGAACACGATGGTGACCGTCTGGTGCAGGTAGCGACCGTAGGCGAGGAACGAATCGGCGATCTGCGTCGCCAGTTCGCGCGTCGGGGCCAGCACCAGCGCGCGCGCATTGCGCGGCTGCGGGCGCCGGTTCGCCGCAGTCAGCAGCTGCAGCATCGGCAGCGCGAACGCCGCGGTCTTGCCGGTGCCGGTCTGGGCGATGCCGAGCAGGTCGCGGCCTTGCAGCAGGTGCGGGATCGAGCGGGCCTGGATCGGCGTGGGAGTCGTGTAGTTCTTCTGCGCGAGTGCGCGGAGGATGGGCTCGGACAGGCCGAGCGAAGCGAAATCGGGTGCAGTCATTGGCAATCGAGACCCGCCTCGACGTCGGACCGCTCCTGCGGTAGACGCCGCGAACATCGAATCAGACGGGTCGGTTCCCCTTCGTGGCACCAGGGCCACGATCCTTCGGGACCGGGTCGGGTGCGTGGGGAGTTTGGAAGGCGAACAGGATAGCGACGCGCCCGGCGGTCGGGAACGGGGCCGACGAGCATTTCGCAGGAGGGCTGGAACCTGCGGTGCCAGCGCTGCCTGCAGCCGTTCACCAGCCCGAGAAGCGCGGCACGACGGCGTGCACGGTGAGCTCGCGACCGCGCACGAGGTGGTAGCGGTCGTGCTGGGCGGCGGTCGCGCAGGCGTGGTTGGGCAGCACGCGCAGCAGGGTGCCGACCGGGAATTGCGCGAAGTCGAGCGTCCCGCCATCGCGGCGCGCGACCAGGCCGTGTTCCTGGTTGGTGCCGTGCACGACCAGGTCGGGCAGCGCCACGCCGTGCTGGTCGCACACGACGCCGTAGCCCTGGTCGATCGGCAGCGCCGCGGTGCCGCGGTCGCGCGACAACGCCATCCAGCCGCCGTCGGTGACGAGCCAGTTCTTGTCGCGCTGGTGGCCGATCACTGCGCACAGGACCGACAGCGCCACGTCGTCGAGCGTGCACACAGAGAGGCCGACCATCACCAGATCCATGAACACGTAGACGCCGGCGCGCACTTCGGTGACGCCGGTGAGGTCTTCGCCGAACAGGGCGGTCGGGGTGCTGCCGACACTGACGACCGCAGCCTGGTGTCCGGCGGCGCGCAGGCGCGCGGCGGCGGTGACGACGGCGTCGCGTTCCTGCGCCGCCATCGCCGCGATCGCAGCCGGCGAACGGCACGCATACGACGCTCCGGCGTGCGTCATCACGCCGCGCAGCACACCGCCGTCCGCCAATGCGCGGGCGGTCGCGAGCAGCGCGTCGGAATGCGGGCGGATGCCGGCCCGATGGTCGTCGGCGTCGATCTCCAGCAAGGCCGGAATGCCGGCGCGGCGCGCAGCGATCGCGGCGGCGCCGTCGACGTTGTCGACGACGACGGTGAGGTCGCAGCCGCGCGCGCGCAGGTCCAGCACGTGGTCGAGCTTGTTCGGGGCCAGGCCGACGGCGTAGAGCACGTCGACGAAGCCGGCGGCGAAGAACCGTTCGGCCTCGGCCAGGGTCGACACGGTGATCGGGCCGCGCGGGGTGTCGGCCATGCGCGCGCCGATCGCGGTCGACTTGCACGTCTTCACGTGCGGACGGGCGCGCACCCCGAGCCGGCGCAGCTGCGCGCGCATGCGCTCGAGGTTGCGTTCCATGCGGCCGTCGTCGAGCACGAGGCAGGGCGTCTCCAGGTGGGTGAGGTCGGGTGTGGAGTGCACGCGGCGAGTGTAGGAACTGGCCCCGCGGCGCGGGAGCGCGAGAATCCGCACTGCCTCCGGGTGCGCACTTCAATTGCCGCGCCATCCTGCCGATACCACCGCTTCGATGGCTGCAGTCCTACGTCTTGTTCCGTGGTCGCTGGTCCTGCTCGGCGTCGCTGCGTGCACCGCCCCCGCTCCCGAAGCTCCCGAGGTCGACGGCCGCGACCTGGACTTCGGGCCGATCACGCCGGCCCAACTCGTCGCGTTCGCGTTGCCCGAGGGTTGTCGGCCCGACGACCCGCTGCGCAACCCGAGCCGCGACGACCCGGCCGTGCAGGAACGGACCGTGTACGGCCAGCGGTGGACGTTCGAGCCGCAGCCGGAACGCGTCGTGTATCGGGTGGAGTCGTTCGGGCGCGAGCGGCGCAGCACGATGGTGA
>JAEUHV010000385.1 GCA_016794485.1 Planctomycetota bacterium
TCGCGCCACTAGCGTCCGGCCACGGTGGACCTGCCGCTCGTCGTCTTCTGCTGCGTCTATGCGGTGATGATCCTCGGCCGCGTGCCGGGGTTCGGCCTCGATCGCACCGGTGCGTGCTTCGTCGGCGCCGTCGCACTGCTCGCAGGCGGCAGCCTGTCGCCGCAACAGGCCTGGCACGCGATCGACTTCGGCACGATCGGCCTGCTGCTCGGCATGATGTTGGTGAGCGAGCAGCTGCGGCAGTCGGGGTTCTACGCCGTCGTCGTGCGCCGCCTCGCCGCGCGGCCCGCGCGCCCCGAACGGCTGTTGCTCGCGCTCGTGCTCGTGGCCGGCGGCCTGTCGGCCCTGCTCACCAACGACGTCGTCTGCCTCGCGGTGGCGCCGGTGCTCGTCGCGGTGTGCACGGCGCTGCGCCTGGACCCCGTGCCGTTCCTGCTCGGCCTCGCCGGCGCCGCCAACGTCGGTTCCGCCGCGACCCTGATCGGCAATCCGCAGAACATGCTGATCGGCCAGCAGAAGGCGTTGCCGTTCGGCGGCTACCTGGCGGACGGTGCGGTCCCGGCGGCAGCCGGGTTGGTCGTCGTTTGGTTCGTGCTCGCGCGTGCCTACCGCGGACGCTGGGAGCGCGATCTGCCGGTTGCCACCGGACACGACCAACCGTTCGACCGGGTCCGGACGGCGAAGACCCTGCTCGTGCTCGGCGCCCTGGTCGCCGGGATGCTCGTCTCTGACCTGCCGCGCGAGGTTCAGGCCCTGGCCGCCGGCGCGCTGCTGCTGCTGTCGCGCGCGACCAGGAGCCAGACGGTGTTCGCGCACGTCGACTGGCAGCTGCTGGTCCTGTTCGCCGGCCTGTTCGTGTGCAACGACGCGTTCGCGCGCGCCGGCCACGCCGCCAGCACGTTCACGTGGCTGCAGCAACTCGGCCTCGACGTCGCCGATCCGACGACCCTGTTCGCGACCAGCGTGGTCGGGTCGAACGTGGTGTCGAACGTGCCCCTGACGATGCTGCTGTTGCCCGCGGCGACACATCCGCTGGCCGGGCCGATCCTGGCTTTGGCGACGACGCTCGCCGGCAACCTGCTGCTGGTCGGCTCGATCGCGAACCTGATCGTGGTCGAGGCGGCGGAACGACTCTCCGTGCGGCCGCAGGCGCGTGGCTGGGCCAACGAACACTGGCGCACCGGCGTGCCGATCACGCTGGCGACGCTCGCGATCGCCGCTGGCTGGCTGTGGCTGCGGCATCGGGTGCTCGCCTGACGGCGACGCGTGCTGCACGATGGGTGCATGCGCAGTCTGCTCCTGGTCGCGATCGTCGCCGTCGTCGGGTTGGTCGCGTGGTGGTCGTTCGGTGGTGACGACGGGCCGGTGCCCACGCACGGTCCATCGAACCCTGCCACCCCGAACGACACGCCGGCCCCCCTTGCCCCTTCGACCGGTCGCATCGACACGTCCCCCACGCAACCCGCCGCGCCGTCGCCGTCGGCGAACACGCCGAAGCCGCCGCCCACCAAAGCACCGGGCGACGCCGCCGCCACCGTCGAACTGCGCGTGCGCGACCTCGCCGCGCGCACCACGGTCCCGGCGTTCCGTTGGCGCTTCCAGAACAGCCTCGGCACGCACAAGGGCGAGGGCAAGGACGGCGTGGCGGCCTGCGCGCTGCCGCCGAGTTCGGTCGGAGAACTGCTCGTCGAAGCCGACGGGTTGCAGCCATGCACGAAGAGCCTCGTCGTGCCGACGGCCCCGGCCCCGCCGCTGGTCGTCGACGTGTTCCTCGGCCCGGCAGCACCAGCCACCGGCATCACGCTGCACGTGCGCGACACCGCGCTGCAACCGATCGCCTGGGTGCGCGTCGACGCGTTCCCGATCACCGACGACAACCGCAAGCTCGCCTGGCACCTCGGCAACCCGATGTGGGCGCGCCGTACCGGCGCCGCCGACGGCAGGTACACGCTGCCGCCGCTCACCCCCGGCGAGTACGGCATCCGGATCGTCGCCACCGACGAGAACGGCGAGATGCTGCCGCTGCTGCCGTTCCGCAACGTCTACGCCCTGACCGGCAGCAACGGCTTCGTCGAGGACGTGCCACTCGAACCCGGCGCGTTGCTCGCGCTCGAGCTGGTGCACGGCAACGAACCGCTCGATCCGGTTCGGCACGGCAAGACGACGTTGAGCCTGCGCCTGCCCGGCGGCCCCGCGGTCGAACGCCGCTGGGTCGTGCGCAACGAAAACGTCGAGGCGGGGGCGATCGACGTGCTCGCCGGCCCGGGCCGGGTGCACCTCGCCGACGCGATCCCCGCCGGGCAATACCAGTTCGAGGTGTTCGTCGGTGGCCAGCCGCGCGTGCAGCAGATGCTGTTCCTGCGGCCGGGCGTGCGGAACGAGGAACGCGTGCTCGTGCCGTGATCGTCAGCGATCGCGGAAACCACCGCTGCGGCGCATCTCGCCTTCCATGCCGATCGCACCCATGCCGTAGGCCGCCATCAACAGGCCAGGCATCGCGAACGGGATCTGCAACACCACCGGCCCCATGACACACACCCACGCCAGAGCCCCGAGCAGCGAGTAGACGAAGCGATCGCCGCGGCAGACCTCGGCGACCATCGCCGCGATTGCACCGGCCACGGCCATGACCGGCACGAGGCCGAACCCGCCGAGCAGCAGCGACTGGCAGATGCCGAGTAGCCCCATGACGCAGGCCCCGCCGATCGCCGCTCGCTGCATGCGGGCCCGGAACTTCGCGCCGCCATCGCGAAACCGGCCCCGTTCCTCGGCCCACTGCCGCTGCAAACGCTCCTGCTCCTTCTGCGGCAGTGCCCGGTACCAATCGCTCTCCTCGCGTTCGTCGCGTCCGTCGACGCCCGGGTCGTAGGCGATCTGTGGCCGCGCGGTCGGGTCGTCGGCGATGGTCGCGACCGTCGCCTGCAGCGACGGATTCGCCCGCGCCCGCTGTTTGCGCGCCGCCTTGTGCGCAGCCTGTCCGGCGATCGCCAGCAGGCTCGTCGCCGGCTTCGCCGTGCGCAGCTTGTGCTGCAACGCCGCGAGTGCGGCTTCGGCCGCGGGATCCGGGACCGGCGATGCCGGTGGCGCTGGCGGCGGTTGCACCACCGCGCGCACCGGCACGTCCACGCTCTCGCCCGGCCGCAGCGCCAGGTCCGCGGCCGGCAACGGGGCCCAATCGTCGTCGGTCATGCGGCGCCTCTATCGGCGCTCGGTGCGGGCCACGTGCGAACGATCGCTGCCAACGGGAGCTTGCTGCCGCCCGCGACTCCGTCGATCCTGCGACGATGCGTCACAGCGCCCTGCCGTCGATCCTGCTCGCGTCGCTCGTCGCCATGTCCAGCGGCTGCACGTTCCACTCCACCGCGACCCACTGGAACGGCCGCACGGCCGCCGACGGCCGACCGGTGTGGATGACGACCACGACCACCTACGGCGTCAACCTGCTGGTGCTGCTGCCGTTCGTCGGCGACACCCGCGCCGACGCCCTGGTCGACGAGGCGACCGC
>JAEUHV010000467.1 GCA_016794485.1 Planctomycetota bacterium
TTCGCTGAAGGCCTGGATGAACATGCACATCGCGACCGGCCTCGGCGCCTGCCTGCTCGCCGTGTTGCACAGTGGCTTCACCCTGCGCGACAGCGCCGGCGGCCATGCCCTCTTGGCGATGGCGATCGTCGTGGTCACGGGCGTCGTCGGGCGCTGGTTCTATGCCTTCGTGCCGCGCGCGCAGAACGGCCGCCAGCAGGACCTAGAGGAGATGACGACACGGGTCACGGCGATCGCCCAGGAGTGGGATCGCCATGGACGCGGCTTCGGGGCCGGCGTGCGTCGCCGCATCGAGGAGATGGTCGTCGCTGTGCAGCCGGGGCGCGGCTTCTTCGTCCGCGTGGTCGGACTCGTGCGCAGCCAGGTGCGGTTGCGGCGCCACCTGCGCCGCCTGCGGGCCGAGGGCCAGCGCGAAGACGTGCCGCAGTTGGAGATCGACCGCCTGGTGGATCTCGCCCGCCGTTCGCATCGGCTGGCCATGCAGCTGGCGCACTTCGAAGAGGTGCGTGGCCTGATGTCGACCTGGCGCTGGCTGCACCGCTGGCTCGCCTTGTTGTTGTTGCTGTTGACGGGCGTGCACGTGGTGTCGGCGCTGCGGTTTGGCGGCGTCGACTTCGGGGTTCTGTGGACCGGAGGGGCAGCCCGATGAAGGCCGTGCGTTGGTTGCTGCCACTGCTGTCGCTGCTGGCGGTTCTGTGGTTCACGTGGCGCGACGTGCGCGGCAGCCGCACCGGGCCAGGGCCGCTCCATTCCGCGCACGCGGCTCGGCCAGAGTTGGACCACGGCGCGAAGTGCGACGCCTGCCACGTTCCGGGTGCGGGCATCGACGCCGACGGCTGCAACCGTTGCCACGCACCGATCGCCCGGCAGATGGAGAGCGGCACCGGTTTGCACGGCAAGCTCGGCACCGAGGTGCTGCGCAAGTGCGAACGATGCCACGGCGAGCACCACGGCGACGACGCGCCGTTGCTCGCGGCACACGCGTTCGCCCGCGCCGGCGTGCCCGACGTCGCGGCCTACGACCACGCGCACGTCGACTACCGCTTGACCGGAGTCCACGCGCAGCTGGCGTGTGTGCGCTGCCATGCCCGCGCCGACGACGTGGTACCGCCCGCCGCGGGCCGCTACCTCGGCCAGAGCGGTGCGTGCACTTCGTGCCACGACGACGTGCACCGCGCGGCGTTCGGCGCCGATTGTGCGTCGTGCCACGGGCAGGAACGGCCGTGGCGCGAGGTTCCCGGCTTCCGGCACGATCGGTTCCCGCTGCAGGGTGCGCACGGCCATTCGCAGTGCGGCGACTGCCACGCCAACGGCACTGCGTTCGAACTCGCCGCGGAACGTGCGGCGACGCTGCCGGTGCGCGGTTGCCGTGAGTGCCATGCCGATCCGCACGGTGGCCAGGGCGACGTGAAGTCGCTGCGGCTCGACGACACTGCCGATTGTGCGCGCTGCCACACCGCCACGACCTGGTCGGCGGGCAAGCCGGACCTCGAGGCGCACGCAGCGCTCGGCTTTCCGTTGCGTGGTCCGCACGCGGCGGCGGGTTGCGCCCTGTGCCACGGCGACGCGCAGAACGCGCCGCGCTGGCGTGCTGCGCCGCCGCAGCTAGCCGCCTGCGGCGCCTGCCACGCCGACCCGCACGTGCCCGAAGTGCGCGGGGCGGCCGCGTGCGCGTCGTGCCACCACGACGACGACGCGGCGTTCGCCGACGGCAGGTTGCTCGCGGCGCAGCACGTGGCCACCGGGTTCGCGTTGGTCGCGCCGCACGCCGACGTCGCCTGTGCGAAGTGCCACGGTGGCCAGACCTGGCCGGAGCGGTTCCCGGGCCGCCAGGCCACCGATTGCGCCGCGTGCCATCGCGACGTGCACGGCGGGCAGTTCGCCGGGGCGGCGAAGTACGCGCAGTGCACCGCCTGCCACCAGGCGACACGCTTCGCACCGCACACGTTCGGCGTGGCCGCGCACGGCGATACCGCCCTGCCGCTGACCGGGGCGCACGCGGCGGTGCCGTGCCAGGCCTGCCACAAGGAAACCACCGCGAACGGTCGCGTGTTCCACGGCACGCCGACCACGTGTGCCGCGTGCCATCGCGACGTGCACTCCGGGTCGTTCGACCGACCGGGTCGGCCGGCCCGCGTCGAAGGCCGCGAAGGCTGCGCGCGTTGCCACGACACTTCGGCCTTTGCACCGCTCGACGGCCAGTTCGACCACACGCGGTGGACCGGCTACGAGTTGGTCGGCGCGCACACCCGGGTCGGGTGCGCGCAGTGCCATCCGTCCGAGCCGAAGGGCAAGCGGCTTGGGCGCGCGTTCGGCACCACGTGTGCTTCGTGCCACCGCGATCCGCACGCCGGCCAGTTCCTCGACGCGGGCCGCAACGACTGCACCCGTTGCCACTCGGCGATCGCGTGGCAGCAGGTCGACTTCGACCACGCGAAATCGGCGTTCCCGCTCGACGCGACGCACGCGCCGCTGCCGTGCCGGGCGTGCCACCTGCCGCAGCCGGTCGGTGGGGCTCCCGTGGTCCGCTACAAGCCGCTCGGCACGGCGTGCGGTGACTGCCACCGACTCGGCCGCAGCGGGGAGGTGCGGCGATGACGCGCGCGTTCGTCCTCGGACTGGCCCACGCCGTCGTCGTGGCTGCTGCGGTGGCACAACAACCGGGCAGCGAGAAGACCGTCGCCGTGGTGGTCACCGCGGTCGCCGACGACAGCATCTACCTCGACCACGGCCGCGACGTCGGTCTGCGGCCCGGCACGCTGGTGCGGTTGTTTCCGCCGGGTGCGGGCGAGGTCGAGGCCGAAGTGCGGTCGGTCAGCCAGAACTCGGCGCGCGTCGAACTGCCGCCCGGCCTGCCGCTGCCACCGGTGGGCACCCGCGGCGAGGCGCGCGTCGCGGTGGTGGCCACGGGTGCTCCGGCGCCCACGCCGCAGCGGCCGAACGTGCCGCAACATCCGCCGTGGACGCGGCGCGAGGGCGAACGCGATCCCGACCAACCACTGCTGGTGCCGACGTTCGGCCAGCGGCCCGAGGAGCGGCCGGCGACCTTCGACGGTCGCTGGTTCGGGTACGGCCAGTGGACCGGCGACCGCGGCGGGGATTCGAGCAGCGAGTACCTGCTGTTCCGCTCCGGCCTGCGCGCCGATGCGGTCAACTGGCTCGGGGTCGGCGAACGCAGCCGTTTCGCCGGCGAGTTCGACCACCGCCACGTCGACGTGCAGGACCGCGCGCCCGAGACCGACGACAACGCACGCCTCGACCTCGCGTCGGTCGCGTTCGGCACCGAGGACTACGCGCCCACCGGGCTCGAGGTCGGCCGCTTCTTCTCGCCGCACCTGCCGGAACTCGGCCTCGTCGACGGTGCCGAGGTCGTGCGGCGCTACACCGGCGGCCTGCGGTTCGGCGGAGGTTTCGGTGCGTACCCGCGGCCGTTCCCGGCCCGGGCCACCGGTGACGACACGGGCGTGCACCTGTTCGCGGACTGGCAAGCGGATCGGGCGCGTTCGGCGGCCGCCGCGATCGGACTGCAGAAGACCTGGCATCGCGGCGCGCCGGACCGCGACCTCGTGCTGCTGCGTGGCGAGTGGCGGCCGGCCCAGGGCATGTGGCTGCTCGGCAGTGCGAAGCTCGACTGGTACACCGGCAGCGACGTGGTGAAGGGCAGCGGGCTCGAGCTCACCGAGGCGATGCTGCAGTCGCGTTGGGACGGCAAGACGTTCGGCGCCGGCCTCACCGCGTCGCGGTTCACCTGGCCGGAACTGAAGCGGGCCGAGTACCAGGCGCTGCCGGCGGATCTGGTACGCGACGGTTTCGTCGACCGCTTCGGCTGGAACGGGCGATGGCGCGCGAGCGACCGGCTGTCGCTGCGCGGCCGCGCCGACGTGTGGCGCGACCAGGCCCGCGACGGCACCACCTTCGGCCTCGACGGCGACTGGCGTGGGCTCTGGAACGACACCTCGAGCGTCGCGGTGGCGTTGTTCCGCAACGACGGCGGCTACGCCGCCGGTCCGGGGGCGCGAGTGACGCTGCGCGACCGGATCGGCGCCTGCTCGTGGCGGGCCGGCTGGCGGTGGTACTCGTACGAGCTCGACGGCCTCGTCACCGGGCCAGAAGACTACGTACGGCAATCGATCGAGGTCGGCCTGTCGTGCCCGCTCGGGATGCGTGGCGACCTCGACCTGTCGGCGGAACGTTGGTTCGGCGATCGCGAGGACGCGTTCGCCCTCGGCTTCTTCGTGCAATGGCGGTTCTGATGGCCCTTCTCACCCACGGTCGACGCTTCCGGTCCGCGACCATCGCGCTGCTGGTCGCCTTGTTGGTGGTCGCTTGCGCCAACCTGGTGCCGCGCCAGGGTTGGAGCCGCGCCGCCGGTCCCGTGGTGCCGCACGACTCGTTCCCGGCAGACTGTTCGTTGTGCCACATCGGCAGCGATTGGCACACGCTGCGTCCCGACTTCGCGTTCGATCACGGCAAACGCACCGGCGTCGAACTGCACGGCGCGCATTCGGCCGCGGCCTGCCTGTTGTGCCACAACGACCGTGGCCCGGTGCAGCAGTTCACCGCGCGAGGTTGTGGCGGTTGCCACGCCGACCCGCACGGCGGGCGGCTCGGCGCGAACTGCCGCGACTGCCACGACGAGACCACGTGGTTGCCGAAGGAGGCGATCGCGCAGCACGATCGCACGCGCTTCCCGTTGGTCGGCATGCACGCCGCGACCGCGTGTTTCCGGTGCCACGGCGGGGCGCAGGTCGGCAACTTCGCCGGCGCGTTCGTCGAGTGCGGGCAGTGCCACGCCGACGACTACGCGCGGACCGCGGCGCCGAACCACGCCCTGGTGGGGTTCAGCCAGGACTGCGGCTCGTGCCATCTGCCGATCGGCTGGCAGTCGGCGCGCTTCGACCATCCGGCGTCGTTCCCGCTCACGTTCGGGCACGCGGGGCGCCGGTGTGGCGATTGCCACGCAACCTCGAACTCGTTCACCGGCCAGTCGTCCGACTGCGCCTCGTGCCACACCGACGACTACACGGCGACCACCGAGCCCAACCACGGCGCGGCCGGATTCGCGACCGGCTGTGTCGCCTGCCACGACACCCGCACCTGGCGCAGTGCCGACTGGCAGCATCCAGGAGCCTTCGCACTGACGTTCGGCCATGCCGGCCGGCGTTGCAGCGAGTGCCACGTGGGCCAGCAGTACAGCGGCACGTCGAGCGATTGCGCCAGCTGCCATCTGGACACGTACCAGGCGACCACGAATCCGAACCACGGCACGGCGGGCTTCGGGACGGATTGCGCCGGATGCCACGGCACGGCGACCTGGACCGGTGGAGCCGTCGCGCACCCGGCGTCGTTCCCGTTGACGAACGCGCACCAGCGTTCGTGCACCTCGTGCCACACCGGCGGCGTCTACACCGGCCTCGACCCCGCCTGCGTGTCGTGCCACCTCGCCGATTGGCAGCAGGCGAACGATCCGCCGCACCAGGCGTTCCAGCTCGGCCAACAATGCGAGCAGTGCCATGGCACCACGACGTGGGGCAGCGGCAACTGGCAGCACGACTTCCCGTTGCAGGGCGAACACAACCTGGCCTGCTTCGACTGCCACGACAACGCCGCCAACCGCCTCTTGTTCGAGTGCATCCACTGCCACGAGCACCGGCAGTCGGAGGCGAACAGCGAGCACCAGGGCGTGAACGGCTACGTCTGGGCCTCGGCGAACTGCTACCAGTGCCACCCGAACGGCGACGACTGACACGGCACCGGTGCCGGCGTCCACACCGTTCGGAACCCGGACCAGCCCCGCCAGCGGCCGGGCGACGTTCCGTGTCGAAGACCGCTACACCCGGGTCGGACCCGTGTCGGACGGAATCGCCAAACGCCCGTCTCAAGGCGGGAACACCAGTTCGCCGATGCTTGAGGGCAAAGGCAGGCGAACCATGATCGACTTCGATCGCGACACCGCATTCAACCAACGCATGCTCGACGTGCTCGACGCCCGTACGAAGGCGTCGGTCCACAACGTCGCCAACCAGAACGTGCCTGGCTTCAAGCGCTACACGGTGCGCTTCGAGGACCT
>JAEUHV010000499.1 GCA_016794485.1 Planctomycetota bacterium
GGCCCTCGGCGTCGACCCGGCCCGCGTCCGCGCCGCCTGCGAGGCCTCGCGCGCCGCCGCCGGCAAGTAGGGCTTCGCGTCGGAGCACCCAGGCCGGAACGCCTCGAACTTCGGCACGCGTCACGCGATCTCCTCGCGCGCCATCTCGCGCACCGTGATCTGGGCACCCGGCCGCCCGTCCTTCGCCGCGTAGAACTTGCGAACGCGACCGTCGCACACCTGCGAGTCGTCGCGGAACCAGCCGTCCTGTTTGAGCGCGTCGAGTAGCGCCTTTTCGCAGTTGTCGCGGTCGGGCTTGGCCAGGTGCGCGATCGGGCCGTCCGGGTCGCGGCGCCGGCACAGCGACTTCGGCCGCGCGAAGAACAGGTCCACGTCGAAGCAGATCGCCCCCTCAAGCGGTGATGCTGGCCGGTGCGAGCGCGCCGCCGCCACGACTGCCGCCTTCCAACCCTCGGCCGTGCCGGGGTCGTAGACGCGCGCCGAGAACTTGTTGCCGAAGCGGCGAGCGAACGCGCGGGCGCGCGGCTGGGCCTTCGGCATGCCGTCGACGCGGAACGATGCGAGGTAGGTCATGCTTCGCCACCCGCGATCTCGCGTTCGATCGCGCGAAGGGCAGCAAGAAGCCTCGACTTCAACCCGCCGAACTGGCTTGCCTGATCACGAGCGAAGCCCCGGACGATCCGCAGGACCTGACCCAGCGTCACCTCGACCGGGTCGGCGGGCTCGACGGGTTCGCCGTCCGGCGCGGGCAGGAGTTCGCGCGCGTCCGCCCGACGCATCGTCGGCGAGACGTCGCCGTTGGTGATCGCGTCCTCGAGGGTCGCCACGGGCAGGCGCGCCAGCAGGTAGACCGTGTTCAGGTCGGCCGGCAAAACGTGATCATGAGCACGATTTGCCCCTGACGACTCGGCCGCGATGACCGGGTGGGCCGCGATCGTCATCAGCTTGCGTGCCCAGCTCGACGAGAACGTGAGGGCATTCTCGACCGCGTCCTCGTGTTCGGCGAACAGCCGTCCGAACTCCCCGTGCGGCAGGTCGTCCCTCGCCTGCAGCAGCCTCTTCCCGAGCCGGATCGCGGCGGCCAGCGACCGCCGCATCGTCAGTTCGAAACGGTCGGAGTCGGCGCGAAGCAGCTGGATCCAGAACAGCGCCGTGTCTCGCGGAGCAGTGATGGCAGCGAGTTCAGCGCGCACGGCGTCCTCCCGGGCCTCGTTGGCCAGCAAGGCCGCGACGATCGGCGCCCGATCCAGCGGGTGCGCCGACTCGAGCTTGATGCGCAGAGCCAGGCGTTCGGAATGCAGGACCGCGAGCCACTCGTCCTGGCCGTTCTCCGCATCCGCGAGGTCCAGGCCGCGCCTCCCCCGCTCGCAGTCCTTGCTGCAGTACGCCCAGAGCTGCGGCTCCGGAAACTCGCGCCCGCACGTGCTGCAGCGCGTCCGCCACTTCTTGCGCGGGTCCGCGCCTGGTGTTGGTGTGACCATCGTGCCCCTCCGTCGTGTTCATGCTGCGTTGCCCTCGTCTGCCTTGCCCTTCTTCCTGGCTGCGCGCAGGTGGTAGCTCACGGCTTGCGGTGAGCACCCGAACTCGCGCGCGATCGCCACTTGGGACTCCCCCGCAAGCGCTCGAGACACGATCGCCCTGACCGGCAATCGCGGCTTCCGCCCAGGCGGGAGAGGCCCCAGCACCTTCCGGACGCGCCTCTCGACCTGTTGGCGCGTGAGTCCGAGCTTCTTGCCTGCCGCACGGCACTCCATGCCCGCGCTGACCAGGCGAACGCACTCGGCGATTCGATCGACCCGACGCCCCCCAACGGGGCGCATCGTGGCGCCCAACAGGCGCAGGAGCCGCCCGATCGTCCGTTCAGCGAGAGTTGGGAAGCGCGGCCGCAGCTCGCGCGTGATCCGCTCGATGCTCCAGCCGTGCTGCGTGTAGGCCCACAGGATCTCTCGTTGCGGCAGTTCGGCCGTGTTGATGCCTCGGCGCGGCAGTCCAAGCTGGCCAGCCCGACGACTGATCAGCGCGTCGCTGCAGCCAAAGCGAGTGGCCATCTCGCCGGTCGTCGCGCCGTCCGCCCACAAGCGGCGGAACTCGGCCTCATCCATCGGGATCGGGGTGTGGCCGCCGCGCTTCTTCAGGATGGTCGTCACACGCGGCCTCCGGCTGTCCGCCCGAACAGCGGCGCTCTCGACAACTCGAGGTCGTGCACGCACTCGTCGCAGATGATTGCCCAGGCGTTGACGTTGCGCCGCCAGCCGAACGCGCGCGGGTGCGGGATGCAGTCGCGGAACGACAGGTGGCCCCGGGCGCCCTGCATGCGTTCGGCGTTGCACCTGTCGCAGAACACGTCGTAGGTCGTGACCGTGGTCATGCGACGGCGGCCTCCTGCCCGAGGTTCGCGCGCACGATCGCGGCGGCTACCTGCGGCACCACGCTGTTCCCGATGCGCGCGATCTGCGCGGCCTTGCTGCCCTCGAGCACGTAGCTGTCGGGGAAGCCCTGTGCACGCGCCAGCTCGCGCGGCTCGAGCATGCGGAGCCCGATGTCAGCGATCGCGTAGTCGACGCCGTCGATCGTGACCGTGACGAGTCCGTGGCGCGCCTTCGTCACGACGGCTGGCATCGGCGCGTCGAGGCGGTTGGCGGTGCCGCCCTGGCCGTAGTAGGTGGTCAGGAAGGCCGCGACCTGCGGCGCCCGATCGCCGCCCAGGCTGGCAGTGACGAGGCTGTGGTGGTCGCGCGCCGTGATCGTGGGCACCGGCACGCGCAGCGGCTTGCCGACCATACCGGTGAAGTTCTGCTGCAGGAAGGCGGCGACGAGCGCGTGATTGTTGCTCCCGGTGACGACACCGAGTGGCGTCACCGCGCTGTGCGCTCGCACGCCCGCGCGCTCGCCGAAGTCGCCGTGCGCGGTCTGCACGAGCGTCGGTGCGGCGAGCGCGAAGCGCGGCTCGGTGGTCGCGGTCGGCAGCGGCGCATGGATCGACTCCGTACGCGGGTCCTCTCCGGCTCGGCGCTCTCCTTGGTAGCGCACAATGAACGGCTGACCCTGCAACACGAACCGGACAACCCCGGCCGCAATCCGCCGGCACGTTGCTGGCGCTAGCGGACGCTTGCGGCCGAAAATCGACGGCACCGGCAGCGACCAGTCGATGCACTCGGCAGCCGTGCGCCACGGCAGCGGCCGGCCGGCGCCGTGTGTCGGCTCAGGCCAGGCAATCGGCTGGCCGTCGTTGCGCGCGAGCATGAACAGCCGGCGCCGGATCGTCGGCGCACCGAAGTCGGCGGCACACAGCACGCGCCAGTCGACTGCGTAGCCGAGCCGGCGCAGCGCCGCGACGAACGCTCGGAAGTCCTCTCCGGCGCGCTCCTTGATCGGCTGGCCAGCGTCGTCGAGCGGCCCCCACGTCGTGAACTCAGCGACGTTCTCGAGCGACAGGAAGCGCGGCCGCGCGACCTTCGCCCACTCGTACAGCACCCATGCGAGCGCCCGGATGTGCTGCTCGCGCGGCTTGCCGCCCTTCGCCCGCGAGAAGTGAGTGCAGTCGGGGCTGCCATGCAGCCAGTCCACGCGGCGACCGCGCAACGCGAACTGCGGTAGCACCTCCCATACGTCGCGC
>JAEUHV010000509.1 GCA_016794485.1 Planctomycetota bacterium
GCGCCGGTTCCTCGACGGCGCGCGACGCACTGCTGACGCGTTTCCTGCCGCGCGTGCGCGGGCTCGTGCACGCACAGATCCAGCGGCGACTGCGCCCGCAGCAGCACGCGGTGCTGCGCCTGCTCAGCACCGGCGACATCGTCAGCGAAGTGCTCGTCGACGTGCTGCGCCACCTCGACACCTGGGACGTCGCCGGCGAGGAGGCGTTCCTCGCGTTGCTGTCGACCTTGTGCGAACACCGGCTGCTCGACCAGATCCGCCGCGCCCAGGCCGGCGTGCGCGACGTGCGCAAGCTGGCCGACCACGGGCCCGACACCGCCGGCGTGCCCGACGCCGAACAGGGCCCGGCGACGCTGGCCGCCAACGCCGAACAACGCGCGATCTACCGCGAAGTGCTCGCCACGTTCCCCGAACGCGAACGCGCGCTGCTGGCGTTGCGGCTCGAACACGACACGCCGTGGCAGGAACTCGCCGATCGCCTCGCCTGGCCTTCGGCCGATGCGGCGCGCAAGGCGTTCCACACCGTGCAGGCGAAGCTGGCGCTGCGCCTGCGGCAACGGGGCTTCGATCCCGAGGCAGGCAGCCGATGACCGGCGCCGACGACGAACGGCTGGCGACATGCCTCGCGGCGGCGCTCGCGGCGCGCGACGACGGCCAGGCGCCCGACCTGCTCGCGATCTGCGCCGGCGACGCGCGGCTCGCGGCCGAGGTCGGCGAAGCCCTCGGTTTCGCCGCGCGCTTGCCGGAGTTGCACCAGCAGAGCCTCGACCCGGCCCCGGTGGCGACCGGATTGCTGGCCGGGCGCTACCGGCTGCTCGAACCGATCGGCCGCGGCGCCTGCGGCGTCGTGCACCGCGCCCGCGACGAACGGCTGCAGCGCGACGTCGCGGTCAAGCTGCTGCACCAGGGCACGTTCCCCGGCGGCGAAGCCGAGGCCCGCTTCCACCGCGAAGCGCTGGCACTCGCCGCGCACGAACATCCGCACATCGTGCGCGTGCACGACCAGGGCCGCACCGACACCGGCACCACGTTCCTGGTCACCGAACTGCTGCGCGGCCGTTCGCTGCATGCGATGCTCGAGGCATCGATCGCGGCGCTGCCGCACGGTCCGTCGGCCGCGGCGTTCGCGCGCATCGACTGGCTGCAAGCCCTGCTGCCGACGGCGAAGCTCGAAGCGAGCTGGCTGCGGCAGGTGGTCGCTTGGATCGCCGACCTCGGCGACGGACTCGCGGCCGCCCACGCGCAGGGCATCTGCCACCGCGACGTGAAGCCGGGCAACGCGTTCGTCACCGACGACGGCCGCATCGTGCTGCTCGACTTCGGCATCGCCGCGCGCGCCGGCGACGCGTCGATCACGCACGGCCACACCGTGCTCGGCACGCCGAGCTACATGGCACCCGAACAGGCGGACGGCCGCCGCGACGCGACTCCTGCCCTCGACGTGTACGGGCTCGGCGCGACGTTGTACCACCTGCTGACGTTGACCCCGCCGCACGCCGGCGACCTCGGCGAGGTGCTGGCCGCGTTGCGCGACCGCGACCCGGTGCCGGCGGCGCAGGTGCATCCGGGACTCGCACGCGACCTGCAGGCGATCCTCGACCACTGCCTCGCCCGCGACCCGCGCCACCGCTACCCGACGATGGCGGCGCTCGTCGCCGACCTGCGCGCGTTCCTCGCCCAC
>JAEUHV010000522.1 GCA_016794485.1 Planctomycetota bacterium
AACGTGAAGTCGGTCGCCTCGAGGTCGTTGTCGATCGTCTTCGGCACGCCGACGACCGGCACCTGGTGTTCGCGGAACAACCGGTCGGCCGCCCCCAGTGTGCCTTCGCCGCCGATCGCGACCAGCGCGTCGAGGCGATGCCGGGCGATCGTCGCCAACACCTTCGGCACCATCGTCGCGGGATCGCGGTACGGGTTGTCGCCGCTGCTGCCGAGCAACGTGCCGCCGTAGACCAGCAGGTGCTGGAAGTTCGCGTGCTGCAGCGACTGGGTCTGGTCCTCGATCAGGCCGCGCCAACCGTCGGCGAAGCCGACCAGTTCGGCGTTCGCGGCCAGCAGCCGGCGGCCGAGACCGCAGATCGCCGCGTTCAATCCCGGCGCGTCGCCGCCGCCCGTCATCACTCCCACGCGCATCGTCACGCCACACCTCCGCTGTCGTCGTCGATCGGGTACTTGGGGCCGGTGAACGGCGGCGGCTCGGGCGGCGGCAGTTCCGCGCCCTTCTTGCCGAGCTTGCCGGCGAATCCCTGGAACTCGAGGTCGAAGTCGACCTCGGTGCCGTCCACCGGCCGGACCATCTCGGTGAAGCGGTCGCCGAGCGCCTGGCGCAGCCGCTGGCTCGCGGCGAGGTTGTTCGCGCCTTCGGCACAGTGGAACTGCGCCGTCACCAGGATGCGCTTCTGCTGGCGGTTGTCGACGTGCACGCGGATGCGGGTCACCTCGGGCAGCGCCTCGCCTGCCTTCTGCAGGCCGAACTCGAGGGCCTCGCGCGCGATGCGGACCAGGCCCGACGGCGTCTCGCTGGTGATCCAGTTGCTCGGCGGACGTGGCGCCGACCGGCGCACCAGCCAAGCGAAGTTCCACAGCACGACGGCGATGCCCACGAACAGGGCGATCCACGCCACCGGGGTCGACAACGGCAACAACGCGATGCGCATGTCGCCGAACGCAGCGCCGACCGGACCGAGGTCGAGCCCGACGAGACCGGGCTGCACGAACAACGCGACCCAGAACGCCGCGGCGAGATTCGCGACGACGAGGTTCGTCACGAGCAGCAGGCGGTCGGCGAACCTCTGGCGTTTTCCTGCCATCGGACTCCGGCGGTCACCGGGGCGTGAAGTAGCGATCGATGAAGCCGGTGTCGATCTCGCCGGCGCAGAAGTCGCTGTGCTGCAGGATGCGCAGGAACAGCCCGGCGGTCGTGGTGATGCCTTCGAGGGTCAGCTCCGACAGCGCGCGGCGCGCGACCTCGAGGGTGCGCTTCCGGTCCTCGCGCCAGATGATCAGCTTGCCGACCATCGAGTCGTAGTGCGGCGGCACCGAGTAGCCCTGGTAGATGTGGCTGTCCCACCGCACACCCGGGCCGGCCGGCGGCACGAACGTGGTGATCTTGCCCGGGCTCGGCTTGAAGTTGTGGTCCGGGTCCTCGGCGTTGATCCGGAACTCCATCGCGTGGCCGCGCATCTTGATGTCCTCCTGCTTGAAGGACAGGCGGTTGCCCGCGGCGACCAGGATCATCTCGCGGATCAGGTCGGTGCCGGTGACCATCTCGGTGACCGGGTGCTCGACCTGGATGCGGGAGTTGATCTCGATGAAGTAGAAGTTCTTGTTCTTGTCGAGCAGGAACTCGACGGTGCCGGCCGAGTAGTAGTTCGCGGCCTTGGCCAGCCGCACCGCGGCCTCGCCCATCGCCGCGCGCGTCTTCTCGTCGAGCACCGGGCACGGGCTCTCCTCGACCAGCTTCTGGTGGCGGCGCTGCAGCGAGCAGTCGCGTTCGCCGAGGTGCACGACGTTGCCGTGCTGGTCGGCCATGATCTGGA
>JAEUHV010000009.1 GCA_016794485.1 Planctomycetota bacterium
CCGAGCTGGGCGGGCTGCTCGACGAACGGCTTCTTCTTCGCCGCCATGATGCCCTTCAGGTTGGCGTAGCGCGGCTCGTTCAGGCCCTTGTGGCAGCTGACCACGGCCGGCGTCTTGCACGTCACGACTTCGCGCGCGCCCTCGATGTCGCGTTCGGCGGTGAACACGCCGTTCTCCAGCACCAGCTTGCTGACCTCGGTCACGCAGGCGAAGCCGAGGCGTCCGGCGAGGTTGCTCGGCAGCTGGTTGTTGTCGCTGTCGACCGCCTGGCGGCCGCACAGGACCAGGTTGCACGGCACGGTCTTGATCCACGCCGCCAGCGCCGCGGCGGTCGAAGCGCCGTCGTAGATCCACTCGGTCGTGCTCAGCAGCACGGCCTTGTCGGCGCCGCGCGCGAGCGCGTCGTCGAGCTGCTTCTTGCATTCCTTCGGGCCGATCGTCACCACCGTCACCGAGCCCGCATTGAGCTGCTCCTTGATGCGCAGCGCCTGCTCGAGGGCGAACTCGTCGTACGCGTTCAGTTCGAACGTGACGCCGGTGGGGTCGATCGACTTGCCGTCGGCGGCGATCTTGATCGCCGTGTCGGTGGCAGGAACTCGCTTGATGCAGACGACGATGTCCATGGCAGCGGCCCAGGCGATGGCCCGGGGGGTGGGGTTGCTGAATTGAGGGCGAACAGTCTAGCGAGCGGCTCCGGAGGCGCGAACGGGCATTTCCAGGGTTCCTGCGGGCGGCAGTAGCGCCTGGGCCACCGATGGCGCCGAGTTCGCGGGGACCGCCGTGGTGGGACCGATGCCAGCGGCGGGATGCGATGCGGTAGAACTGCGCCCCGCGTGCGCTCCCTCCGTCCCCTCGCCCTCCTCGCCGCCCTTCCGTTCACCTCGTGCGCCTACATGCAGGCGCGTGGCGTCGACCTCGCCGACAGCTTCCTGTGGCGCTGGCACGGCGAAGCGCTCGGCGTCGCGGTCGAGGCGAAGGTCGGCCCGCTCGACCTCGGCGTCGGCGGCTGGTACGCCGACTCCGGCACCGGCAAGGACACGTGGTGGCAGCAGCCCGGCCTGCTGATGACCAACCACGGCTACGGCGTGCCGTTCACGACCCTGAGCCCGCTCGCCTACGGCGCGTCGTGGTCGCGGCTGTTCGCGACGCGCACCACCGGCAACCACCCGGCAGCCCCCGACGCCTACGACGATGCGACTTCGTGGCTCGTCGTCGCCGACGTGTTCGATCTCGACGACCAGTCGCCGTTCGTGCTGACGCCGGCCCGGCGGATCAGCGACCTGTTCGGAATCGAAGTCGGCGTGGCCCCGGTGCTGGTGCAGGCAACCGTCGGGTTCAACGTCGCCGAGTTCGCCGACTTCCTGCTCGGCTTCGTGCTGCTCGACGTCTTCGGTGACGACGGCGTGCCGCGCCCGAAGACCGTGCCGTTCGTTCCCGCGGCCCAACGCCGCTGACTTCGACGTCGGAGTTCCCCATGCGCAAGTTCGCCCTGTTGTCGTTCGCGCTCGTTCCGTTCTGCCCTTCCTGCACCAGCTACATGCAGGACAGCAAGCCCGGCGCCCCGCCCGGCCCGAACGAGGCGATGGTGGTGTTCTGTCGACCGTCGCGCTTCATCGCCGCGGGCGAGAAGTTCCCGGTGTGGGACGGTGCGGAGCTGGTCGGCTTCGCCGAGGACGGCGCCACGATCGAGCATCGCTGCGCCCCTGGGGAGCACTTCTTCGTCGCGTCGGCGCAGACCTACAAGGGCATCCCGGCGACGCTCGCCGGCGGCCAGGTGTACTACGTCTGGGTGACGCCGCGCGTCGGCATGCTGGTCACCGCGGTCGGCTTCACGCCGGTGCCGAAGGGAGACGAGAAGCTGTTCGAGGAAGTGCGCGCGAGCATCGCGGCGAACCGGTTCCGGGCGAAGGTGCCCGCCGAATGCGAGTCGTTCGCGGCCGATTGGCGTGCGTCTGTGCAGCAGGCGATCGAAGAGTTCAAGTCGGGCAAGCGCGAATGCGAGCCGGCGTTGCGCGCCGAGGACGGCCGCGTTCCGAATGCGCCGATGCCCTGACCGGTTCGATGGGTCGCCGATGGCGGTGATCGCGTAGCGCACGCGCCGCTCCCCCTGGTCGGCTTGTGCAATCACCGATCGGTGTTAGCGTGTCGGCCGAGGAGTAGGTGATCGCCGCCGACCGCGATCGCTCATGCGTCCCGTCGACTGATCGGCATTCCACGACTTCCAGCGATTCGATTGTCGCCACGGCATCGAAGGACTCGTCCGACCCCCGCCGCGCTCGTGCCACATGCAACTCACCGACGCCGAACTCCAAGCCTATGAGGCGCACTGCAATCGTCCAAAGGACGCCGTGCGCACGGGCTGCAATGCACCGTCCTTGACGATGTCGTTCCATCCGACCGGCAAGGTGCTGTCGTGTTCGCGCAAGCCCTCGACCGTGATCGGCGACATCCGCACGCAGCGGCTCGACGACATCTGGAACTCGCCCGTTCGGCGTGCCTTGCGGGAGTCGTTGCTGCGGTACGACTTCCCGGCCGCCTGTGCGGTGTGTGCCCACTACATCGCCTGTGGTGACTACGCCACGGCCGACGCGGTCCGCACCTACGGCACGCAGTTCGTGCGTGACCAGGATCCGCAGTGGCCAGCGCGTCTCGAGTTCAACCTGTCCAACACCTGTGGCCTGCAGTGCGTGATGTGCTCCGGGGATTATTCGTCGACGATCCGCGCGCTGCGCGAGAAGCGACCGCCGTTGCCGCGCGTATACGGTGACGAGTTCTTCCTGGATCTGCGCAAGTACCTCGCCCACGTGCGCAACTGCATCTACCTGGGAGGCGAGCCGTTCTCGCAGACCGAGTGCTACCGCATCTGGGAAATGCTGCTCGAGGACGGGCGCACCGACACGGTGAACCACGTGACCACCAACGGAATGGTGTGGAGCCCCCGCGTGGAACGGATCGTCGACGGCCTGCGGATGGTGATTGCGATCTCGTTCGACGGCGCCACCGCGGCAACCGTCGAGGCCGCGCGCGTCGGGGCCTCGTTCGCGACCATGCTGAAGAACGCCGGTGAGTTCGGCCGGCGTGTCGGCAAGAACCACGGCGACCTGGTGTTCAACTTCTGCCCGATGCGGTCGAACTGGCGCGAGTTCCCCGACTTCTTGTTGCTCGCGGAGGCCCACGGTGCTCGCGCCTACGTGAACACGATGGTCGGGCCCGAGGATCTGAGTCTCTATTTCCTGCCGCGCGCCGAACTGCAAGCGGTGGTGGACTGGTTGTCGGAGCGATCGGAGGCACTGGGCACGCGCTTGCAGCGGACCCGACCGGCGATGGAGAACCTGCTGCAGATGCTGCGCAACAAGCTCGCGGTCGTGGACCGGGAGCGCCTGAGGTTGGCGCTGGCCGGCACGGAGGCCATTTGGCGAGATGGAATGGTCCACATCGAGAACCCGCAGGTACGTCGGGCCGCCGACGTGGTCGAGCGTGGTCGACGTGTGTTGGCCTCGCCGTCCTACCCGGGCAGCATCCCGGTCCACCACGCGCGCGGCATCTACCCGTTCTACGCCGAGTCGGTCGCGGGCGCGCGCATGCGCGATGCCGCCGGGCGCGAGTACCTCGACTGGTACATCTCCGGAGGTGCCGTCGCGCTCGGCCATCAGCATCCGGCCGTGGTCGAGGCCGTGCGGCGGCAACTCGACGTCGGCATGAACCTCACGCAACCGGCGGTCATCGAGGTCGATGTGGCCGAGCAGTTGTGTCGGATGATCCCTTCGGCCGAGCAAGTGGTGTTCGGCAAGAACGGCACCGACGTGGTCGGTGCGGCGGTCCGCGCGGCACGCATGGCCACGGGTCGCGAACGTGTGCTCGTTTGCGGCTACCACGGCTTCCAAGACTGGTCCCTGGCGACCGAAGCCAATTCCGTCGGCATTCCCGCGGCTTACCGCGAACTGGCGCTGCCGTACCGGTTCAACGACCTCGGTTCGGCCGTGCACCTGCTCGAACGGCATCGCGGCCAGGTCGCCGCGATCGTGTTGGAGCCGATCCGCCAGGAGCTGCCCACGCCGGAGTTTCTGCACGGGCTTCGGGAACTTGCCGACCGCCACGGCGCCGCACTGGTGTTCGACGAGATCGTCACTTGCTTTCGGACCGCGCGCGGTGGGGTGCAGGCGACCTACGGCGTGCGCCCCGACCTGACCTGTGTCGCCAAGGCGATCGCGAACGGACTGCCGCTGTCGGCGGTGGTCGGCAAGCGGCGCTGGATGCGGCACCTGGAGGATTCCCGGTTCGGCATGACCTACCGCTGGGATGGCCTCGCGTTCGCGGCGGCCCAGGCGACGTTGTCGACGTTCGAACGCGAAGACGTCAGTGGCCGATTGCGGCAGGTCGGCGAGATGGTGCAGCAGGGATTTGCCGGCGCGGCCCAGCGGCATGGCCTGGACTGGAGCCTGGTCGGCGACCCGACGATGCCTTGGCTGCGGCTGCAGGGGGGCGGCCGGCTGCGGCTGCGCGGCGCCACGGACCTGTTCGTGCAGGTGTGTGCGCGGCTTGGTGTGGTGGTGCGGATGCCGCGCCTCTTGCCGTCGCTCGCGCACACGCCAGAAGACGTTGCGGTGACGCTCGAAGTGTTCGACCAGGCGATGCGGACCGTTCGCACCGCGATGGAACGCGGCCTCGACGATTGCTTCGACGGTCCGATCTGGGACGCAATCCAGGCGCCTGCGCCGAAGCAGCCGACGCCGGCGCGCACCCTGTTCCGGCGAACGGACTCCTTGCCGGCGCAGTTTGCCGGCCTGCCGCCAGGACTGCGCGACGCCGGCGTAACGACGTCGGTCGTCGCGGCCGACGACAGCACGCGGGTGGTTGCCGCCGCCGACGGCGCGGGCGTCGTGCTGGAGGCCGGCCGCTGGGAACCCGACGCGAACGCATTCTGCGCATTGCAGCTGGTCGCACCGGTGCAGCCAGTGGGCACGATCGAAGCTCGCTACACGATCGAGCACCTGCCGCGTACCGCCGGTCACATCAGCATCCAGCTCGTCCTGCGCCGCGGCGACAGCGAGTGGGCCTTGCGGCACAACGTGATGTTCGGCGCGCGTGCGATGTCCGAACTGGCCGGAAACGGGACGACCCGCGGGCAGATCGCGCCGTACGGATTGGGCGGGGCCGTGTTCCGCTTCGAGTTCGACCGGGGCAACGTGCGCGGCCTGCATTGCCACGAATGGGACGACGACCTCGGCACGGTGCCGATGCCCGAGGGTGGACCGTTGCAGCTGTCGTTCCGGCTCAGCTGTGCACAGTCGGGGCGGGAAGCGCGGGTGCGCCTCGTCGATCTGGGCGTGCGCTGAAGCAGACACCGTCCCGCGGCAGCTCAGGGTCCTGCGTTCGCGGCGGCGAGGTCGTCGGCGCTGCCGATGTCGAGGAAGCGGCCGGTGAGCCGGTTCGCCTGCAGCGGCGCCCGTGACGACAGCCACGCCAGGAAGTGACCCGGCGCGTCGGCATTGCCGCCGCCGGCGAAGTAGTCACCGAGCAGGGCCGGAAGCGTGCGCGGCAGCAGGTACAGGGCGATTGCCGACAGGTTGCTGCGCGGATCCGCCGGCTTCTCGCGGAAGCTCGCGACGCGGTCGCCGGCGAGCACCACCTCGCTGTACTTGCCCGGCGGCACCGGCGGCGGCACTTCGCGCACGACGAGTTGGCCGATGCCGGAGTCCTGGAAGCGGTCGACCAGGGTGCCGAGGTCGAACTCGAACAGGTTGTCGCACGCCAGCACGAGGAAGCCGTCGACGTCGTCCGGCGCGTGCGCGATGCCGAGGGCGAGATCGCGGATCGCGCCGAGCCGGGTCTCGTTGGTCTGGGCGCCGTCGTTCACGATTTCGAGCGGCATCCGCGCCTCTGCTTGTCGGTGCCAGCGGACGAAATCGGCGTGGAAGCGACCGTTGGCGACGATCGCACCGGCACTCGCGGCGCCGCACGCCTCGACCTGGCGCAGGATGCGCGTCAGCATCGGCTGGTCGCCGACGTGCAGCAGCGGCTTCGCAGTGTGCAAGGTCAGCGGGTAGAGCCGCGTCGCGAAGCCGGCGGCGAGGAACACCGTGAACAGGCGCGGCCGCGGCGGTTGCACCGTCGGCCGCAGCGTCGTGTGGCCACGAGCGCGGCATGCCGCTTCGACGGCGGCGCGGTGTTCGTCGTCGCGACACGCGAACATGACTGCTCCACCCGAACCGGGGAACTTGGTCGCAGCGCCGAGCGAACGGCCGAGCTCGACCAGTTCGCGGTCCGCGGCGGCGATCGCGAACACACCCGCTCGCAGGTCGAAGTTGCGGTCGACGCAGGCGCGGAACGTCGTCAGGTCCCCGATGCGCAGTGCGTCGCGACCCTCTCTCGCGTTGGCCGCGAGCCGTTCCATCGTCGTGCGCACGTGCACGTCGCCGGCCTGGAAGCGGGCCCAGATCGGTGCGTGCACGTCGCCCGAGCTCTGCGTCGGCTGGCCGTGCCACGCGACCAGGAGCGGCGGCAGGGACGCGGGATCGAGCCGCTGGACGGCGTCCCGTGCGAACGGCGTCGCGAAGTCCATCGCGACGAGACCGTCGTGGGCCTGCACCAGCCGATCGAGAGGGCCGGCGCGGATGCCGAGCCGTTCGTTCTCGGCGCGCCACGCCAGTTCGGCCACGCGCAGCGGGTCGTGCGGCAGCGCGAACCAGCGGCTCCACGCCCTCAGCGCCGCGACCAGCAGCGCACTGGAGCCCGACAGCCCCGCCTGGAACGGGATGTTCGTCGTGCTGTCCAGTGCGAACGGGCGCGTCGACGGGTCGATGCCGCGCGCGCGCAGTTCCTCCTGCATCAGGTCCCAGCCGGCGCGCAGCAGGTCGTTCGGCAGCGTCGTCGTCGGCGCGTCGGTGAGCGTCACGGTGACGCCGAGTTCGCGCACCGCGAGGCCGAGGCCGTACCCGCCGTAGATGTCGGACGGGTTGCCGAGCAGGCCGATGCGGGCCTGGGCGCGCGCGGTCAGGGATGGCATCGGCGCAGGATACCGGCCGGTCGGCGCCCTACACTGCGCGCCTTCGCCACGCATGCACGCACCGCTCCGCATCGCCCTCGTCGGCACCGGTTTCCTGGCCCGCACCCGCGCCCGCTGCTGGAAGCGGGTGCACGGGGGGACGGTCGAAGTCGTCGTCGCCGCGCGCGATCCGCACAAGGCGGTGGCGTTCGCGACCGAGCACGGGCTGCACGGTGGCGTGGCCATCGACGCCGTCTTCGCCGATCCGCGCATCGCACTCGTCGACCTCTGCGTGCCGAACGTCGCGCACCGGCCGCTGGCCGAAGGCGCCGCGGCCGCGAAGAAGCACGTGCTGTGCACGAAGCCGCTCGCCGCGTTCCACGGACAGGGGCTGCCGGCCGACGCCGACGCGGCGGCGTTCGCCGCGGTGCCGCGCGCGAAGATGCTGCAGGCGGCGGTCGGCGAGGCACAGGCGATGGTCGATGCGTGCGCGCGCGCCGGGGTGAAGCTGTTCTACGGCGAGAACTGGATCTTCGCCCCGTCGCTGCAGAAGGCTGCAGCACTGTCGGCGTCGAGTCGCGGCGCGATCCTCGAGATGCGCGGGCACGAGAGCCACTCGGGTTCGCATTCGCCGTACGCGAAGCAATGGCGGCACGCCGGCGGCGGTGCGTTGCTGCGGCTCGGCGCGCACCCGATCGGCGCGATGCTGTGGTTGAAGCGCGAGGAAGGGCTGCGCCGGCGCGGGCGGCCGTTCAAGGTCGTGGCGGTGAGCGGCGAGGTCGCCGACCTGACCACGGCGGCGGCGGGTGTGGCGTGTGACGTCGCGACCGGCTGGAACGGGGTCGAGAACTGGGGCGCGTGCGTGCTGCACTTCGACGACGGCTCGCGCGGGCTGGCTTGGGGCAGCGACAATCTGCTCGGCGGGATGCAGAGCCAGCTCACGGTGCTGGCGAGCGACCATCGGTTGGAGTGTTCGCTGTCGCCGAACGACGCGGTCGCGGCGTACGCGGTGCGCGATGGCGCGTTCGCGGGGCAGTACCTGCAGGAGAAGCTCGCCGGGCAGGCGGGCTGGTCGTCGGCGATGGTCGACGAGGACTGGACGTCGGGGCACCAGCAGCTGGTGCAGGCGGTCGCGGACGCGGTGCGCTCCGGGGCGCCGTTCGCGGCGGACGGGGAACTCGGCGTCGATGTCGTGCGGGTGGTCTATTCGGCGTACGTCGCAGCGACGGAAGGGCGGCGGGTGGTGTTGCCAGCGGCGGAACGCTGAAGCCGAAACCGGAGGCCGCCCCATGGGGGCAATGAGTCTGACGCGCACGCAGGATCCGGCGAAACGAGGCGGCATGTGGCGGTGTTGGCTGGGGGCCCGTGAAACCGACGAGCGCAACCTTCGACGACCTGCTGCGGCCGGCGGGCTCCGCAAGG
>JAEUHV010000022.1 GCA_016794485.1 Planctomycetota bacterium
CAAGAAGGACTCGAAGGACGTCCAGACCATCAAGACGTTCCGCAACTTCGGCGTCATCGCGCACATCGACGCGGGCAAGACGACGTTCAGCGAGCGCATCCTCTACATCACCGGCAAGAGCCACAAGATCGGCGAGGTGCACGAGGGCGCGGCGACGATGGACTACCTCGAGGAGGAACGGAAGCGCGGCATCACGATCACGTCGGCCGCGACGACGTGCTTCTGGCGCAACCATCGCATGAGCCTGATCGACACGCCCGGCCACGTCGACTTCACCGCCGAAGTCGAGCGTTCGCTGCGCGTGCTGGACGGCGCCGTCGGCGTGTTCTGCGCGGTCGCCGGCGTGCAGCCGCAGTCGGAGACGGTGTGGCGCCAGGCCAACCGCTACAAGGTCCCGCGCGTCGCGTTCGTCAACAAGATGGACCGCACCGGTGCCGACTTCGACAAGGCCGTCGCGTCGATGCGCACGCGCCTGAATGCCAACCCGGTGCCGTTGGTGATGCCGATCGGCAAGGAGAAGGCGTTCGAGGGCGTGGTCGACCTCGTCAACATGAAGGCCTGTGTCTGGGCCGACGACGACGCGCGTGAAATGACCGTCGCCGAAGTGCCGGCCGTGCTGCTCGACGAAGCCAAGAAGCGCCGTGAGCAGATGGTCGAGGCCGTGGCCGAGTGCCACGACTCGGTGCTCGAGAAGTTCGTCGAGGGCGAGGAGATCTCGAAGGAAGAGATCATGATGGCGATCCGCCAGGGCACGCTCGACATGAAGATCACGCCGGTCTTCTGCGGCTCGGCGTTCAAGGACAAGGGCGTGCAGAACGTGCTCGACGCGATCGTCGACTACCTGCCGTGCCCGATCGATCGGCCGCCGCTCGAGGGCTTCAATCCCGACAAGGACGAGAAGGTCGCGCGCCCGCTGCTGCCCGACCAGCCGTTCGCCGGCCTCGTCTTCAAGACGATCAGCGATCCGAACGGCGACCTGACGTTCATTCGCGTCTACACCGGCGAGATGACGGCGGGCGAGCGCTACTACAACGGCCGCACGCGCAAGTACGAGCGCATCGGGCGCCTGATGCGCATGCACGCCGCCCAGCGCGAGCCGATCGAGATCGCGCGCGCAGGCGACATCGTCGCCGCCGTCGGCATCAAGGAGTCGATCACCGGCGACACGCTGTCGACCAAGGACCACCCGGTCGTCTACGAGGCGATGGCGTTCCCGGACACGGTCATCAGCATGTCGATCGAGCCCGAATCGGGCGGCGATCGCGACAAGCTCGGCGAAGTGCTCGGCAAGCTGGTCCGCGAGGATCCGACGTTCAAGGCCAGCACCGACCCGCAGACCAGCCAGACGGTCATCTCGGGCATGGGCGAGCTGCACTTGGAAGTGAAGTGCAACATGATCATGAACGACTACAAGATCCCGGTGAAGGTCGGGCGGCCGAAGGTCGCCTACAAGATGACCTTGAAGGGACCGAAGACCGTCGAAGCCCGCCACATCAAGCAGTCGGGTGGCTCGGGCCAGTTCGCCGTGGCGCGCGTGAAGTTCAGCACCGACCCCGAGGTCGAAAGCCTGAAGTTCATCGACGGCGTCAAGGGCGGCTCGGTGCCGCGTGAGTACATCAAGCCGGTCGAGGACGGCATCCTCGCGGCGGTCACCGGCGGCGGGCGCATCGGGTTCCCGTTCTGCAAGATCGTCGCCGAGCTCTACGACGGCCAGGCGCACGACGTCGACTCGAACGCGATGGCGTTCGAAACGGCGGGCATCCTCGCGTTCCGGCTGGCGTCGGAGAACAACTCGCTGCTGCTCGAGCCGATCATGAAGATCGAGATCGAGGCGCCCGAGGACAAGACCGGCGACGTCATCGGCGACCTCAGCAGCCGCCGCGGCATCGTCGAGGAGATGATCAGCAAGCCGGGCGGCATCAGTGCCGTCACCGGCAAGGTGCCGCTCGCCGAGATGTTCCAGTACTCGACGCGCCTGCGTTCGATGACGCAGGGTCGCGGCACGTATTCGATGGAGCCGGCGAGCTACGAGCCGGTGCCGCCGAACATCGCGTCGAAGGTGCTCGAGGAATACAGCAAGCCCTGACCGCCAGGGCCGCCGGCCTCAGCCCGCGAGCAGCTTGATGCCCTCGTGGGCCAGAGCCAGCAGCACACACGGCTCCGAGCCCGGCTCGTCGATTGCGACGGGCGCGTGTTCGGAGCCGTCTTCGTAGACGGCGAACGTGCCGGCGCGGTGTTCGCCCCGTTCGTCGCGGTAACCGCCCTGCACGACCAGCAGGTGCTCCTCGCCGCGATGCTTGTGCCGCGGGTAACCGCGCCCGGGGTCCATCCGGATCAGCACGAGCGCGCGGCCGGTGGTGCGATCGCTGGCGTAGAACCAGATCGACACGCCGGGGTAGCGCGTCGTCTGCCAGGGGATCGCGGCGAGGTCCATGCCACAAGCCTAGCCCGCCGCGCTTTTCGGCGGCTATCGTGTTCCGCCCCATGGCCCCGCACGAAAGCTGGTCGATCGCGATCGACAAGGACTACCTGAAGTTCAGCGCGGCGCACTTCCTGATCTTCCCGGACGGTTCGGCGGAACGACTGCACGGCCACAACTACAAGGTCTACGTCGACCTGCACACCGACCTCGACGAGCACGGGCTCGTCGTGAACTTCCAGGAGATCAAGCCGCTGGTGCGGGCCCTGTGCGACGAACTCGACGAACACCTCCTGCTGCCAGGGAGTCATCCGGTGCTCACGGCGACGCCGGTCGGCGGCCAGTACGAAGTGCGCTACCGCGACCGCCACTACCTGATCCCCGTCGACGAGGTCATCGTGCTGCCGATCGGCAACACGAGCGCCGAGAACCTTGCGGCCTGGTTCGGTCGCACCCTGCGCGAACGCATGGGCGACCGGTGGCCCAGCCTGCGCCTGCACGAGTTGTCGGTCGGCGTCGAGGAGACGCCCGGCCAGCGTGGCATCTGGACCCTGCGCGAGTGACCCGTCCGCGGCTGCGGGGCGTCAGGCGCCTTCCGCGGCGCTGGACTGGCGATAGCCGTGCAGCCATCGCGCCGAACCGGTGCCGCAGTTGCGCACGGTGTGGCGGACGCCCGCCGGAATCAGCAGTTCGTCGCCGGCCTGAAGCCGGACGATGCGGCCGCCCATTTCGATCTGGCATTCGCCTTCGATCAGCAGGACCAGCTCGTCGACGTCGTGCAGGAAGTCGTGCCAGACCTGACCTTCCGGGTCGATCCACAGTTCGCAGGTGAAGCCGCGCTTGGCCCATGCGACCCGCACCAGTTCCCGTTCGATTCGTTCCGGTTGCATCCCTCGCCTGTCGGCGCCTGTTGTGCCCTTGACCATCGCGGCCCTGTCGACGGCACCGCCAGCCATCGACTTCCTGCCGCGGGGTGCAGCGACGATTCGCTGCGGTGCGCCGAATGAGACCACAGGGTGCCAACCAAGGGAAGCGAGGACTGGGCGCTCGCGACTGGCTTGCGGCCCGTGCCGACGGTTCCCGGGGTTGCGGCGGCGATCCTTCTAGCCAGCCGACGCACGCGGTAACGCGTTGGGCGCCCCCATGGACAAAAAACGTCGAGGCTGGTGGCACCAGCCCCGACGCAGGTTGGATGGGCGAGTCGGCATGGGACGCGCCCCTGGGAAATGATGCCCGTCCTCCGGACCACCGCTGCGGGCGCGAGACGTGCCGACCAGCTCGCTGACTGGTCGGCGGCACCTCGGGCTTGCGCCCTGGAACAGACCCCTCTGATTCGCGATGCCGTCTCGGCGTCCGAGTTGCCCGCGGCGAGGATCCTGAGGACGGGAAAGAGCTCCGCAGGAAGGCATGGTTCCCACGGAACGACCATCAGACGCGCGGGCTTCGCCGCCAGGTTCCGTTGTGCCTCGTGAAAACGCGTCGGGTTCCGTGCCAACGATGTCACGGGCGCTGCCGATCAGGGCAGCCTGAGGGGGCTCGGTCGCCCTTCGCGCGCGAGTGTGCGGATGTGCTCGTGCACCTGCATCGCCCGCTGCACGCACTGGTCGCTGTTGTGGTACTCGTACCGCCCGAACCGGCCGAACGTCAGGTAGCCGCTGGCGTCGAACCAGGCGCGGACCCGGCCGATCCGGTCGCGGAACGCCAGGTCCTGGTGGATGTAGGCGTACTCGTTGTTGCACCACTCGGTCAGCACGACCTGTTCGGGCCGCAGGATGCCGGCACGGCCGAGGGCGCCTGTGACGTCGCGCAGCCACGCCGCATCCGGGCGCAGCTCACCGCGGTGGGTGACTTCGGCGAGGAACGAACCGTGCCCGGCAGGGGCCACGTGCGGCGAGTAGTTCGAGTAGTAGGTGACGCGGTTGGTCGGCCCCTGCTCGGGGAACGGCAGGTAGATCCAGCTCAGCGGCGGCAACGGCTCGTCGAGCTTGACGCCGATCATCAGGTTGATGAGCGAGATCGGCCGCAGCGCGCGGATGTCGGCGCGCACGGCTTCGGGAATGTCGGCGAACGCGGCCTCGATGCGCGGCAGCGGCACCGTGTTGACCACCAGGTCGAACGCTTCGCCGTTCACCTTGTAGCCCGACCCGGACCGCTCGACGCGTTCGACGCCGACGCCGCATTGCAGCCGGAACCCGCCGCCGTCGACCGTGCCGCGCACCAGCGCTTCGAAGCCGCCGTGCTTGGGGAACCAGAACACCGACTGGTGGCCGTAGCCCTCGGTGTCGATGCCGATCGCCGACTTGACGATGTCCTCGATCGGCGCCTCCGGCACGCGGCCCGCGACCCAATCGCTCGCCATCGTGCGCAGGTCGCACTTCCAGATCTTCTGGTTGTACGGAACCATGAAGTGGCGCGCGAACCCGGGGCCCATGCGCCAGTCGATCCAGTCGCCGAAGTTGGTCGGGCACGGCACGCCGCTGCGCCGCGTCGCGTAGGCCTCGATGTAGCCGGCCATGCAGTCGACGATTGCGTCCTTGGTGAGGTGCCCGACGCCGTTCTCGAACGGGTACGGCACCCAGCGGTCGTGCCAGCGGATCTTGGTGTTGCGCACCGTGCGCACCGTGCCGTGCTCGCCGCCGCACCGCGCCAGCTGCCAGTCGAGCACCTTCTTGTCCTTGCTGAACAGGATGTGGCCGCCGGCTTCGTCGAACGTGAACTCGCCGTAGCGACGGCTCTTGCACAGGCCGCCGGCCCGCTCGGCTTGTTCGAGCACGGTGACGGAGTGGCCGTCTGCGGCGCACATGCGGGCCAGGGCGACACCGGAGATGCCGCCGCCGAGGATGGCGATCTTCACGGGCGGGAAAGCGACGAGGAGCGGGGCACGGGGTCGGGAACTCTACGTCGCCGCCGTCCGCACGGAAGCAGGCGCTGCACACCGCGCGCGATGTCCCGGTGGTTTCGATCGCAGGGCGGGACTTCCGGCGGTTGCGTCGCGATGATCCCGCCGGTGCCGTCGCCTGCCACCGATCCGCATTCGCCGCCTTCGCCGGTCGCCGCACCCCTGCCGCGCCGTCGCGAAGCGTTCGCGATCGCGTCGCTCGCCTTGACCGCGTTCGCGCTGAATCTGAACACCAGCGTATTGGGGGCGCTGTTGCCGTTCCTCCCCGAGGACCTGGCGGCGCGCAAGACGAGCCTGCTTGCGGCAGCGGCGGCTGGCTCGGCGGTGGGGGCACTGTGGGTGCTCGGACTTTCGCTCCGGTTCGGCCGCCGGCAAGTCCTGCTGGCCGGCCTCGCGGTGTTCGTGCTCGCGAGCACGGCACACCTGTTCGCGACCGGCTGGGTGGCGCTGCTGGTCGTGCGGGCGTTGTCCGGGATCGCCGTCGGCGTCGCCTATGCGTCGGCGTCGGCGCTGGTCGCGGCAATCGTGCCGTACGAGCGCCGCGGGGCGGCGATGGGCATGTTCACCGCCGGCATGTTCCTGGCGATTCCGATCGGGATGCCGTTGTCCGTGCTCCTGGCGCGCGCCGGGCTGTGGCAGTGGGTGTTCGCCGCGCAGGCGGTGATCGCCGGCGTCGGCCTGCTGCTCGCCCTGCGTTCGGTGCCGGCGTCACAAGCCCGCGAGCCGCGCGGCTCGTTCGTCGCCGTGTTGCGCAACGCTCCGGCGCTGGCTGCTCTCGCCGCGACGATGCTGCACGTGGGGTCGTTCTTCACGACGGTCCAGCTGGCGACGACGTGGCTCGACCGCACCGGCCGGGTGCCGCGCGACCAGCAGATGTGGTTGTGGGTCGGCCTCGGCGTCGCGTCGGTGCTGGGCAGTGCGGGGCTCGGCCGCGTCAGTGACCGGGTCGGCAAACGCAATTTCGTGCTGGTCACCTCGGCGATCCTGGCCGCGTGTTTCGTGCTGCTGGCGCGCGAGCCCGAGTCCATGGTCCTGCTCGGTTGCGGAGCGGTGCTGGCCCTCGTCGCCGCCGCCCGGACCGGACCGCTGCAGGCCCTCGCATCGGGGGCCGTGCCGCAAGACCAGTTGTCGACGGTGATGGCGCTGCGGGCCGGGTCGATGCAGGTCGGCGTGGTCGGGTTCGCCGCCGCGGCTGGGCCGGTGGTCGACCAGTTCGGCTTCCGCGGCGTGTTGTTGCTCGGGGCGGTGTGCCAGGTCGCGTCCTACCTGGTGATCCGCTGGTTCGGCCGGGAGGGCCGGTGAAGCCCTGCCCCCGACAGGATCCTCGCCCGAATGGCCACGCCGGCCGCCTCCGGTGCGCTGCGGCGCGCTTTTCGCCAAATCCATGAAGCCATCGCTCCTCGTCGTCGCGTCCATCCTGCCGTTCCTCGTCGGTTGCCGCACCTACACCTCGACCCAGCACGTGGGGTCCAAGGCCTACGTGCTCGCGAGCCGCGACCTGCCTGACGGCGCCAAGGAGACCTACCAGCTCGAGGCCTATGGCACGCCGTCGGTGCGCCAGGTGCGCGAGTTCGACCGCGAGCGACCGTTCCTCGGCCTCCAGGTGCAGGAAATCGACAAGGGCGCGGCCGAACGGCGTGGCGTCAAGCCCTACTCCGGTCTCCTGGTCACGGGCACCTACCCGAAGTCGAGCGCCGCCGACGCCGGCGTGCTGGCCGGTGACGTGCTGTTGTCCCTAGACGGCCGGGAGACCGTCTACCTGCCCCAGGTCAGCGCGATCGAAGCGGCGTTGCGCGACGGCCAGCTGGTGACCGCCAAAGTGCTGCGTGGACAGGACCAGCAGGACCTGCCGCTCTCCGTGAAGCTGCTGAAGGAACGTGTCACCGAGCAGCAGTCGATCCTCCTGGACAAGGCGCAGCCGCACGAGCGTCCGTACGCCGGCCTCACGCTGGGTGGCATCCCGGCGGTGTGGTGCGAACGCATCTTCGGCCAGAAACGCGAAGCCGTCGTGGTCACGGAGGTCGAGGTCGGGTCGCCGGCCTGGCTCGCCGGGCTGCGCGGCGGTGACGTCATCGACACCGTCGACGGGGCGCCGGTGCCGACCGTGCAGGAACTCAGCGCGCGCATCGCCGCCGAGGGCCCGGGCGGTGCGACCATGCAGTTCGGCGTGCGCCGCGGCCCGGGACCGGTCTACGCCGGCGCAGTCGAACTCGAGGACTACAGTGGCGAGGCGAAGGCGTGGGTGCCGTTGGTGTTCTGGATGGAGAACGGCACCTACGAGGATCGTTGGTCGATCGGCCCGTTCGGCCTGTTGATGAGCAACCGCAACCGCTACGTCGCGAACAACGAGACGCGGGAGGTCGAGACGCACAACGTGTTCAAGGCCGTGCTCGGACTGTTCCGGGTCGAGACGTCGCCGACGGAGACCGAAGTGCGGCTGCTGTGGATCATCCGCTTCGAAACGTGACCCTGCGCCGTCAGCGCTGGCAACCGGAGCACCAGTAGGTGCTGCGCCCGCCGTCGACTGCGTGTTTGACCGAGGTCCCGCAGCGCGGGCACGGCTCGCCGCCGCGTTCGTAGACGGCCAGCTCGCGCGCGAAGAAGCCGGCGTCTTCGTCGACGCCGACGTAGTCGCGGAACGAAGTGCCGCCGGCGCGGATCGCCGCCTGCAGAACCGAACGGATC
>JAEUHV010000497.1 GCA_016794485.1 Planctomycetota bacterium
GTCGGGCCAGAGCGGGCCCGCGACCGAAGCGCTGGCCGAAGCGTTGCGCCGCCGCGACGACTTCGTGCACGCGATCGCCGAGATGGCGGCGGCCCAGGCCGACAAGGCCCAGAGCGGCCAGATCGCCGCGGCGGTCGACGCGCGGCGCTATGCCGATCGCGCCGTCGCCCTCGCCGTGGCCCCCTCGATCGAACTGTTCGAACTGCAGGGCCTGCGCGCGTTCGAGGCCGCCGACGCCAACGCCGCGCGCGCTGCGTTCGCCGCGGCCCGCGACCTGGCGCCCGACGAACGGCGCAAGTGGTACGGCAAGGGCGCGTCCGCCGTGGTCGACTACAGCCGCGGCATGGTCGACGAGTCCGCCAACGTGCTGCAGCGCATGACGCAGGACCTGCCGAAGGACGACGCACTCGGCCAGTGGGCCCAGGCGACGCTTTTGGCGATCGACGACCACGCGCAGAAGGAGACGCTCGGCGACGGCTTCGAGCGGCCCGATGTGGGCGACACCTGGGCCGGCGATTCCGATGCGCAGCTCAAGGCCGAGGTCCACGCGGGTCGGTTGGTGTTCCGCAGTGACAAGTTCACCAAGGGTGAAGTCGTTTGGGAGCGGCGCAACGCCGTCAAGCGCGGCAAGAACTTCCTCGCCGTCGGCGTCACGATGCAGCAGGGACCGAACCACCAGCGCGGCAACGGCGACTTCACCGGACTCGGCATCGAAGTGCAGGGCGGCAACGGCAACGTCGACCTGCAGATCCGCCTCGGCATCCGCGAAGGCAAGCCGGCCCTGTGGTGGAAGGACGGCCGCGACCAGGACAAGGACCAGGAAGCGAGCGGCTGGCGGCCGATCGTCGTTCCGGGTTTCGACGTCGCGGCAGCACACCAGCTCGAACTGCGCGTCGTGCCGCGCGGCGATCCGCAGGCGAAGCAGTTCGCCCTGCACGCGTCGTGGAACGGCGACGTCGTGTTCCGCCACGACCTGAAGTTCCTGACCGGCAACCTGACGCCGGAACTGAAGACCGTGTTGTTCGCGCAGGGGGCGAGCCGCTCCGTGCCCGACGTCGCGTTCGACGACTACCGCCTCGAGCGGCGCAAGGACATCCGATGACGACGACCCGCCACGGCCGCGCGTGCGGCTTCACGTTGATCGAGCTGCTGATCGTGATCTCGATCCTCGGCGTGCTCGCCGCGGTGCTCGTGCCGAACCTGATCGGCGCCAACGACGCCGCCAGCGAAGCCGCGACCGAGGCGAACATGATCGTCCTCGAGAACGGCATCAAGACCCACGAACGCAAGCACGGCTTTGCGCCGCCGGACGACCTGAAGCCGGTCGCGGCCGACGCGAAGGCGCCGTGGAAACCCGACAACGGCCGCAACACCGGCATCGAGTCGCTGGTGTGCTTCCTCAGCAACTCGCTGCAGGACGGCGTCGACCTCGGCGGCATGGCGAACGCGTTCACCAACACCGACGCCGACGACCACGGTGTCGAGATGCCGCTGCTGAAGAGCCGCGAGCGGCGCGAGATCGCCGACGGCTTCACCACGCCGATGGCGTACTTCGGCAAGTTCGGCCTCGGCAAGACGCAGACGATGCTGCTCGGCGTCGACGGCGAACAGGCCGCGGTGAAGGCGATGCTGCGGCCCGACGGCAAGCCATTCGGCGACGGCAAGTGGCAGATCCTGAGTGCCGGCAAGGACCGCACCTTCGGCACCGCCGATGACCTTGCCTGGCCGAAGAACTAGGAACTTCCCGATGGTCCGTTCCTCCGGCTTCACCCTGCTCGAACTGCTGGTCGTGATCGGCGTGTTGTCGGTGTTGCTGGGGGTGTCGATCGGGCAGTTCCGCCGCACCGACCCGCAGGCGGTGGCCGATTCCGTCCTGGCAGGAGAACTGCGCCAGGCGCAATTCACCGCGCGGGCCGAAGGCGTGCCGACCGAGGTCTGGCTGCGGCCCGGGGTCGACGGGGCGCCCGCGACCGTGCAGTCGCGTCTGCTGCAGCCGGTGGTGACGTTCCACTTCGAACCCAACGACGCCGTGCTCGACGACTCGCTGCGGCCGATCCTCGGCGGCGACGATCGGCCGGCGGGGCGCTTCGGCCACGCCCGCACACCGAAGGAAGGCGACAAGACGCCGCTATTGCGTTGGCCCGCGCCAAGGCAGGTGCTCGACCTGGGCGGCGGTTTCGTGGTGCGCTTCGACCTCTTCCTCGAGCAGCGCAGCAACGCGACGTTGCTGCGGCTCGCCCCGGCGATCGAGCTCGTGCTCGACGCGGAGGCGCGGCCGCGCGCGCGCTTGCGCCTGGTCGCCAACGGCGGTGACGGCACGACCCTGGCTGCGGCGGCCTCCGAGCAGTCGTTGCCGCTGCACCGCTGGTGCACGCTCGACGTCGGCTGCGACGGCAAGTCGATGTGGCTCAGCATCGACGGCCGCGAACTCGCCCGGGCGGCGGCGGAAGGCATGCCGCAGCAGGGCGACGACCCGATGTTCGAACTCGTGCCCGCCGACGCACCGTTCGCCGGTGCCGTCGACGAGGTGCGCTGGTTCGTCTATTCGTTCGCACCGGCCCAGTTCCTGCCCCCGGAGCTGCCGCTCGAGAAAGCGCTGCGATTCTCGTTCGACGCGCGCGGCGAAGCGATCGAACGTCCGGTGGTGCGGTTCCAGACCGCCATGGAGGGCTCGTGAACCCGTCGCGTGCTTCGTCGGAAGAGGCCGGCCTCGCGTTGCTGGCCGTGTTGTTCGCGCTCACGCTGCTGATGCTGCTGGCGCTGCCGTTCGCGGTGTCGATGGGGGTCGGGGCCGATGCCGCGGCGCGCGACGCCGAGGCGACGATGGTCGAACAGGCCTCCGCCAGCGTGCGCGAGATCCTGCTCGACGACGCGACGTTGTCGCACCCGTCGATCGATCCGACGCCGATGTTCGACGGCCGCGACGAGTTTCCGCAGGCGCTCGAAGTGCCGAAGGCGTTCGAGGGCCTGCGCGACGAGGGCCGCGTGTTGCTCGGCGGCAGCGTCGTCGACGCGCAGCGGTTCCTCGGTCTCGACGGCGCGTCGCCGCTGTTGTTCGCCAACGCGCTCGGCCTGACCACGCGGTTGCGCGAAGACCTGAAGCCCGAGGACCAGGTGGTCCAGCTCGAACAGGCCGAGGCGTTGCCCGACAGTGGCCACGTGTTCGTCGGCGGCGAACTGATCCAGTACACCGAGAAGGACGGCAGCACGCTGAAGGGCCTGACCCGTGGCCTGCTCGCGCTCGAACAGGGCTTCGCCAACGGCCAGCAGGCGATCCGGGCCGACGCGCTGGTGCTCGACTACCGCTGCGTGCTGGCGGCGGCCTGGCCGTTCCTCGGCCACGATCCGGCCAGGAAGACGCGGCGGCCGTACCGCGCCGTCGGCGACCTGATCGCGGTGGCGGATGCCGGCTACGGCGCCTTCACCAGTGCCGAACTGGACACGCTGCGCCGCCTGTTCACGGTCGACACGATGGCCACCAGTGCTGCGACCTGGGGTCGGCCGGAGCGGGTCTTCAACGATCTCGAAGCCGGCAAGTCGCGCACGTTGCTGGTGCGGTCGGCCCTGCACGTGGGGGCGGGCAGCACGGTGCGCCTGCGCAACCTCGCGTCCGGCGAAGTCGAATACGGCCTCGTCGCCGCGACCTCGACCACGCGCGGCATCCCGAACCTGCAGCTGCGGGTCGTGTTCCAGTTGCACCTGCTGCTGCCGGTCGTGGCCGGCTTCGTCGGCACCGACACCGTGGTGGAGCCACTGATCCCGGCCCCGGTGAACGTGAACACCGCCGACGCGGACGTGCTCACTGCGATCTGTTCGCACATCCGGGTGGCCGCCGACGTGCGCGTGCACGACGGCCAGCAGCAGGGCACGTCGCCGCGCTGGGTGCGGCCCAACGAGGCGCTGCAGTTGGCGCAGGACGTCCTCGCGTTGCGCGGCGACGGCATGCCCGCCGGCAGCCAGGCTCCCGGCCAGGGGCCGTTGACCGGCTGGAAGGACCTCGTCGAACGGGTGCTGCAACCGCGTCTCGACGCCGCCAGCGGCGTGCCGCAGAAGCAGCCGTGGGTCTACCTGTACCGCAACCTGCAGACCGGCCGCGACAGCGCGCTCGAGATGGGCACGGCGCCGATCGTGTTCCAGTCGGGGCCGTGGGTGAACTACCGCGCCGCGGCCAGCCGGTCGCGCAGCATCGTCGCACCTGGTGTCGTCGGCCGGCACGAGCGCACCGGGCAGGCCGCGGCTCTGCCCGGCTTCCTGCTGCAGCGCGCGTGGAAGACCCAGGAGATGCTCGAGGAAGCGTTCACGCTCGATCGGCGCGCACCGTTCTGGACGACGCTGCCGGTGAACCTCGGCCATCCGGTGCCGATCGACGTCGGCAACGATCCGGCGCCACGCTACTTCCCGCACCTGGTCCCGGTGGCCTATCCCGAGATGGGGTTCGGC
>JAEUHV010000093.1 GCA_016794485.1 Planctomycetota bacterium
GACGTCTACGACGAATTCGTACGGCGCATCGTGCCCAAGGTCGAGGCGATCCGCATGGGGCACCCCGGCGATCGCAACGTCAACTTCGGCCCGATGGTCGATGGTGCCGCGAAGCGGAAGACGCTCGAGTACATCGCGGCCGGCAAGAAGGAGGGGCGCCTGCTGATCGGCGGCGGCGAAGGCCCCAAAGGCGGCCATTTCGTGCAGCCGACGGTGTTCGCCGACGTGTCGCCGACCGCGACGATCGCACAGGAGGAGATCTTCGGACCGGTCCTGGCGATCATCAAGGTGAGGGACTTCGACGAAGGGCTCGCCGTCGCCAACAACACCGAGTACGGCCTGACCGGCTCCGTCTTCACCCACGACGAGCGGCACAAGGAACGTTGCCGCCGCGATTTCCACGTCGGCAACTTCTACATCAACCGCAAGTGCACCGGCGCCCTGGTCGGCGCGCACCCGTTCGGCGGCTTCAACATGTCGGGCACCGACAGCAAGGCCGGCGGCCCGGACTACCTGCTGCAGTTCCTGCAGGCGAAGACGATCAGCGAGAAGATCGGCTGATTCGACCCGATGTCGGCGGCACGACACCCTCGCCATGGACCGCCACACCTTCGCCGCCGAACACCTGCGCCTGCTGCGCCTCGAACGCGACGCCGAGATCGCCGAGGCCGAACGGTTGCTGCGCGTGCGCAGCGACGCCGAACTGCAGGCGCGCGGCACGACGCTGCTTCGCCTCGAAGTCGCCGACCTCGAGCCCGGGTTCGGTGGCCGGCTGCACGTGGTGCTGCGGCCGAGCCGCGGCGAACTGCCGGCGCACCGGTTCGGCCCCGGCGACGTGGTCGCCCTGCGCGCCAGCCGCGACGAACCACCACTGTGCAGCGGGGTGTTCGTGCGCGGCCGGGGCGACCAGCTCGTGGTCGCGATCGACGACGACGAGGTCGACCTGCCCAGCCTCGTCCGCATGGACCAGCTGGCCACCGACGTCACATTCCGGCGCCTCGACTCGGCGCTGCGCGGGCTGCAGCGGGAACGCAAGGGCGACGAAGCGAAGTACCTCGACGCGCTGTTCGGCGAACGTGAAGCGACGTTCGCGGCGCGGCCGGAAACCGCGGCGATCGCGTGGTTCGATCCGGCCCTCGATCCGTCGCAGCGCGACGCGGTCGCGCACGCCCTGCGCGCCGAGCACGTCGCGTTGATCCACGGCCCGCCGGGCACCGGCAAGACCACCGCCGTGGTCGAGCTCGTGCGCCAATGCGTCGCGCGCGGCGAACGCGTGCTCGCCTGCGCTCCGTCCAATGTCGCGGTCGACAACCTGGCCGAACGGCTGCTGCGCGCCGGCCTGCGCGTCGTTCGCCTCGGCCACCCCGCCCGCGTTTCGGCCGCGGTGCGCGACGTGTCGCTGGCGAGCCTCGTCGCCGACGCTCCCGAACAGAAGGTGCTCCGCGACGTCAAACGCGAAGTCGACGCCGGCCTGCGCCGGGTCCATCGCGCCAAGTCGCGCCAGGACCGCTGGGCCGCCCGCAACGAAGTGCGCGCCCTGCGCGCCGAACTGCGCCAGCTCGAAGCGGCGATCACCAAGGGCCTCGTCGACGGCGCCGAAGTCGTGCTGGCGACCAACGTCGGCGCCGCGAGCGAGCTGCTGGCGGAACGGCCGTTCGATCGCGTCGTGATCGACGAAGCGGCGCAGGCGCTCGAAGCCGCGTGCTGGATCCCGATCCCGCTCGGCCGCCGCGTCGTGCTCGCCGGCGACCACCGCCAGCTGCCGCCGACGATCCAGTCGGAGCAAGCCGCCGCTGGTGGACTCGCCTGCACGTTGTTCGAACGGCTGATGGAGTCCGCACAGGGCCCCGCGATCGGCCGCATGCTGACGCTGCAGTACCGCATGCACGAACGCATCCAGGGCTGGTCGGCACAGCGCCTCTACGACGGCCGGCTCACCGCCGCACCGGCGGTCCGTTCGCATCTGCTGACCGACCTGCCCGAGGTCACGGCCAACGACTGGACCACGGAGCCACTGTGCTTCGTCGACACCGCCGGCTGCAGCCACGACGAGAGCGCCGGCGACGACGACGGCAGCAAGAGCAACGCCGGCGAAGCCGAACTGGTCGTGCGCATCGTCACCGCCCTGCGCGACGCCGGCGTGCCCGGCAGCGCGATCGCGGTGATCACTCCGTACAACGCCCAGGTGCAGCTGCTGCGGGCGCGGCTCGGCGGCGAACCGGACCTCGAGATCGGCACCGTCGACGGCCTGCAAGGGCGCGAGAAGGAAGCCGTCGTGGTCTCGCTCGTGCGCAGCAACGAACACGGCGAGGTCGGCTTCCTCGCCGAACTGCGCCGCCTGAACGTGGCGCTGACGCGCGCGCGGCGGCACCTCACCGTGGTCGGAGACAGTGCCACGCTCGCCCACCACAAGGACCTGTGCCAACTGGTCGAGCACCTGCAGCAGCACGCGCGCTACCGCAGCGCGTTCGAACTCGGCAACGCCTGATCACCGCGCCGCGGCGAACACGGCCTCGAACTTCGCCCGCAGCTCGGGCGCCGCATAGTCGAGCGGCAGCTTGCCCTGCTGGTCCTTCTTGGTGCGGTCGGCGCCGGCGCGCAGCAAGCGCCCGGCCTGCTCTGGATGGCTGCAGCGGACCGCCTCGTGCAAGGGCGTGAGGCCGTTCGCCGCGGCCGGCGACACTTCCGCCCCGCGCTCCAGCAGCAACTCGACGCAGTCCGGCGCATCCCAGAACACGGCCCAATGCAGCGGCGTGTAGCCGTCGCGCCCCGTCACGCCTACGGGAGCCCCCGCATCGAGCAGGATCCGCAGCGCTTCGCGGTCGGTGCACAGCGCCGCGCGCACCAGCAGCGGTTCGCTCGTCGCTTCGCTGGCGAGCTTCGGCTCCGCCGCCACCAGCGCCGCGAGTTCGCGGTGTCGGCCGAGCGTGACCGCCGCGAACGCGTCCAGCGGCACGCCATGGGCGAGCAACAGGCCCGCCGCGCGGTGCCGCCGTTGTCGCTGCACCGCGTTCGTGCCGCGCGCCAGGCACTCGCAGACCATGCGCAGCAGTTCGGGGCCACGCGCGAGCGAAGCACCCTTGCCGAGCAACGTCGCGATCGCCTGGGGCGCCGCCGCGTGGCACGCGGCCACGAGGGCCGTGTTGCCGTGTTCGTCGGGCTCGTCGACCGGGAACCCGCGGTTCAGCAGAACGTCGAGGCTGGCCCCTGCATCGATGCTTGCCGCAGAGTGCAGCAAGCTGCTGCTGCCACCCAGTCCCCAATTGCCCTGCAGCGGCTCGTCCATCGCTTCGCCGTGGTCGAGCACCATCGTCAACGTGTCGGCGTGCGCCAGCGCGAAGAAGGCGAGCCCGGGTTGCTGCGGCCCGATCGGATTGTCGGGCCGTGCCGCGGCCCGGGGTAGCGCGACGCGCAGCGTTGCGGTGGCGCCGGCCTTGGCCGCCGCAACCTGCGTGGTCCACGGCACCTCGCCGGCGTTCTCGCCCAGCCAGCGTCGCACCCACGCCTCGTCCCCGGCGACCATCGCCACGTCGAGATCGACCCGCGCACCGTGCTGGCACAACAGCTGCGCAACCGCCCGGTGGCCGGCCTCGGCCGCGCGCTGCGCGGGAGTGCGGCCTTGGGCATCGGTCGAGTCGACGGCGGCCTTCGCCGCGAGCAATTCGCGCACGCAGGCGAGCGACCCGCGCGCCGCGGCGACGTTCAACGGTGGCCAACCACCTTCGATCTTGGTGTCGCGAACGGCTGGCTGCTTCTGCAACAACGCCACCAAGGCCGGGCCGTCGTCGCGCACGAGGATGGCCGAGAGTTCGTCCTGCGCCAGCAGCGCGTTGCCCGCAAGGAGCCCGACAACCACTGCCAGCGTCTGGCGAACGTTCACTTGCCCGCTCCCGTGGGTGTCGGTGCAGTCGGCTTCGCGACCACCCCGAACAACGCCATTTCGCACTGCGCATGCGCGAACATCTTCTCGTGGTCGTGCTCGACGCCGACGGCTTCGACGAGCCGCCAGTGGCACGGCCAACCGCGTTGCGCCGCCAACGCCTGCGCGTGCCACCACAACGCCAGCCCGCGCTGGTGCCGCCCGGTGCCCTGCGCCATCGCTTCGCGACTCTTGTCGAACCACTCGTCGTCGTGGTCGTCGCCGGTGCCGAGGTACAGCGTCAATGGTGCGGCCAGGTAGGCCCGCAGACGTTCGTCGTTCGCCAGTTGCGGCGGCAAGCCACCAAAGCCATAGCCGAACGGCATCGTCAGCGTCGGCAACAACACGCTGCCCGGATTCGCCGCGACGAGACGTTCGGCCCCGGTCTCCTGAAACGCACTCATGCGCACCACGAACTGGCCGCCGGCCGAATGGCCGATGATCCACAGCTTGCTGTCCTTGCCGGTGCGCTGCCGGATCGCCGTGGCGAGCTCTGGGATGCGCGCATAGGTCCATTCGATCGGCGGCGCCGCACTGCCGTCCTCGCGCAACAGGCCGCCACGCTGGTAGGCCCGGCTGGGAAAGCGCTCGGCGTCGAACTTGGGCGCTACCACCAGCATGCCGAAGCGTTCCCCCATGCCGACAGCGTGGTCGCGGTACTCGTCGGCGTTGCGGTTGACGCCGTGCAGCACGAACAGCATGCGCTCGCCGGTCCAGGCCTTCGGCCGGAACGTGAAGACATCCAGCTCGACGGGCCCGGCGCGCATCTTCGATTCGGCCTTGCCTTCGGGTACGTCCACCGGCCCCACCACCGCCTGGGCGGGTAGACCGACGGCCACGGCCAACGCGAGACTCAGCGTACGCAGGAAACTCAGCATCGTTCGTACTTCCAGTTGCGGCGTTTGCCTTCGGCGATCCAAGCCACCGCCTGCTCGATACGGCGTGCGCGCGTGTCGTCCTTCTTGGCGTCTTGGATCCACTCGTTGTACTCGCGTTGGGCGCCAGGCGGGAAAGCGGCAAAGCACTTCCTCGCCTTGGGAGCCGCCGCCAGCGCCCGGACGAACTCCGGATGGGCCGCGATCGGAGCCTTCACCCCCGGCCTGGCTCGCCGCACCTTGGCCCCGGTGGCGTTCAAGGCCATCGCCTGTTTCACGACCTTCGCGAACACCGATTTCCCCGGCAGGTCGTCGACGCTCGTCATCTTGCCGAGAACGTCGAGCACCGCAGCCGATCCCGATTCGCGCAACAGCGGGTCCTTCCAGAAGCCGAACAGGCAGTGCGCCTTGAACGCCGCCATGCCGCCGAGCATCCCAGCGAACTCGAACGTCGGCACGCGCCACTTGATGGTCTCCACCACTTCCGGGCAGGCGGCGTGCACGCGGGCGCGCAGTTCGCGCAGGATCGGGCGCGCGAACTCGGCGGCGCACGCGATGTAGTCGTCGATGCGCGGATCGGTCGTGGCCATGCAGCGCCGGATTGACGCAGACCAACCGACGCCGCACAAGCGGCAGCGCGAGGATCAGAACAGCCGGAACTCGGCGCCGCGCGTGGTGGCGATGCCCGGCACCGCACCCGTGTCCCACACGAACCACTGGCCGAACAGGGTCAGGCCAACGAGCCCCGGCTCGTTCGGCATCGGGAAGGCGACCGTGCCGTAGCCGGCTCCGGCGACGCCAGGGTTGCCCGCCAGCATCAGCGGAACCAAGACCTCACCACCGTTCAGCAGGACGTTCACGTTCACCCCAGCCAACACCGTGCTGCTCGGTCCGGTCGACAACACGAACGTCGCCGCCGAAGCGCCGCGCGCGTTGCTGACTCCGAACTTGAAGTCGACGTTGCCGAGGTTCGCCGGCACTTCGGCCATGATCAGCGGGATGCGGGCTCCGGTGCCGGGCGAGCCGATGCCGTAGAGCGCGCCGCCTTCGGCCAGCAATTGGCTGCGCAGGGTGGGCCGGGTGAAGGGTGCCTGGCCATTGGCGACCCGCGGATCGGTGAGACCGTTCTGCAGGAAGTTGATCAGGTCGTTGGCGGCTTGCGGCGGCACGCCGTTGGGCGGCGGTACATTCAGCGGCTGCAACAGCGGGTCCTTGTTCTGCAGGTTCGGGCCACCGCCGTTCAGGTAGAACGTGAACACCTGGCCGATGGTCGTGAACTGGCCGGTGTGCATGAAGCTCGTGCGCAAACCGATGTTGCGCAGGCTCGGCACCTTGAACTTGCCGCCGTCCTGCGCCAGCCCGGTCACCGCCTGCCGCCCGTTGTCGAAGGCGATCGGCTGCAGTCCGAGGTTGCGGAACTGGCGATCGCTGAACAGCCCCGGCGTGTGGCACAGGTTGCAGCGCGCCGGGCCGTTGAACACGTTGAGCCCGTTCACCTGCTGCGGCGTCAGCGCCGTGTTGTTGCCGGCGATGAACAGGTCGTACGGGGTCTGGTTCGGAACCAGGGTGCGTTGGTAGGTCGCAAGGGCGAACGCAATGCGGGTCGCGGTGATCTCGGGCGAACCGAACGCGGCCTGGAACAACTGCGGATAGGTCACGCCCCCGGCGATCGCAGCGGCCATGTCGGCCGGCAGGTTGGTCGCGAGCGCCATCGGCCGCGCGGCCAGCAGCTTGGTGGTGACGTCGGCGAACGTGCGCGCGTCGTGCGCCATCTCGTCCGCCGCGAGCAACGGGCCCAGCGCCTGGTTCTCGAGTGCGCCGCCGGTCGGGATCAACGTCGTGTTGGTATCCGGATCGACGAAGTTCGTGCGCGCGCGGCCATCCCAGAACAACTCGGGAAACCACGCCGCGGTCAGGAAGCTCGGCGACGCCCGCTTGGTCACCTGGCGGCCGAGGCCGAACTCGGCGTCAGGCAGGTAGTGGTTGTTGGCATCGCTGCGGATCACACCGGGCGAACCGAAGCTGTCGTCCGGCGACGGCGTGACGCCGTCGTTCCCCGGGTGCACCACGCGGCGCAGGTCGCCGCCACCTGCCCCGAACGTGTGGCAGGTGCCGCAGGCGACGCGGTTGTTCGACGACATCTGCTCTTCCCAGAACAGCAGCTTGCCGAGGATCGCCTTCTGGGGCGTGATCGGGTTCTGCGGCGGAACGGGCTGCGGCGGCAGGGCCTGGGCAACGAGCGAGGCGGAAAAGCCGAGGAAGGCGAGGGTGCGCATGGGCGTCGGAAGCGGACGTTGCGTAGAGGGCTACCCACCACGTGGCGGGGATGTCCCGGCAACGTCACGCCATTCTCCCACCACACCGCCAGCGTGCGAAATGTCCTGCTAGCATCCCGCCCCATGCTCCGGACTGGGCTGTTGTTCGGTGGATTGGCCATTGCCACCATCGCATGGATCCTGTGGCCCCGGGACGGCGCCGATTGGACTCCGGAATCCGCGCCCCAAGTTGCGACGGACGCGGTCGACCCGCCAGCCGTGTCCTCCGGGCCCTTGCCCGGGACGCCTGCCCCCGCCGAGGAACGGCGCGACCACCGCGACGGCGCGTTCGTGGCGGATCTGCTGACGACCCCCACCGCCGAACCACTCGTGGCCGACGACGCCGACCGCCGCGGTGTGGTCGTGCGCGGCCGCTTGACGGTTCGGCAGCAGCCGTGGGTCCATCCCGCCAACCTCGAAGTCCGCGTCACGCGCAGCTGGCTCGACAGCGTGTTGCCGACGGCCACCGAACCGAGCCAACGGGCGCCGCTGCGCGACGAGCCGCGCACCCGCACCGACGAACAGGGCCGGTTCGCGTTCCGACTGTTGCCCGCCGAAGACGAGATGTTCTTCCTGATCGGGCTCGGCACGGAGTGGCAAGACTTCCAGAAGATCTCCCAGTTGCCGCGCAGCGGCGGCGAACTCGACCTCGGCGACGTGTGGCTCGACCAACGCGGCAGCATCGTTGGCCGGCTCGAGGGAGGCGGCGACGGCGCCACGGTGCGAGTGGTCGACGATCCGCTGCTCGACGGCGCCGCCGGCTTCGAGGATCTGCACGCGGCTCGACTCGCCGGCATCGAGAGCTTCCACGTGCCCGGAACGATGCGCGCCGGACCGCTGCCGGAATGGGTGGTCCATCGCGACCAGTTCCTGCCGTTCCCACGCGCGATCGTCGCCCGGGATGGGACGTTCCGCGTCGATGGCGTGCGCCCGGGCAACCACGACGTGCTGGCCACCGGGACGTTTGGCCAGGCGAAGTGCGCCGGAGTCCTGGTGGCGCCAGGACGGACGACGGACGTCGGCGTCGTGCGCTGGCGCCAGGCCTCGCCTTTGTCCATGCGGGTGGTCGACGAAACGAGCAAGCCGTGGGTCGGGGCCGAAGTCGCGATCGTGCACGACGAGCTGGGCTTCGGCAGCCGTCCGATCCGCACCGATGCCAACGGCGAAGTCGACTTGCTGGTGATCGACCCGGGGTCGGGTTCCCTCGTGGTGGCACTGCCGGGTGGCGCCCCGTGGCAGCGCGTGCCCTGGCCGCAGCACTTCCATGGCGAATGCGTCGTGCCGCGCCCACGCGACCTGGTGGTTCACCTCACCGACGCCGCTGGCAAGGCCATCGCCGGAGGCAAGGTGCGGTGCTTCACGCCGGTCGTCCGCTTCCGGCGCGAAGACCGCCCCTTGCCGGCGGGTTGGCAACCGAAGGAAACGACCCCTGGCGTGCACTCCGGCAAGGTGGTCGGCGCAGTGGTCGTGGTCGCTTCGGCGCCGGGGCACGCGCCTGCGATCGCGAACGTCAACGGCCCCACCACCCTCACCTTGCAGCTGCTCGACGCCGGCCGCATGACGGTGCGCACCGTGGACACCGACGGCAAACCGGTCGCCGATGCGTCGGTCCACGCCCATGTCCACGCCAACCCCGAGCTGCGTTTCCCGGGCGCCGAGTGGGACGCGCTGGGCGACGACCGCGTGCTGCTCGGCCGAACCGACGAACGCGGCGAACTGCAGGTGCCGACATGGGGCACGTTCTTCTCGTTCCAGGCGCGCCATCCCGACTTCGCCAAATCGATCGGCCCGCGCGTGCTCGGCCAGCCGGGCACCGTGCACACGATCGTCCTGCGCGGCGGTGGCGACGTCGTCGGCACGCTGGTCGCAGAACAGAGGCCCGCGCCGCGCGGTCTGCGCGTGCGGGCACGGCAGCGCCCACCCACCGGCCACGAACTCGAACACAGCGGCTGGCTCGACGAACGTCTCGCGGTCACCGGCGATCGCGGCGCGTTCGCGTTCCGAGGGCTGGTCGCCGGCATCTGGGAGCTCGTTCCCGAACTGCCGCCGGTCCCCGGCGCCGACGGTGCGACCACGCCGCGCTTCGACACACCACCGCGTCAGGTCCTGCTGGACGTCGGCCAGGAGCTGCACCTGCAGCTGGCGCTCGATCCCGGCGGCTTCGCGCCGGCCACGATCTCCGGCGCCGTGACGCAGAATGGCGGTGCATGTGCGGGTGCCCTGGTGCGGGTGCGCGAAATCGAATCGAACGCCGTGCAGTCCATGAATGCGCTGCGCACCGAACTGCGCGAGCAAGGCCGCCCGATGGCGGACCTGCTTCCGTACGGCCGGCTCGAGGTGAATCCATGGCTCGCGCGCTGCACGACCGACACCTTCGGCGACTTCCGCTTCCGCGACCTGCGCGAGGGCGCCGAATACGAACTGCGCATCGACGCACCGTGCGGTGGTCGCATGCAGTTCGTCGAACGGCGCATCGTGCGAGCGCCGTCCCTGCGACAACCCCTGCGCATCGACGTGGCCCTGACCACGGCACCGCTGCAACTCACGTTCTCGACGAACACACGCGCCTTCGGGAATCGCATGGTCCGGTTGCGCCAGGCGCTCGGCAGGGACCAGGAAGGTGCCTGCTACGAACTGCTCACCGACGCCAACGGCAACCTGCAGATCGCGGACCTGCCCATCGGCCACTGGACCGTCGAACCGATGCACGGCGGCACGTGCAAGCCGGCGGAGTTCGACCTCGCGGTGGGCCAGGCACCGGCACTGGCGATCGAAGTGGCCCCCGCGCGCTTCACGCCGCCGACGCGGAACCCGTCGCCCGGCGCGAAGAACGCAAAACGTCGCTGAACTCGGCCTTGGTGTCGACCGCGCGCGCGCGGCGCCAACAGCGTCGCGCCCGCTTCGCCTCGCCCGCCCGCCCGAACACGTCGCCGAGGGCGATCCATGCCGCCGCGTCCCAAGGGTCGGTGCGCACGAGTCGCGCGAAGGTCGCGCGCGCCGCCGCATAGTCGCTGCGCAGGTATGCGGTCATGCCGGCGGCGAAAAGGGCCGTGCGTTGCCGCGCCGCGGCCGAGTACCGCCGCCGCCAAACAGCGACGCCGAGCGAACCCGCCACCATCGCCGCGGCGAGTTGCAGCGCACCGGAGGCGAGCCCCAGTTCGGGAGCGTCGGCGCCGTGCACGCAGCGCAACAGCAGCCACCAGTCCAGCAACAACCAGGTCGCCACGGCGCCGGCGAGGCCGATCCATCTGCGACCGGTGCGCAGGTAGAACAGCGACGCCCCCTGCCCGACGACGAACGCGAGCAGGTTGGTCAGCCACGACGCGGCGAACATGCCGCCTTGGTACCGTGGCGCCGGGCGCAAGGCAACCGAGGCGCACCACGGAGTGCGTCGTGCCATGGCGCCCGCAGGCCGGCCTCTGCTACGGTGGCCGTCGCGAATGCCGTTCCCGGGCCGCCTCTACCTGCTGTTCACTCCTGCCGCCTGCCGGCACGAGCCGTTCTCGACCTTGGCGCAAGCCCTCGCGAACGGCGTCGACCTGGTGCAGTGGCGCTCCAAGTCCCCGGATCCGGCCGGCTTCGCCCGGTGCCGCGACCTGTGCCGGCAACATCAGGTGCCGTTGTTGGTCAACGACGACGTGATGCTGGCCCTGCGTTCGCATGCCGCCGGCGCCCACGTGGGCCAGAACGACATGCCGATCGACGCGGCGCGCAAGCTGCTGCCGGAGGCATGGCTCGGGGTGAGCACGCACGACCCGGTGCAGATCGCCGCGGCAGCGGCCGCAGGCGCCGACTACATCGGCTTCGGTCCATGCCATCCGACCGCGACCAAGGGCTACACCACGGGCAAGACCATGGCCGAGGTCGAGGCCGCGGTCGAAGCGGCGCAGCAGCGCAACCTGCCGCTGTTCGCCATCGGCGGCATCACCGCCGGGAACCTCATCGAACTGCGCAAGCACGGCGTCGACCGGATCGCCGTCAGCAGCGCGATCCTGCAGGCCGACGATCCCGCGGCTGCCGCGCGGGCCCTGCGCCGCATGCTGTGAACACGCCCGTCACACGACCAGCATCGCATCGCCGAACGAATAGAACCGGTAGCCACGTTCGATTGCGTCGCGATACACCGCGAGGATCGCGTCCCGCCCGGCGAACGCGGCGACCAACATCAGCAAGGTGGACTGCGGCAGGTGGAAGTTGGTGAACAACGCGTCGACGACCTGGAAGCGCCGCCCGGGATACAGGAACAGGTCCGACGCGCCGGTGCCGGCCACGACCGAACCGTCGGGAAGCGCGCACGTCTCCAGCGTGCGGCAACTCGTCGTACCGACCGCGACGACGCGACCGCCGCGCGCCTTGGCGGCAGCCACCGCGGCGGCCGTGGCGGGCGGCAGTTCGTAGCGTTCGGCGTGCATGCGGTGGTCCTCGACCACCGTAGTGCGCAGCGGCGCGAACGTGCCCTCGCCTACGTGCAGCGTCACCCACGCCAGTTCGACGCCGCCCGCCTGCAGGGTCGTCAAGAGCTCCGGGGTGAAGTGCAGGCCGGCCGTCGGCGCGGCGATGGCCCCCGGCGCCCGCGCGAACACCGTCTGGTAGCGGGCCCGGTCGGCGGCGACGTCTTCCTCGCCGTCGCGATCGATGTACGGCGGCAGGGGTGCGCGGCCGCATTGTTCGAGCGCTTGCGCCACGGAGCCCGAACGCGCCCGCAGCACGACCCGCCATCGGCCACCACCCAGAGCCTCCGCGAGCCGCAACACGATCGCACCGTCCTCCATCGGCACTTCGTCGCCAGGGCGCAGCTTCTTGCTCGGCTTGACGAACGCCTCGCCCACGTCGCCATCCAGCCGCACCAGGAGGCATTCGCAGGCGCCGCCGGTCGCGCGCCGTCCCCGCAGCCGCCACGGCAGGACCCGCGTGTCGTTCAGCACCAGCAGGTCGCCGGCGCGCAAGAACCGCGGCAGGTCACGCACGTGGACATGGTCCTGCGTGCCATGGCGTCGGTCGTGCACGAGCAGTCGCGCGCTGTCGCGCGGCTCGGCCGCGCGGGTGGCGATGCGTTCCTGCGGCAACACGAAATCGAACTCGGCGACCTGCACGCGCGCGTCATACCCGCGGGGGTTGCTGCGTGCACGACCGCTGGCCACGATGCGGCGATGCCGCTGCCCAGCCGTTCGCTCCTCGCCGCAGTCGCCTGCACCGCCGCGTGTGGCGGCGGCGGCGGCGGCAGCAATCCGATCGGCAACGACACGCTGCCGCAGCTCCTGGCGTGTCGCGCCCGCGTCGACTCGCCGTTCCAGTTCGCCGAGATCGCGCTGCGCGACGACCGCAACCTCGGCACGCGCCGCGTCGGCGACCGGGCCGGCACCGAACTGCACGCACGCCTGCATCCCGACGGCAACACCGTCGTGTTCGCCCGTGAACGCACCCCGAACGACCCCGCCAGCCGCGAGATCTTCGCGTCGACGCTGGACGGCTCGCGCGGCGAAGTGCGTCTGAGCCAGAACACCGGCCGCGACGACGACCCGTGCTGGTCGCCGGACGGCAACACCATCCTCTTCGCCTCCGACCGCGACGGTGCGCTCGCGCTGTGGAAGATGTCCGAGGACGGTTCTGCGGCGACGCGATTCACGACGCCGCTGACCGGCGGCAGCGACGGCGACCCGGATTGGAGCCGCAGCACGGACACGATCGTGTGGAGCCGCGCCGATTCGACCGGCCGCCACACGCTCTGGCGCAGTTCCGCGGATGGCCTGACCCAGGTCAACCTCACCGACGGCGGCGCCGCGGTCGGCGCCGGCATGGGCGACCACGCCCCGTCGTTCACGCCCGATGGCCAGTCGGTGGTGTTCGTGCGCCGTCTGACTGCGACCAACTCGGTGCTGGCCCGCGCCGATGTCGCCACGGGTGCGGTGGCCGTGCTGCATGCGACCCCCGGCGAAGTCGGCACGCCGCGGGTCGCCCCGGCGGCCGACCGCGTGTTCTTCGGCTTGCTCGAACCCGCGTCCGGCCGCGCGTCGATGCGTCTGGCGACCGTGCCGATCGCCGGTGGTGCGGCGTCGTTGCTGTGGCCCGACGAACGGTGGAACCTGGTCGGCCTCGACCTGCTGCCGACCCTGCCGACCGCCGCGACCCCGGCCGCGCCGGTGACCCTCGACGTCGAACAGGCCCAGGTGCAGATCGCAACGGCGAGCAGCGTGTTCGGCGCGCGGTCGCAGCTCGTCGACGAAGACGGCAACGAATACGTGCTGACGACGGCGACGGTCGACGGGCGCGAAATCGCGGCGATCAACGTCCGCTTCGACCTGCCGGTCGCGGCCGCCACCGACGTGCTCGACCTGCAGGTGCGGCTGGTCGCGCGCGCGACCCGCATCGACGGCGACAGCGTGCTGCGGGCGGCGATCTACCACCCGCACGACGAACGGTTCGACACCGCGGTCGAACTCACGCCAGCCGCGACCACCCCGCAAGCACTCGAGTTCCGCACCTCGAGCCTGCGCCACGTGACGCAGGAACGGCAGCTGCGCATCACCGTGATCGCCGACCTCGCCGCGGGCGCACGCGCCGAACTGCGCATCGACCAGGTCCGCGTGGTGCTGCTGCCGAAGGCGAACTGACCGCGCGCGTCAGTGGAAGACGCGGTTCAGGTCGAGCAACAGGCCGATGCCGCCGCCGAGCAACGCACCGTGGTGGTGATGGTGCCGGCCGTAGCCGTGGTGGTGGTGGTCGAACGCAGCCCCGATCCCGACCCCGACCAGGGTGTTGACCGGGAACCCCCACTCGCGATCGCGGTAGCGCCGGTAGCGCGGCTGGTAGCCGTACGGATCGTACGTGTCATACGCGTACTCGACTCCGGTCCGCGCCGCGTCGGGCACCGGCTCGGCCGGCAACGCGACGGTTTCCGTGACCGTGCGGAACGTCACCATCGACTCCGCCAGAGGCGGCAGATCCGCCATCGGCAACGGCGCCGACTTGTCCGCATCGGCCCGCCGGTAGTCCACCGGTGCCGACACCGGCTGCGGCGCGCCGAGCGGCACCGATGCCGTGCGTTCGACGACGCGCGGCGCCGCACATGCCGCGAACAGGCAGACGAACGGGACCGAGCGGAGGACGTTCATTCGGGCCTCACTTGTTCCAGCTGATGCGCATGACCCAGTCCTGCGCAGTGTCGAACTTGCTCATCACCACGATCGGCAGCGTCGAACCCGGACCGATCAGCTTCACCTGCTGGTTGGTGTCGTCGCCGATCGGGATGCGCCGACCGTCGAGGAAGCTCACCTGGACCAGCACCTGGATCGGCTCGTCGTCGATGTTGCGGATCGGCACCGCGATCTTGAGCTGGTTGCTGCCGGGCACCCGTTCGACCCCGGCCTTGCCGGCCCGGACGATGTCGTAGAGCTCGCTGTCGGCGACGACGACGTTGCTCATCGCTTCGGCATCGTCCTCGATGGCCTGCGCGGCGTAGGGCGGCGCCGACGAGCACGCGGCGGCAGCGAACAGCACGAGAGTGGACGACAGGATGGACGTCTTCATGGGAGTCATTTGCGGGCAGGACGAACCTCGCCGGTGCCGACATCGACCTTGGCAGGGTCGTCGACGCCGTCGAGGCGGAACGTGCACGTGGTGGCATCGCCGCCGACCAGGACGGCGCGGCCGAGGCTGCGCCAATCGGGATTCGCCAGCGAGCCGGGCAGGCCGACTTCGAACGAGTCGTAGCCCGCCGCGACGCGCCGGGCCATGGCCACTTCGACGAACCAGTCCTTGCCGCCTTCGCCCGGCCACTTGCGCAACACCACCGGCGGCTGCAGCGCGAAGAAGATCGTCGCCGCGACCTCGGCCTTGGCGCGGTCGCCGAGCTGCACCGCGATCGCGTCGAGCCGCTCCACCGGCGTCGCTTCCGGCACGTCGAGCGCCACCGTCAACCTGCGTTCGAACACTTCGACGTCGCGCACACGATCGACCACGCGCACGGAGACCTGGACCGAGGCCCCGGTGAGGAACTGCGGCCGCGGCCCATTCGTCGGACGAGCCCGGTTGGGCTTCTCGACCACGGACCGCAAGCGCATCGGCTGCCAGGCCACCGTCACGGCGTGCGACGCGACGAGCCGGTGCCCGGCCTTCTCGCGCTCGCGGGCGGCGACGCCCTCGCCGAGCTCGACCCCGCCGGTCTTGGCGACGACGTGCACGACCCCCGTCGCGCGCAGGTTGTCGCGGATGGTCGGCGCCTCGTAGCGGCCCTCGGCGCGCGCGAACGGGGCGGCCGCGCCGTCCTCGAAGCGCTCCAACTCCCACGCCCGCAGGTCGTCGTCGGAGAGATCGACCACGAACGACTCGGCATCGGCGAGTGCCGCGATGCGCGCCTGCACGGTGACCTCCCATTCGCCGTCGTCGGCCTTGCCCCGCTTCGCCACGTCGTAGCTCCGCACGAAGCCGGCGAGCTGCTGCCCGACCCATTCGCGTTCGCGTTCGGCGACGCCGTCGAACGAGCCTTCGGGCAGGCCTTGCCCCCACTCCGACACGATGCGCAGGCGGCTCTGCAACGCCCCGCTGCGCTGCACGGCAATCCCCTTCGCCTTGCCGACCGCGTCGGCGAGTGCTTCGGCCAGGGCCTGGCGGTAGGTCGGCCCCCGCCCGAAGCCCTCGGTTGCCCGGCCGCCGGCCAGGGGATCCTGGGCCGGAGCCGCAACAGCGAACAGTGCGGCGAACGCGAACGCGGGCACGAGCAGGGACGTCATGGTGAAGGCTCCCACGGAAAAGGCGCGCAAAGCGCGGCTGCACCGGGGCGGTTGCAGCCGCACGACACCGGCGGAACGGCATGCCGATGCCATCACGGTTTCCTCGCCGCCGTGGCCGCACCGAGTGGCAGCGAGCGGAACAGTTGCCAGACCTCGCCGCGGTTCGGCACGACGACCGTGCGGGTCTGGGTCAGGGTCGGCAGCACGCGACCGGACGCGTCCAGGAACTCGACGGTCACGGTGTGCGGACCAGGTGGCAGGTCCGCAACGAGGACCTGCACGGTCGCCGGCAAGGTCGGCCAGTGCCGCACGTCGGCCGCGGTCGAGGTCAAGAGGCCGAGCAACAGCAGGGCACCACCGGTGATCGCCTGCGCCTGACGGCTGTGGCCACGGTCGCGGCTCGCCTGCTCCAGCAACACGATGCCTGCGACCGTCGAGGCGGTCTTGAACACCGCCTTGCCTTCCCGGATGCCCTCCATCGCGGTGCCGCCGAGCGTGCGGGCCTGGTAGTCGACGTCGTTCAGGATCGTCGACGTGCCGAGCGACCGGCCACCGACGCTGGCGCGCGCCTTCACTGCCGGGTGGTAACGCGGCCGGAAGCGAGCCAGCTCCTCCTGCGCGCCGTCGCCGTACTTCTCCGGCCCCATGCCGCATTCACACACCAGCACGACGTTGCCCGCACGCGGCGTCGCGATCGGAGCGGCACCCGCGTCGCCGCGCGCACCGTGACCGAGCGCGAACGAGTGGGCTTGCGCCGCCTCCCTGAAGAAGCCGTCGGCGTCGGCGTTCTGCATCAGCACGCTCATCCGCCCCGCCATCCAGAACAGCAGCGCGTTGTCGGCCTGGTACTTCTCGTCGGCGACCTCGCCGTCGGCGAGGATGCCGCGCTTGCACGCGGCGCGGGCGTTGTCGGGCTCGCCCTTCTGCAGGTAGCAGTAGGCCAGATAGAACGCGGCCATCGCCTTCTCGTACGGGTCGCCCTTCCAGGTCTTGCTGCTCTCGCTGCCGAGGATCGCCGCGGTCGCCTCGCCGCCGCTGGTCGCCCAGGTGCCCATCATCTGCCCGACCGCGTCGAACGTCTTGCGCGCGTCGTCGAGCCGACCGGCGAGCAGGTCGCACTGCGCCTGCACTGCCATCACCAGCGCCAGGTTCTCCGCGTCGCCGTTCTCGACCTCGCGCGCCGCGAACGTCCGCACCGCCTCCAGGTCGCCGGCGGTGAAGCGACGCAACGGCACGTCGGGCTGCGACACCGCACAGGCAGCGGCGAGCAGCGGCAGCGCCGCGGCGAGACGGCGCACCCAGGCGAACGGCAAACGACTCACTGTCGGGATCAGCGGTTGATGACCGACTTCTCCGACTCGGTCTTCATCTGGTAGTCGTTGGTCCACACCAGCGACTGGTCGCACAGGTCGGTGATCTCGAGCGTCACCACGATGAACGACGACTTCAGCTTGCCGGCCTGGCGGTCGCGGCTCTGGATGCGGCCCTTCAGCACGAAGTCGCTGCCCGAGATCTTGCGGTCGTTCGTGCCCGAGACCTGCTGGCGTTCCTTCATGCGCCGCTCGGCGTCGACGAGTTCCGTCGCTTCGGGGGCGCGGTCGATGATCTTCACCGTGCGGCCGAGCGCCTTGAAGATCTCGGTGCGCATCGTGGTCGGGATCAGGGTCGCGTTGATCGTGTCGCTGCTCTCGTTGACCAGCGGCGCGATGAAGAACGAGGCGCGGTCGCCTTCGCGGCTCTGCGCGAACACGCCGGAGGCCTTGATGTCGGCGGCCATCTGCGACGCGATCGTGCGCACGTCCTGGCTCTGCAGGCCGGTGCCGGTGACCGTGTCCGGGGCATCGGGGTTGACGCGGGTGTCGCGCGTGCCGGCACACGCAGTGCAGAAGGCGAGGAGACTGACGACGAGCAATCGGATCGACATGGCGGGGAATGGTGGAGCGGCGGCCGCGGCCCGGCAACAGCCAGGTGGTCGGACCACGAAAAGCGCCCCGCAGCGCAGAGGCCGGCGGCGCGTTCGCCGCACTGGGGTGACCAGACCTTTTCCGCTGGCTCCCGGCGGGGCCGCGCCTACGCTTCCGCCCCCGTAGGGAGCTGGCCCTTTGCCCCATTCCACCGCACTGATCATTCCCGCCTATCGCGAAGCCGGTCGCGTCGGGGACGTGGTCCGTGCCGTGCGAGCCCTGGGGCTCGGCCTCGACGTCGTGGTCGTCGACGACGGCTCGCCCGACGACACCGCCCAGGAGGCTCGGACCGCCGGCGCCACGGTCGTTTCGCACCCCTACAACCTCGGCTACGGCGCGGCCCTGCACACCGGCTACTGCCACGCGTTCCGCAACGGCTACCAGCGGGTGCTGCAGATGGACGCCGACGGCCAGCACGACGCCTCGATGCTGGAACGACTGCTGGCCGGACTCGACCGCGGCGCCGACGTCGTGCTGGGTTCGCGTTACCTCGAAGGCGAACCGCCGCCCAGCAGCCTGGCGCGACGGGTCGGCACGCGCCTGTTCGCGTGGATCGCAACCAGGTGGATCGGCGCCCGCATCACCGACCCGACCAGCGGCTTCCAGGGCTTGTCGCGGCGCGCCCTGGAGTCGGTGTGTGACGACGGCTTCCCCGAGGACTATCCCGACACCGACGTGCTGGTCGAACACCACCGCCGCGGCCTGCGACTCCTCGAAGTGCCGGTCCGCATGCACGCGCGCAAGGGTGGCCTGTCGATGCACCGCGGCGCCCGCATCGCCTACTACGGCTACAAGATGTTCCTGACCCTGATGCTGCTGCCGATCCGCCGCCGTTCGCCGCTGCGCCAGGCCGACACCGTCGCGAGGTGGTCGTGATCGCCACGTTGCTGCTCCTGGCCGACGACCCAGCGCCCATGGCGGCACGCCAACGCACCATCGCGATCGGCCTCGCCGTACTGGTCGTGGTCGTCGTGTTCGAACTGCTGCGCCGACGCAAACTGCGCGAGGAATACTCGTGGGTCTGGGTCGCGACCGCCCTGGCACTCGCGACCCTGGCGGCGCAGCAGGACCTGCTGCTGACGTTCAGCCGGTGGATCGGGGCGGCCAGCCCGGTGTCGACGCTGTTCTTCGGGGCGCTGCTGTTCCTGTTCGCCCTGGTGCTGCAGTTCTCGGTGCGCCTGAGCCGACTCACCCACCGCCACCGCACGCTCGGCCAACGCCTCGCCCTGCTCGAAGAAGAAGTCCGCCGTCTGCGCGGCAGCGAGCCAGCCGCGGCGAAGCCCGCCGACGAACGACAACGCGACGAAGTCGCATGACCGGCGACGCCGCCGGGGCCCTGGCCCGCATCGCCGCGGCCGAGTTCCGCCGCCGCCTGCTCGGCGAGATGCTGCCCCG
>JAEUHV010000095.1 GCA_016794485.1 Planctomycetota bacterium
CTGCGAGCGCAGGCGTTCGCTGATCGCGAGGCCGGCGGCGTCGTCGGCCGCGGTCGAGATGCGGAGGCCGGTCGACAGACGGCGGAAGTTGGTGCCGAGGCGCTCGGTGACCGTCGACAGGTTCCGCTGCGCGTTGATGGACGTGACGTTGGTGTTGACTCTGAGACCCATGATTCCCCGATGCGGTTGGTTGCCCGCGTTGTGCGGCGTTGCCTTTCGCGTCCATCCTCCGGCTGCACTGTCGCGACCTTGAGCCGGAGATCCGCGGAGAGACCGGATTCGCCACGATTTTCCGGAAGTGCTCGAAAGTTCGACGCCCCGATGTGCCGAAAAGCCCCATGGCAAGGTGATCCAACGTTCACGGCCGCCCTCACCCGGAGCTGCCGCGAAACCCCACAAGGTCGGCCCATGAAGAACTTGAGCTTCCCCGGACTCCCCCGTGTCCTGATCGTCGACGACGAAGAAGGCGTGCGCGAAGGCTTGCGCGCCATGCTGCAGAAGGAAGGCCTGCACGTCGAGACCGCCGGTTCGGCCGAGGACGGTGTGCGCCGCCTCGAGACCCGCGCCTTCGACATCGTCTTCCTCGATCTCAACCTGCCCGGCGCCGACGGCCTGTCGATGCTCGGCAAGTTCCGCCGCGGCAGTCCGCCGGCGGACATCCTGGTGCTGACCGGCTACGGCACGGTCGCCAACACCGTCGAGGCGATGCGCAAGGGTGCCGCCGACGTGATCGAGAAGCCGTTCTCGGGCGATCGCATCCTGGCGATCGTGCGGCGCGTGCTGGAGACCCGGCAGCTCAAGAACGAGCTGACCTGGCTGCAGGACCGTGTGCGCGAACTCACTTCGACCGAACTGGTCGGCCTGTCGCCCGCGGTGCGCGAGGTGCAGACCCGCATCGACCAGGTGGCGCACGCGCCCGACACCACCGTGCTGGTCACCGGCCAGAGCGGCACCGGCAAGGAACTGGTCGCCCGCTGCGTCCATGAGCGCAGCTCGCGACGGCACGGCCCGTTCGTCGCGATCAACTGTGCGGCGCTGACCGAGGCCCTGCTCGAGGCGGAACTGTTCGGCTACGAGCCGGGCGCCTTCACCGGCGCCTCGCGCGAAGGCAAGGACGGCCTGTTCGCGGTCGCCGCGGGCGGCACGCTGTTCCTCGACGAGATCGGCGAGATGGAGCCGACGCTGCAGGCCAAGCTGTTGCGCGTGCTGCAGGAGCGCACCTTCCGCCGCGTGGGCGGCGTCCAGGACGTGCCGGCCGACGTGCGCATCATCGCCAGCACCAACCGCGACCTGCGCCAGATGGTGCAGACCGGTGGCTTCCGCGAAGACCTGTTCTACCGCCTCAACGTGATGACGGTGCACGTGCCGCCGCTGCGCGAACGCGCCGCCGACATCCCGCTGCTGTCGCACTTCTTCCTCGACCAGATCGGACGCCAGATGGGCAAGGCCCTGTCGGGATTCACCGAGGAGGCGATGGAGACGCTGTGCGAATACACCTGGCCCGGCAACGTGCGCGAGCTGCGCAACGCGATCGAGCATGCGTGCATCGTCTGCCCGAACGGCATGATCGACGAACTGCACCTGCCGAAGTTCACCGGCGGCGTGCCGGACGGCAGCGACGAGATCGACCGCACCTCGCTGGTGCTCGACGGCGCCGACCGTTCGCTGCGCGCACTGGAGTCGCAGCTGGTGTCGAAGGTGCTCGAAGACACGCAGTGGAACATCAGCCGCGCCGCGGCGATCCTCGGGATCAACCGCACGACGCTCTACAACAAGATCCGCCTCTACGAGCTCGGCAAGCGGCCGCTGCGCGCGAAGGTGGTCGTGTGAGGCCCGTCGCCGCCGAACGTCTGCCCGGACTGCTCGGGCACGAGCTGCGCAATCCGCTCGCGTCGGCGGTGACCGGGGCGATGCTGTTGCGTGAGATGACCGATGCCGACGACCCGCGCAGCGCGGTGCTCGACGGCATCCTGCGCGACCTCGACCGCATGACGCAGTTGACCGACGGCTGGCTCGCGCTCGCGCGGGGCGCCAAGGCGACGGGTCGCCGGGTCGTGGTCGCCGACCTGGTGCGAGCCGTGGCCGCGCGCCACGGGGCGGAAGTCGTGGTCTGCCCCGAGGAACCCGTGGTCGAAGGCAACCGGGCGCTGCTGGAACGTGCGCTCGACAACCTGTGCGAGAACGCCCGCAAGGCCGACGCGCGCTGCATCCGCATCGCGGTGCAGGGACTCGGCGACGACGTCGCGATCCACGTCGAGGACGACGGTGTCGGCGTCTCCCCCGAGAACGTCGAGCGCATCTTCGCCGCCGGCTGGTCGTCACGCGGCAGCGCTGGACTCGGCCTATACGGCGTGTCGGCGACGGTGGCGGCGCACGGCGGCAGCATCCGCTGCGTGCCGTTGGCGCGCGGCACCCGCTTCTCGATCGCGCTGCACGCGGCCAAGGACCGGGCGGCGGTCGTATGAAGTGCCTGCTCGTCGACGACGAGCCGGGCATCCGCGAGGGCCTGGCGGCCTTGCTGCGCCGCAAGGGGCACGACGTGCGCACCGCGGCCGACTGCGCCGCCGCCCGCACGTTCCTGGCGACGGAAGTCGACTTCGACGTCGTGGTCACCGACTGGCACCTGCCGGACGGCACGGCCGCCACGTTCGTGGCGATGGCCCGCTGCCCCGTGGTGGCCGTCAGCGGGCATCCGGAGGAGATCGAGCGCGAGCCCGGCATCGCCGCCGTGCTGACCAAGCCGGTGATGCCGCAGAACCTGCTCGAGACCTTGGCCGCCGTCACCGTCGAGGCCGCGGCCGCCGCGGCGGCGATGGTTCCGTGCGAGCCGCCGGCCACGTCGGACCTGCCCGCCGACGTTCAGGCCGCGATCGCAGCGTTCGTGGCCGTGGTGCCGCCGGACGCCGTCACTACCGTGCACGACGACGGCACCTTCGTGACCGTGCGCGCGCACTGGGCGTGGTCCGGGACCGGCCCCAGGACCGCGGCGATCGGCGACCTCGGCGTCGGCGACCTGCGCACCTGGACGCGCGCTGGCGAACGGCACGCCGAGCTCCGCCTGTGCCGCGATGGTCGGCCGGATCCGGCCTTGCCGTCGGTGCCGGCCGGCGCCGACTGGCCCGAACGGGCCGCGTTCGCCGTCGATTTCCACGGCGCCGCGATCGACGTCGCGGCGTTCGGCCTCCTGCTGGCGCGCCGACGCGCCTTTCGCGCCCGCGGCCGGGTCGTGCACTTCCTCAACGTTCCCGACGCCCTGGCGAAGTTCGCGACGAGTCATGGAAACGCCCATGACATGCCGATGAGGGCTGCGGTCGGACCCCGCCTGCAGGCGGAACAACAAGACCTCTGGAGTGGATCGTGAGCGACGACAAAGGCCACAACACCGCGGCACCCGAGGCCGCATCCCACGCCGCGACCACGCCGGCACCGGCAGCACCGTCGACGCCGGCGGCCCAGCCGTCCGAGAAGCTGTCGGGCCTGATGGCGGCCGGCGAGAAGGCCGGGGCGAAGCCGGGTCCGGACCTCGACGCCCAGGCACTGCGCGCCGCCGAGCAGGCATTGTCCGCCGGCGAGCAGGCTCTGGCCGAAGCGCGTGCGCATCTCGCCACCGGTCCAGCCACCGCGGCGAAGCCCGGCGCCGGTCGCGGTCGCGAGCTCGCCCTGCGCATCCTGCTGGCGGTGAACATCGTCGCGATGATCCTCGTCGCGATGCTGCCGAACCCGAAGCCGTCGGGTCCGGCGATCGATCCGCACGGACCGGCCACCACCGACCACCAGCCGACGTCGCGGGCGCGCTTCAACGAACCGTGGAACCGCGCCCTCGAAGCCGCCGAACGCCACGAGTTCCCGGTCGCGGTGACGATCCTCGAGCAGTACCTCGCCGACAATCCGCGCATGGCGCCGAGCGAACGGCTCAACGTGCTCGGCACGCTGTCGACCTACGCGGCTCGCGCGGGGCAGTACGACAAGTCGCGCGACTTCCGCCAGAAGGCCGACGCGATCGAGCAGAGCCACTCGCTGCCGGCCGACCTCGTCGCCGACGCGCAGGCGGCGCTGGCGCGCAAGGACCAGGAGGCGCTGCGGCGCATCTGGGCGCGGTTCCTGTTGCAGCAGCGGCAGGTGCCGGGGTGGTTGCAGAAGCACGTGGCCGAGGCCTACCTGCAGCTCGGCGACAGCTACCGGCAGCAGGCCGACGCCGCCGCCGAGGCGGCGCGCATCGCCGAGCTCGAGGCCACGACGGCGCGGTTGCGCGCCGAGGCGGTCCAGGGCAAGGAGAAGGGCAAGTGATCGCGCTCGCGACGTGCGGCCTCGTCTGGCTCGCGGCGCAGCAGGCGCCGCAGGGCGACTCCGTGTTCGTGAAGAAGGTGATTCCGGGCCAGGATGGCGCTGCGGAACGGATCGTCGTCGCCGCCGACAAGCGTTCGATCGACTGCCTGTCGGCGCTGCGCCAGCTCGCCGAGACGATGAACTGGAACATCGACGTCGAGAGCTCGCCGCTCGAGAACGACCTGCGTGGGTTCGCGGTGGACCTCAACCTCGAGGACCAGCAACCGCGAGTCGTCGCGCAACTGGTCGCGGTGGCCGGCGGCGCCGACGTCGTGTTCGACGAGGCGCAGTCGTTCGCCGGTTCGCGCCCGACGCTGCACGTGTTGCGCACGCCCTCGGCCGAGACCGAGTCCGGGCGGCAGCGCTTGCGCGCGATGGCGGGGCAGTGGTACCGCTCCTTCCTGCGCGACGAGCTGAAGTACGAACCCGTGGTGCAGCGTGAATCCGTCCAGGTCCGCCTGAACCTCGGCCAGCTGTTGGTCGAGAGCGGTGACCTCGAGTCGGCGATCGCGTTCTTCACCGCCGCCTACGAGCAGCGACCGCACGACCATGTCGGCCAGGCGATCCTGCGCATCGCCGACTGCCATCTCGACCTCGCCGCCGGCCACGCCGATCGCGGCAAGCAGAAGGCCGAGTACGCCAAGGCCGAGGAGTGGGTGCGCCGCATCCTCGACAACATGCCGAGTTCCCCCGAGGTGACCGGCGCCACGATCCGCCTCGGCCGCGCGATGCTCGGCCAGGCGACCGCGGAGACCCAGCCCGATGCGGTACGGCAGCGGGCCGAACGCTGCCAGGACGAATTGCGCGCCCGCGTGATCCGGTTGCTCGACTCGGCCGAGATGGTCGACGTGTGGCTGTTGTCCGGCCAGGCCCAGTTCCTGATGGAACGGCCCGACCGCGTGCTCGAAACGATGCTGACGCTGCGCGAGTCGCCGTGGTTCGGCGACATGCAGGAGCGGCAGTTCCGCGACTACCACTTCCTGCTCGGCTATGGCGCCCTGGGCTCGGGCAAGCACGAGCTGTC
>JAEUHV010000104.1 GCA_016794485.1 Planctomycetota bacterium
AGCCAGGCCCCGAGTTCCCCGGTCCGCAAGGCCGCGAACGAGCGCGCATCGACGACGCCGTCGAGGTTGACGATGCCGAGCCGCCGTTCCGGACCGGCCAACACGTCGGCGTGGAACGTGACCAGCCCCGAGTTGAAGCAGCCGACGCGCTCCCCCGGCGGCAGCAGTTCGCCCAGGTACTGACCCGCCATCTGCATCTCCGCCTGGCCGGCGAGCGGCTCTTCGCGCACCCGGCCGAAATCGACGCACTGCGCCGCCGCGAACGCGAGCAGCAGCAGGCGATGGCGACCACAGCGCTGCACGGCGGCGGCGGCGACCACGGCCAACGGCACGAGATAGTAGTCGCGCGGGTACCAGCGCAGGCCCCAATGCAGCGCGACGATGGCCGCGAGGCCCAGCATCGCCGCCAGCAGCGCCGTCGGCACGGCGCGGCGCCCGGCCGCGGGCAACACCGCGAGCAGCAAGGCGACGATCCCCGGCGTCAACAGGTCGCGCGCCCCGACGGCCGACGCACAACCGACCAGCAACGCGGGCAGCGCGCGGGCCCCTGCGGGCAGCAACGGCCGCACGACGACGAAGACGGCGAGCGCCCAACCGAACGCCGACACCAGCGCGAACGGACCGCCGAGCAGGACCGGGCGCAGGAACCACCACACGTTGCGGGCGTGCTGCGTTCCCGCGGGATCCGCGGCAGCGAGGTTCTCGTGCCAGAGCCACGCCATCGGCAGCGCCGAGTCCTGGAGGAGACTCCCGGCGAGCGCCAGGTTGGCGAGGCTCGCCACCGCGAAGGCGAGGGCCGGCGCGACCAGTGCGGTGGCGCCGTGCCGACGCATGCGCCACAGGGACACCATGCCGACCAACGCGAGCAGGTCGGTGCGCGCCAGCGCCGCCACGATCGCGAGCATGGCGAAGCGACCCGGCGGCGCCGTCCGGCCAAACCACAGCAGGCTCGCCAGCAAGCCCGCCAGCGCCGACTCCTGGCCGTTGCCGCACTCGCGCAACAACAACGGATTTCCGAGCCAGCACAGGGCGAGGCACGCGGCCGTGGTCCGGTCGCGCACGTGGCGCCACCACGCGAACGCCGTCGCCGCGTGCAGCAGGGCGCCGAGGATCGGGGCCGCAACCGGCAACGCCGCCGCGCCACCGATGGCCGCCACCGGCACCAGCAGCAGCGACCACAGCAGTTGCACACCGCTCGTGGCGACCCCATCGCTCACCGAAGGCCCGCGCCCGGCAGCGACGTTCGCGGCCCACGCAAACTCGTAGAACGCATCGTCGCGCAACCGGGTCGTCGCGTCCGGCCAGCACAGCCCCATGTGCCAGAGCCCGAGACCGGCGGCGAGGCACGCGGCGAGCACGCAAACCGGCGCCAGCCCGAAGCGGGCGGAGATTCCTTGGTCGGAGGCTGTGGCGGGGGTCGGCGTCACGTTTCCCGGGCGCTGCGGCCGGGAACGTTACCGGGCCGACCCTGGCGCGCATCGCGCAAGAAAGGCAATCCCGCGGTGTTGCGAGGCACCGCGGGCGCCCGACCACCGGCGACCACCCCCATGGCCACCAGCGTCTCTCACGGAGCGGTCCGGGCCCCCACCCGAAAGCCACCCCGCTGCGCAGACCCCCTGATCCCGCACAGTCTGCGCACCACCGCGTCCTGGCCCCCCCGGACCCGACGCGGTGTGCATGAAGACCATCGTCCGCACCGCGCCGATTCTTGACGAAGGCGCGCAACCGCCGGTGTCACTGGACCGCGAAGCGGACCACGGCCCCCATGCCGATCTCACGTGTACCGAACTGTGCCGAGATGCCGTTCGACCACAGCCGCGCCACCGGCTCGGCGCCGCAGACCTGGATCTTCTGCGCGCGGCTGGTGACGAGCCCGAGCGGGTTCGCCGTCGCGTCGAATGCTGCGGCCTGGAAGCGGATCCACTCGCCGAGAGCGAGCGGCGAGTTCGGCACCACGAACGGAAACGTCGCCGTGCCGTCGTTCGCCGCGATCGCCGCCCACGACCCCGCCACGTCGATCGACAGGAAGCACCCTGGTGCCCCCATCACGCCGAGGTCTTGCGGCAGGACCATGCCGGCCCAAGGCCCGGTGTCGATCGTGCCGAGCGCCAACAGGACGATCGCGCCGGGCTGCGCGGCGGTCGCACGCGCGACCCACGGACGGCCCCACATCACTTGCGTCACGGCACTCTCTACGCCGAGCGGCTGGCCGTTGCTGCCGAGGCACGACACCGGCCCGACCGCGACGTCGGCACTGTCGCACACCCACGTCACGTCGAGCGAGTAGGCCCCCGGCGGCTGGCCGTGCACGACGATCTCGAGCACCAGCCCACCCTGTTGCGGATCGTAGGCGAACGGCACCGCGAACGGGATCGTCGGCAGGAACGGGCTCGGGATCGCGCCGCCAGCCTGGGCCGGCAGCGTCAAGAACTGGCGCGGCAACACGACGGTTTCGTCGAGGCCGCGGTTCTGCGCGAAGTCGACGCTGAACGCGGTCAACGCCACCGGCATCGTCGACAAGCGCATCTCGACGTCGACGACCTTGTTGCCGGCGCTGGCGCCGCCGTCGAGCCGCATTTGCACTCCCGTGATGGTGACGGGTGCGGCGAACAACATCGCGTCGTAGGCGTACTGCACCCGGGTCGGCGTGCTGCGGCCGAACGGCACGTTCGTGCTGCCGGTGCCTTCGATCCCCACGTGCGACGCGGGAACGGGCAGGAGATTCTGGCCGAGGAGCAGGACCGGGAACGCCAACGTGGACAGGGCAAGGTGCGGGACCATGGCATCGACAGCATCGACCGACGGGGAATCGCTGCTTGACCTGCACCACCGCGGAGGTCGAAAGGGCCAGCACGTGGCGACGCCCGAGCAACCGAAACCCGGCATCCTGGCCCTGCTGGCCGATCCGACCCCGATGCAGCCGCTGCTGGCGCACCTGCACGGGCTCGGCCACACGGTCGACGTCGTGCAGGACCTCGCCGGCGCACGCACATCGTTCTTCTCGTCCGGTGGCCACGATTGCCTGTTGGTCGCCCCCGACGTGCGGCCAGGACTCGCCAACCAGGTCATGGCGTCGCTGCGCGCGGTCGACCCGGAACTGCCCATGGCGACGTTCGGACCGGGTCCGACCCAGGAACCGAAGCCGGCGCGACTCACCGTGCTGGCCGCCTACCATCCCGGCTCGCGCGCGGGGACCGGCGCGTTCCTGCGTTTCCTCGGCTCGGTGCGCGTGCGCTAGGACGGCGGTGCTGGCGGCTCGGTGCGTCCGAGCAGGCCGGCCAGGCGCGCCAGACCGCGCGCGACCAGGCCGCGCACGGCGGCCTCGCTGATGCCTTTCTGGGCAGCGATCTCGGCATACCCGAGCCCGGCGATGCGCGACAACAGGACGGCGTCGCGCTGGGCCTCCGGCAGCATCTGCAGGGCCTGCTCGACCCGCGACAGCTCCTCCTTGGCACCGGCGACCCGCGACGGGGTCAGGGCCCCGTACAGGCCGAGTTCGGCCGCGTCGCTGCTCTCGTTGGGCAGTTGCTCGACGCGGGCCGGGTCCCGCATCTCCTGCTTGTGGTAGCGGTAACGATCGATCACCTTGCGGGTCGCCTGCAGGAACAGGTAGGCGCGGAACTGCTCCTCGCCGCGAAACTCGAGGCTGTCGATGTCGCGCAGCACTTCGCGGCAGACCGACTGCGCCAGGTCGCGCACCGACTCGCGGGCCGACAGTTCGCCCCCCACCTTGGCTCGCAGGAACGCCACCAACGCCGGCAGGTTGTTGGCAAACAGGTCGTCGTAGGCGGCCCGGTCACCGGAAGCTGCCGCCTGGATCTTGGTTTCGAATTCGTTGGCCACGAGTGCTCCGGATCGGCGAGGGCTCGCCTTGGAGGCAGCGATGGCACCATCGACTGCGTTCGCGAACTCCACGCTCGATTCCGCTCGACGCCACCGGCTCGGCGGGCCGCCGCGCGGTCGACCGACCCGCGGGAACGAGGAATGGGGTGGCTGACGGGATTTGAACCCGCGACCCCCAGGACCACAACCTGGTGCTCTAACCGAGCTGAGCTACAGCCACCGTGCATCGTTGCCGGCTGTCCGGCACCAACGCGGGGCGAGGAGTGTGCCGCGCGTACCTGCGCGGGTCAAGACACCGTACGAAAGCCCATTGCGAACGCTTGCGCACGCGCCGTCGGCTCGCTAGGTTGTTCGCCCCCACTCGCCTCCGTAGCTCAGCTGGTAGAGCAGCGGATTCTTAATCCGCGGGTCGAAGGTTCGATCCCTTCCGGAGGTACCAGATGCGACGGCCACCGTGTCCTGCACGGTGGCCGTTCGCGTTTCCAGCCCACGTGCTCCGGCGCGCGGCCGGCGCCAACCGCGTCAGAGGTCGTGGCGGGCCGCGACGCCGCTGGTTGGCGAGTGCTTCGCCTGCACCGGCGACTTGGGCAAGTGCAGCCAGAACGTGGTGCCCTGTCCCACCGCGGAGTCGAAGCTCACGGTGCCGCCGTGCCCCTGCACGATCTCGCGCACGATGTGCAGTCCGAGCCCCGTGCCGCTGATGCCGCCGGTGTTGCTGCCGCGTTCGAACCGGCGGAACAACCGCTTGCGGTCCGGTTCGGGAATGCCGATGCCGTTGTCGCGCACCGCCAGCAGCCACTCGTCGCCGCGCTCTTCGGCGAACACGGTCACTTGCAGCGGCGCGTCGGCGCGGCCGTAGATCAACGCGTTGCCGAGCAGGTTCATGAACACCTTGGTGAGGGCCCAGGAGTCGGCCCGCACCACCGGCAGCGGCAGGATCTCGACCTTGGCCGACTTGTCGGTGATCTCGTAGCGCAGGGTCTCGAGTACAGAGGCCAGGAGCTGGTCGAGGTTGCAATCGACGAACTGCAGCTGCACGCCGTCGTGGTCCAGCCGCGAGCTGTCGAGCAGGTCGCGCACCAGGCGTTCCATCTGGCTGCAGGCCAGCAAGCCGTTCTGCACCGCCTGCTTCACGCCAGGCGTGACCTCGCCGAGGTAGCCCTTGTCGATCGTCGCCAGCATGAGGCGCATCGCCGACAACGGCCGGTTGAGGTCATGCACCGTCTGCTGCGTGGCTTCGACCAGGTCCTGGACCTTGTGTTCGAGCAGCAGCCGCTGCTCGTCGAGGTCGCCGTAGCGTTGCGCCAGTTCGACGTTCGACTGCAAGGTCTTGTCGAGCAGGCCCGATTCGGCTTCTTC
>JAEUHV010000118.1 GCA_016794485.1 Planctomycetota bacterium
GGTCTGCTCGGCACCGGCATGGTCGAGAACCTGCTGCAGAAGGGCCACACGGTCCGCATCTGGAACCGTTCGCCGCAGAAGACGGCGCCGCTCGTGGCGAAGGGCGCCATCGCCGCCCGCGACCCCGCCGACTGCGCGCGCGGTGCGGCCCGCGTGCACCTGGTGTTGGCCGAGGACACCGCCGTCGACGCGGTGTTGCCGCAGCTGCGCCCAGGACTCGGCGCCGACGTGCCGGTGGTCGACCACGGCACCAACCTGCCGGCCACCGTCGCGAGCCGCTTCGCGCGACTGCGCGGCGAAGGCGTGCGCTACGTTCCAGCACCGGTGTTCATGTCGCCGCAGAACGCGCGCGAGGCCAGCGGCCTGATGCTGCTCGCCGGACCGAAGGCGGACCACGACGCACTCGCCCAGGACCTCGGAACGATGACCGGCAAGCTGCTGTGGGCCGGTGAACGGCCGGACCTCGCCGCGGTGTGGAAGCTCGCCGGCAACTCGGTGTTCTTCGCGATGGCGGCGGCGATGAGCGACGTGCTGGCGATCGGTGCGGGCAGCGGCGTGTCCGCCGAGCAGATGCTGGCGCTGTTCGACACGTTCAAGCCGGGCCTCGCCCTGCCGTTCCTCGGCCAGCGCGTGGCCAAGGCGGGCTCGGGCCCGGCCAGCTTCGAACTGGCGATGGCGCGCAAGGACGCGCGCTTCGCGACGCAGGCGGCCGGCGCCTGTCCGCTGCTCGTGCTGCCCGCGGTGGGCGCGGCGATGGACCGGGCCCTGGCCAAGGGCCACGCCGCCGCCGACTACTCGATCTTCACCAAGAACTGATCACGGCACGGACGGCAGGCCCACGTCGGCGCGCAGGCGCGCGCGATCGAGACCCAGCACGAGCGCGCGCAGGTTCGGGAACCAGCGCGAGTGGCCGAAACCGCCGCCGCACATCTCGTCGAGCGCCTGCTGCGGCGTCCAGCCGTCGACCGCGACGCGCCACGCCGCACACAGCGCCCCGGTGCGATCGGCACCGTGCTGGCAGTGCACGACCACGGGTTTGGGCGCCTGCAGCACCGCGCGCAGCGCTTCGCACAGGTCGCGGTAGCCGAACGCGAACGCGTGGTCCGGCAGTTCGACCAACGCGAGCCCGGTGCCGGCAACCTCGTCCCGATCACTGTGCATGTAGCGGAGGTTGACGACACTGCGCACGCCGGTGCTGGCGAGTTCACGCATGCCCGCCGCCGACGGTTGGGCACAACGGTAGAGATCGGGCGCCACGCGGTGGAAGTTCTCGAGCTCGGTCGACGGCAGCGGCGCGGCCCACGTCGCGGGACGCACCGGCGGCCCTTCCGGCACGGCACAGGCCGCGAGGAACGTGGCGATCCAGACCATGGCGAGGCGGCGGTTCACGCGGGCCACCGTAGCCGTTCCCCCATCCACGCTGTCATGCCGGGCGCGGCCGCAGCGCGTAGACGACGGCCCCGAGCGCACAGACCACGAGCCCGGCGACCGACGGCAGGGGCTTGGTGACGACAGCACCGAGGCAGATCACGGCGCTGGCGAGCAGGAACAGGAGGGCGACCGCCGCAGCGCCACGACTGCCCGGCAGCAGCCATGCGGTCAGGGCCGCGAGTCCGTAGAAGATCCAGTCGACGAACACGATGCCGTCGAGCAGGAAGTCGAGCGCCTTGGTCGCTTCGCCACCGAACAGGAGCCACGCACCGAGCAACAGCGCGATGCCTTGCCCGCCCTGCACGACGACGCCGAGCACCGGCGATCCGGTGCGCGGATGCAGTGCGCCGATGCGGCGCGGAAACAGGCCGCGCTCGCTCATCGCATGCAACACGAACGGCGGCGCCAGGCAGATCGTGTTGACGATGCCGAGCGCCGACACCGCGACCATGCCGGCCAGCACGCGCGCCGCCGCGTCGCCCCAGCCGAACGACCGCAAGCCCGCCCGCGCCGCATCGGCGCCGATCGTCGTCGACTTCGCGGCACCGTCGAACCCGAGCAGGTCGAGGAACGAGAGGTTGACCGCCAGGTAGGCGACGACGACCACGGCGACGCCACCGAGGATGCCGAGCGGCACGTCGCGCGCGGGATTGCGCGCGGCCCCGCCGACGAACGAGCCCTGCTGCCAGCCGCCGCACGCGAACATCACCGGCAACATCGCCGCCGCCAGTGCCGCGAACCAACCCTTCGCCGCGCGTGGCTCGGCCCCGGGCGGCGGCACCGCCGCGGCCGGTGCCAGCACCGCCAGCGCCACCAGGGCCGCGATCGCCAGGAGCTTCGTGATCGTCAGCACGTTCTGCACGCGGCTGCCGGTGCGCACGCCGAGCGCGTTGGTCGCGGTGAACACCGCGATCGCCGCGACCGCCAGCACGACCTTGGTGCCGTCGGCGATGCCCATCGAACCGTGCAGCGCCACGTCGAGGTTCTCGGCGAACACGATGCCGATCACGCCGAGCGCGCCGGCCTGGATCACGAGCCAGTTGGCCCAGCCGTAGAGGAACGCCGGAAACGGGCCGAGCCTGGCTTCGATCCACGCGAACGTGCCACCGTGCCCGGGCATCGCCTGCGCCAGGCGCGCGAACACCAGCGCCCCGAGGGCCGCGATCAGGCCCCCGAGCGCCCACGCGACGACGACCTGGGTGCCGTCGTCGACCGCCGCGGCGACGCGCCCAGGCGTGAAGAAGATGCCGACGCCGACGATGCCGCCGATGACGACGCAGCCGATGTCGAACGCGGACAAGGCCGGACGCTGCATCGCCGCATGGTCGGCGCGGCGCCGGGCCCATGCGAGCACGAATTCGCGAGTGTGCACCATCGCAAACGGGAAGTGGCTCGGGCGACGATGGCGCCGACACATCGCGACCCGCACACTGCCGCGCGTGTCGGCCACACCACCGCCCAGCACGACGTCACCGGCCGCCACGGTCCCGTTCCGTGAGGCGCTGCGCTTCTGGGCCTGGCTCGGCTGCGTGTCGTTCGGCGGGCCCGCGGCGCAGATCGCGACGATGCACGAAGAGCTGGTCGTGCGCCGCCGCTGGCTGCCGGCCGAACGCTTCGACCACGCGTTGAACTTCTGCATGCTGCTGCCCGGCCCCGAGGCGCAGCAGCTCGCGACCTACTCGGGCTGGCTGCTGCACGGCGCACGCGGCGGCTTGGCGGCGGGCGTCCTGTTCGTGCTGCCGGCGGCGGTGTTGCTGTTCCTGCTGGCGTGGATCCACGCGCTGTGGGGCACGACCACGGCGGTCGTCGGGATCCTGTGGGGTTGCAAGGCGGTGGTCATGGCCCTCGTGCTCGAGGCCGTGCTGCGCGTCGGCAAGCGCGCGCTGCGTCGCCCCCACCACGCGGCCATCGCCATGGCCGCGCTGGTCGCGCTGCTGCTGCACGTGCCGTTCCCGTTCGTCGTGCTCGGCGGCGCGCTCGCCGGTCTCGTGCTGCCCGGGACGAACGCAGCCCCGCTCGGCCCCGCCCCGAAACTTGCCACCGGCCTCGCCGCGCGCACGCTGCGGGTCGCCGCACTCGGATTCGCGTTGTGGGCCGTGCCGCTCGGCCTCTTGTGGCTCGGCGGGCCGAGCACGGCGCTGGCGCGCGACCAGTACCTGTTCTTCTCGGGTGCGGCGCTGGTCACGTTCGGTGGCGCCTACGCGGTGCTCGCCTACGTGCTGCAGGCGGCGGTCGCGTCGTACGGCTGGATCACCGCCGCGCAGGCGATCGACGGACTGGCGCTGGCCGAGACCACGCCGGGACCGCTGATCATGGTGCTGCAATTCGTCGGCTTCGCCACCGGCTGGAACCACCCGGGAACATGGACGCCGTTGGCGTCGGCCTCGCTCGGGGCCGCGGTGACGACGTGGGCGACGTTCCTGCCGAGCATGCTGTTCGTGTTCGTCGGCGCGCCGTGGGTCGAGGCGTTGCGGCACGTGCGCGCCGCCCAGCGGGCCCTGGCCGGCGTGACCGCCGCGGTGCTCGGCGTGCTGGTCAACCTGGCGCTGGTGTTCGGCGAGGCAGTGTTGTGGCCGACGCAGGCCGACGGGGCGCGGTCGTTCGACGTCGCGTCGTTCGCTCTGGCGGCCCTCGCGTTCGCCGCGCTGGCGACGAAGAAGCTCGGCGTGCTGGCGACAGTCGCGATCGGCGGCGCCATCGGTCTCGTCAGGGCGCTGGCCGCGTGAACCGCACTCAGCGGCGCAGGGCACGCACCGGGCGCAGGCCGCCGAGTGGTGCTGCGGCATCGGCACGCGAGTAGCCGCAGGTCCACGCCTGGCAGTCGCGCAACAGCGACTGGCAACTGCCGCCGCGCAGCACGAACAGCGCCCGATTGCTCCACAGGCCGGCACACCGGCCGTCGCCGTCGCGCGCCACGCCCGAGACCATCGACGGCCCCGGGCACAGCTCGGCGACGTTGCCGTGCATGTCGAACAGACCCCAGGCATTCGCCCGGAAGCTGCCGACCGGTGCGTGCCAGACGTGGCCGTCGTCGAGCTCGCCCTCGCAGCGGAACTGCACGCCGAGGCGGCCGGCGGCGGCATCGGCGAAGTTGGCGAACGCCGGCGCCTGCTCGCGTTCGCCGAACGACCACGCCGCAGTGGTCCCGGCCCGGCAGGCGTACTCCCACTGCGCTTCGGTCGGCAGTTGGAGTCCTTGCCGGGCCAGCATCGCCACGGCCCGGGCCGGCACGACCGACTCGACTGGATGCAGCAGCGTGATGCGGCCGTCGGGCAGTGCGCGCGGGTGCATTCGACTCGGGTTGTCGCCAGCGAGCCGCAGCCACTGCGCCTGGGTGAGCTCGTGCTTGGCCAGGAGGAACGCGTCGAAGCGCACGCGCTGCCCGTTCTCCTGTTCCGCGCCGAAGCCGCCCACCACGGCGTCGCCCGGCGGCACCAGCACGAACACGATGCCGGCCCCTTCCCCGCCAGGCACGCGACCGTCGACCCGCGCCGCCACCGGCGCCGTCGCGTGCGAACGCACGTGCAGGAACTCGTGCAGCCCCGAAGCCGGATCGGCCCCCAGCGGCAGCAGTTCGTCGTCGGCGACGAGGGCGAGCCCGCGGTAGCGCGGATCCGCAGCGACCGCCGCCGCGGCGCTGGCCCACGCCGGGGCGCCGAGTTCACGTTGCACGGCCGCGCAACGGTCGGCGGTCGTCAGTTCGCCGCGCACTTCGGCCAGGCCACCGGACGCGCCTTCGGCGAACGCCGCCAGCCGATCGACCAGGCGCGTCATCTCGTCGTGCAGGAACTGGTTCGCCGGTTCGACGAACACCCACGTGCGTCGCTGCGCGACGCGCTCGCGCAGGTCGTCGCGGCGCGCGCGAAGCGAGCCGAGGTCGGAGGCACGGATCTGTTCGTCGAGCAGCCGGGCCGCCGATTCCTTCAGGGCGATCTCGCGTTCGAGCCGGTCCAGCTCGTCGGCCGACGGATGCGTGCTGCGATCCTGCTCCGCGTCGTCGGTCGCGTACGCCACGGCCCGCGCCCGCAGGAGCTCGAGCTGCCGCCGCAACGACGGCAACTCCGCGGCCAGCGGTTCGCCTTCGTCGCGCAACCAGGCGCGCATCGCCGCCAGCGCCGCAGGGCCACGGCCGACGAAGCCACGGGCCGTGCGTTCGGCAACGTCGAGCCGCACCCCGAGCGACAGACGGTTCACTTCGGCCAACGCCACGGCCGTGCGCTCGGACTCCTCGACCAGTGCCCGGGTGAACCACATGGCCCCCACGGCACCGCCCAGCAGTGCGGCGAGTCCCAGCACCGCCGCGACCGCGCGCCAGGGCTCGCGACGCGCCCAACGGCGCAGCCGCACGAACCGTGTCGGCGGCCGTGCCGCGACGTCGCTGCCGTACTGCAGCGCGCGCAGGTCCCGGGCGAACTCCGCCATCGTCGCGTAGCGGTCCGCGGGCCGTACCGCCATCGACTTCATCACCACCGCGGCCAGGTCCGCCGACACGCGCGCATTGGTGCCGCGCGGGTCGGGTGGTGCCGCACGCCGCATGCGCTCGACGACCTCCACGGCCGTGGCACCGGGGAACGCACGCGCACCGGTCACGAGTTCGAACAGCACGGTACCCAGCGCGAACACGTCGACGCGATGGTCGCCGGTCGCGCCGAGCGCCTGTTCGGGCGCCATGTACCACGGCGTGCCGGCCGCCTCGGCGGTGAGGGTGAAGCCGGGCTCGTTCGAACGCGCGATGCCGAAGTCGGTCAGGTACACGCGCCCTGCCGCGGACAACAACAGGTTCCCCGGCTTCACGTCACGATGCACGATGCCGCGTTCGTGCGCGTAGGCGAGTGCGTCGGCGGCCTGCAGCGCGACATCGAGCGCCACCGCGAGCGCATCCCTGGCGTCGTCCGCGCCGTCCGCCGAAGCACCGAACAACGCGCGGTGCGCCGCCCCGCTGCGGTGCGGCAGGCCCTGCTCGCGCCAGGACTGCAGCCCTTCCGTCAGCGTGCGGCCGTCGACCAGTTCCATCGCGTAGAACGCCGTGCCCTGGTGCACGCCGGCCTCGAACACCTGCACGATGCCGGGATGGCTGAGCCGCGCCACCAGCCGCGCTTCGCGCTGCAGCCGCACGGTCGCCAGCGGTGCGGCCGAGGCCCCGAGCGGCAGCAACTTCAATGCGACCCGGCGGCCGAGCGAACGCTGCACCGCCTCGTACACGACGCCCATGCCCCCGCGGCCGAGTTCGCGGCCGAGCAGGTAGTCGCCGAACTCGCGCACCGGGATCGGATCGGGTTCCGGTTCCGGCCGCAGCATGGGTTCGAGCAGCTCGCGCAACGACGCGTGCTCGCACAGGAACGCCTCGACGTCGCTGCGCGCCGACGCGCGGAAACCGAGGAAGGCCTGCACGGCCGCGGCAAAGCGGTCCCCGCGGGCATTGGCATCGGACGGCTGCGTGGGCATCGGCGCGCGGCTACGATGCCCGACTTCGCGCCGATGTCCACATCCTCCGCCGACGACGACGCCGACCTCGTGCTCGACCTGCTGCAACGCTGGCACGGCGGCGACCGCGGCGCACTCGACGAACTGGTCCGTCGCGAGATCCCGTTCCTGCGCCAACGGTTGCGCGAACGGCTCGGCGACGCCCTGCTGGCCCGGGCCGAACGCGACGACTACCTGCAGGACGCCGTGCTCGAGATCCTCGCCTACACGCCGCGGTTCCTGGTCGGCAACGCGAAGGCCTTCCGCCGCATGCTGGCGCAGATCGTCGAGAACATGCTGCGCGACCGGCACGACTACTGGGCCCGCCATCGCCGCCAGCAGGCCAAGGAGCAGCCGCTCGACACCACGCTGCTGCTCGACGCCCGCGCCCGCACGCAGACGACGCCGAGCAAGGCCGCGATGCGCAGCGAGGAACAGGCGTTCCTGCGGCTGGCGCTCGACCTGCTCGAACCGGACGATCGCGCCGTGCTGGTGCTGCGCGAGTTCGAACAGCTGTCGTTCGCCGAGATCGGCGCGCGACTGCAGGTGCTCGAGAACGCCGCCCGCATGCGCTTCCAACGCGCGCTCGGCAAGCTCGCCGGCGAACTCGACCGCCTGCGCCAGGGACTCGACTGACTTCGACCATGGACCAAGCCACCGCCGCCTTCTGGCTCGACGTGATCGCCGCCACCGCCGCCGCCCTGTGGCTGTGCGGGGCGATGTTCCTCGTGCGCACGCGCAGCCGACTGGCGGAGCCGACGGTGGGCGAACAGTCGCTGCCCGGCAAGGGACCGGCGGTCCTGGCGTCGATCGCGAAGCTGCTGACGATGGCGCCGTTCGGCCATCCGCTGCAGCGGGCCCGCATCGAGGCCGCGACCGACCGGGAGCTGCGCTGGCGCTCGACCGGCATGTTCGCGCACACCGCGGCGCTGCAGGCCAACGCGACCGGTGCCGGCTGCACGGTGCGGCACGAAGTGGCCGCGGCATCGCGGCTGGTCACGATCGGTCTCGTGGTCGCGGCGATCGGCGCCGTGGTGGTGGTGACGCTGTGGCACCTGCTCGGCACCCGGGTGCTGACCAGCCCCGAACCGGCGGTGCGCGCGCAGGTCGTGCAGATGGTCCAGGCCGTGCACCTGCTGTGGCCGCCGTTCCTGTTCGCCGGCCTCGCGCGCATGTCCAGGCGCCGGGTCGTCGGCGAGATCGAGCGCGTGCTGCGCAACCTGGCAGTGACGAAGCTGGCGCCGTGAGGCCCGGCGCGACGGTTCACTCGACCAGGGCCGGGAACGTCGCGCGCACGCGCGCCAGATGGCGGTCGCGATCGGCGACGTTCTTGCCGCCGAGCACCGCCAGCAGCGAATACAGGTCCTGCGCCGAGACCGTGTAGGTGGCCTTCGGGTCGCGTTCGAGTTGCTGGCCGAGCCGCCGCTGCGCCGCCTTCGGCGTGAGCACGTACACCGCTTCGGCCACCTCGCCGCCTTCGAGTTCGCGCAACGCCGCTTCGACCTCGCGCTTCTCGCTGCCCGCGGGCGCCGCCAGCACCCGGCGGCAGATCTGCTTGCACTTGTTCCACGACAGCTTGCCGGCGTGCAGCAGCGCGCGCACGCGCGGGTCCATGCCCGGCACGTACCGCAGGATGTCCTCGACCCAGGCCGGGCTCTTGTCCAGGAACGCGGCGATGCGCTCGTTCGACCAGTTCGCGTTGGCGAGGTAGAGGATCGTGTCGAAGTAGTCGCTGATGCGCGCGTCGAGCCGGTCGGCGTTCAGCTTGAGGTTGAGCGCGCGGATCTCGTCGAGGTCGCCGGCGACGACGCGCACGTCGATGCGGTCGTACCAGCCGGCGTTCTCGGCGCGGATGCGGCGGATCGCGGCGAGGCGATGGAAGCCGCCGACCAGGTAGTACTCGCGGCTGCGCCGCTCCCAGACCACCAGCGGCTCGAGCAACCCGTTCTTCTTGATGTCGTCCTGGTAGTGCGCGACCTTGGCCTGGTTCAGGTCGCGGTGGTTCTGGATCGACGGGTGTTCCAGGATCTGCTCGATCGGAACGTAGTCGTAGCGTTTGGTGGTGACCATGGCAGCGGCGGCGCGGGTGCGACCGCGTGAGCTTCCCCGTCCCCTGGCCGCGAATCCAGTTCGCCACCGCCGCAGCCGGACGCGGCACCTGCCGCATCCGGCGCGCGACGCTTCACAGACCCAGCTTGAGTCGCGCGGCGTTGGCCGCCGCGAAGCCGAACGCGTTGGCGGCCGGATCGAGGCTGAAGGCCTGACCGTAGAGAACGGAGCCCAGCAGTGCCGGGAGACCAGGAATCGCGAAGCTCCACGGCGCGTTCGGCGCGACGCCCGCGGCGACATCGGTCACCAGCGGATCCGCCAGCAGGTTGCATCCAGGCATGCCGATCACGGTCAGGTCCAACGGCAGCGGCAGGGCGCCACTGGCGGTGTTGGAGAAGCCGAGCCCGACGATGCCCAGGCCGAACGGCAGGTTGCCGAGATCCGTGGCGAGGATGCCACCGATCACCGGACGCGACCCGGGCTGCGCCGCCCAGGTGGGCACGCCCAAGGTGCCGGCGCAACCGGCGCCGTACGGTCCGAACGTGGCCCCGTTGGCCACCGCGAGCAGCGCGTTCACCATGAGCTGATCGCCACCGACCGACCATCCGGACTGCGTGCACGTGGCATTCGGCGGGTAGAAGCCGAGGTCGATACGGTTGGTGTTGGCTCCCTGCGCCACCAGGATCTTCCCGTCGCTCCACTCGGCGACGACGTACGAACCGACCTCGAGTGCCGTTCCCGTCGGCCGCGATCCCGTGGTCCCCCCGACGAAGGTGGTGACACCGGCCATCACCGGATGCGCCGGCACCGGCACGTTGCCGAGGGTGGCACCGGAACCGCTGGTATTGCCCGATTGGTCGAGGATCACCTCGTAGCCCAGTTGCCACCGGCCGCCGATGTTGCGGCCCGCGGTCAGCGTGCTGTTGGCGAACACCGCGACCACGACGCCACCCCCGGCATCGACGTAGTCGGCGAGCACGTCGCCCCAGGTGGCATTGTTCGCCGGCGAGCTGTTGGTCCAGCACAGCAGGGCGTCGTACTGCAGCAGCGCGGACAGCGTGGGAGTACCGACGCCGCTCGCGGTGACATTGATGATGTCGACCGCGCTGAACGCACCGGAGGCAAGCAGCCGGGTCTGCACGTCGGTCCACTGGCAAAGGGTGTTGGAGGTGGAGGCCGCACCGCACAAGGCGACGCGAGGTTGCTGCGCAGGAAGCGCGGCACAAGCCAGGCCAATCGCAGCGAGTCGGATGGTGATCGAAGGGATGTTCATTGGGTGCTTCTCGGATGGCGTCCCAGACCATCCGGGACCGACGATCATCCTGCCGGGCCCATGGCTTCGCGTCCACCCGGGCAGGACCGCGGACCGAGCTCCGGACCCGCCGCCGCCGCCGCGATGCACGCCGCCGGAGCCCCCGCCCAAGGCGCACCGACAGCGGGCCTGCCGCCCGTTACTCTCCAGGCGCCCATGCAACCGCTCGAACGCGCCCTCGACGTCCACGCCCGTTGGCTCGCGGCGGGCAAGCCGACGCCGCCGAAGGAACTGATCGCCGCGCATCCCGACCTGGCCGAGTTCCTCGAGGCGATGCTGACGGATCGCACCGAGCTGGATCGGGCCTTCGCCGCCGCCGACGAGAACGGCCGCGAACTCGGCGACTACCGCCTGGTGCGCGAACTCGGGCGTGGTGGCATGGGCGTCGTCTACCTCGCGCAACAGAAGTCGCTGGACCGCGAAGTCGCGCTCAAGGTGCTGCCCAACCACGTGACGCTCGACGCCGGCGCCGTGGCGCGCTTCCGCCGCGAGGCGACGCTGGCGGCGCGGCTCGAGCACCCGAACATCGTCGCGATCCACGCCGTCGGCCGCGTCGGCGACACGCACTTCTTCGCGATGGAACGGATCGACGGCGACCCGCTCGGCCGCATCGACCCGCTGACCGGGCAGCCGCGCACGATCCGCAGCAGCGTCGAACTGTGCGCCAAGGTCGCCGCGGCCCTGGCCCACGCGCACGCCCAGGGCGTGCTGCACCGCGACGTGAAACCGGCCAACATCCTGGTGCGTCGGAACGGCGACCCGGTGCTGACCGACTTCGGCCTCGCGCGCGACATCGACCAGCCGGGCCTGACGCGCACGGGCACGTTCGCCGGCACGGCCCACTACGCCTCGCCCGAGCAGACCGCCGGCGCCGCCGGCGTCGATGCGCGCACCGACGTCTGGAGCCTCGGCGCGACGGTGTACGAACTGCTGACCGGCCGCAAGCCGTTCGACGGCGCCAGCACCGCCGAGGTCGTCGACCGCATCCGCCGCACGGAGCCGATCGATCCGCTGCGCCTCGTGCCCGACCTCGCACCCGACCTCGGCGCGATCGTGCTGAAGGCGCTCGAGAAGGACCCGGCGCGCCGCTACGCGTCGGCCGCCGAGTTCGGGGCCGACCTCAACGCGTTCCTCGAGTTCCGGCCGGTGTCGGCGCGCCGCGCTTCGACGATGCTGCGGTTGTCGCGCTGGGTACGGCGCGAACCACTGCGCGCGACGCTGGCGGCGGTGCTCGCGGTCGGCGTGCCGGCGCTGGCGCTGGTCGCCGGCCTGTTGATCGCCAACCGCACGGCGATCCAGGTCGGGACGCGCGAGATCCGCCGCCAGGAGCAGGAGGAACGGCTGGCCCGCCTCACCATGTACCTCGAGTCCGGCGAGTACGACGACGCGCTGCAGCAGGCGGAGCTGGCGATCGCCGAACGACCCGACGACATCGAGGCCCGCGCCATGCGGGCGCTGGTGCAGGTCTACTCCGGCCGCGGCGAGCCGCTCGCCGAACTCGACGCCGCGATCGCGGCGCGCAAGCTCGCGCACGGCGAACGCGCCCGGGTGCACGTGCTGACGGCGATGGGTCGCAACCAGGAGGCGCAGGCCCTGGCCGCGACGCTGCCCGAGGCGAAGGCGCCGGAGGAGCTGTTCCTCGAGGGCTGCAACGCCACGCTCCGCGGCCAGAACCAGATCATCGACGTCGCCGAGTGGCGCACGGTCCGCGCCACGTTCCTGCGGGCGATGCTCGTCTCGCCGTCGCCGCGCCTGCACTACTACCTCAAGTGGGCGACGGCGGTCGCCTGGTGCAACGAGCCGGACAGCACGATGCAGTGCAACCAGGTCCTGCTCGAGCTCTGGCCCGAATCCCCCGCGGCGCTGCTGTACGTCGCGTTCGCGCTGCGGCGCACCGAGCCGCTGCAGGCCGCGGCGATGTACCGGCGCGTGCTCGCCGCCGGCTACACCCACCCCCGGATCTGGTCGAGCATCGCCGAGTGCCTCGACAACGCCAAGGACGCCGCCGGCGCGCAACTGGCCCACGAAGAAGCGGTCGCCGCCTACCAACGGCGTGAGCGCGAAGGCCGCCTGAGCGCGACCGAGGAGCTCAACCTGGTGATCCAGCTCGCCGAGGTCGGGCGCCGCGACGCCGCCCTCGAGCGCGTGCGCGCGTTCGTCGCGCGGCGACCGCAGAACGCGCGGGCCCAGCGCATGCTCGGCTGGCTGCTCACCGAGATGCGCGACCTGCCGGGCGCGATCGCCGCCCTGGAGCGGGCGCTCGAAATCGACCCGAAGGACGCCGATGCGCTGCAGCGGCTCGGCAACGCCTACGTGCTCGCCGGCCAGCCCGCGCGCGCCGTCGAACCGTTCCGCCGGCTCGCGACGCAGCTGCCGAACAACCCGAACGCGCACCGGGTCCTCGGCCAGGCGATGTTCGCGGCGAACGACCACACCGGCGCGGTGGCGGCGCTGCGGCGCGCGCTCGACCTGGCGCCGAAGGTCGCGGGCCTGCACGACAACCTCGGCTCGGCCCTGCGGGCTGGCGGCGACCGCGCGGCGGCCCGGGCGTCGTTCCAGCGGGCGCTGGAGCTGGAGCCGGGCAACTCCCCGGCGCGCGTGCACCTCGCCGAAGCGCTGCTGGCGGACAACGACGCCAAGGCCGCGATCGCGACCTTGCGCACCGGCATCGAGGTCGACGGTCGCGAGGCGGCACTGTGGGAGTGCCTCGGTCGGGCGCTGCGGCGCGACGGGTCCCACGACGAGGCCCGCACCGCGCTGCGCGAAGCGGTGGCGCGCGCGGTCGCCTCGCCGTCGACCTTCGAGTTCTTGCAGGGCATCGCCAGGCTCGCGCGCGAACTCGCCGACCGCGACCTGGAGCGCGCGGCGCTGCAGCGCGGCCTCCAGCTCGACCCGACCGCAGAGCAGCGCGCGACGCTCGAACGGGCCCTCGGCGCGCTCGACGGCTGATCGCACGTTCACCGCCGCGCGACGCCGCTGCGTTCGCGCACGCGGATCACGGCATCACCAACCAGGTCGGGTTGGACACGGACATCGCACCCGTCGGCGCGAAGGCCACCACCTGCCAGACGACCGACAAGCCGGTGAGAGCCGGCGACGACGGCAGCTGGAACATCGCGGCGAACGCCCCGCCGGTCAGCACCCCCGCAGTCTCGATCCGCGCCGTCGCTGCGTCGAGCCACACCGCGTCGAGCCCGGGCACCACCTGCGGCAGCGAACGCTCGGCACCGACGAGGAACGCCAGGTCGCCGACCGCACCGCTGGCGTAGACCGAATAGATCGGCCCGGTGATCCAGCTCGTCGCCACGCGCAGCATCGCCGCGGTGACCATGGCGACGGTCGGGGAGACCGGCGGTGACGCCCCCTGCAGGACCGCATCCGGCGTGCGGCGCACGCTGCCGGTGCCCTCGATCGCCCGGCCGGGAGCCACGAGACTGAAGCCGCCGGCGAGTTGGCAGCCGAGCAGTCTCAGGTCGCCGCCTTGCATCGTCACCGCAGCACCACCCTGCCCCAAGGTACTGGCGCGGCCGGTCACCGCCCCCCCGGCGATCTGCAATTCGCCGCCGAACTGCCGCAGTTCGCCGACCGAGCACGAATCGAACACGGCGCGGCACGAATCGAGGATCGCCGCCGGCAACGCCGGGTCGTACCAGCTGCACCACGACACCAGCAGCGCATCGCAGTGCGACGCGTACAACCGCGCCTGCAGGAAGCCGCCCGTGTTGTCGACGAAGGCCAACCCCTGGCAGTACTCGAGGCGCAGTTCGCCGGTGCCGGTAGCCGAGCGCAGGGCCAGGCCGCGCACGACGAAGGTCTGTACCGGCCCGAGCCCGACCACGTGCAGGGCCGGTAGCCCGGCCGGCGCGACGATCTGCGCACCGACGTCGGCCGCGATGGTCAGGCCCTTCGCGGCGACCACGACCGACTCGGGGTAGTCGCCAGGCCGCACGCGCAGGATCGCGCCGTCCGGCACCGCGGCGACCGCGGCGCCGAGGCTGGTGAAGTTGGCGCCGGGGCCACCGTTCACGTCGACCACGTACGACTGCGCGGCGAGGCCGGTCGCGATTCCGACAAACAGGGCTGTGAGCAGCGGACGAAGCATGTGCATGGCGACGGGCAACGGGTGGGTGCTGGATCCTAGCGGCGGCGCGGCGACGCGGCGCGCGACCCGTGGCGGACGCGTGCGGGCATTGCCGCTCCCGGCCCGGCGCAGTAGGAACGCGGCATGCGAGCGACTCCGGCGAAGGCGGTGACGTTCCGGTGGCGGCAGGGCTGGGCCCGCGGACTCGGCTTCGGGCTCGCGCTCGTGCTCACCAGTGTCGGGACGTCCCAGGACAAGCCGCCGGACTCCGACGGCGCCAAGGCGCAGCGGCTGGTGCGCTTCCTCGAACTGCCCGAGCGCCGCTCCGAAGCCTGGCGCGGACTCCTGCAACTGCGCACCGCCGCCGCTCCCCCGCTGGCACTCGCGCTGCAGGACCCACGCCCCGAACTGGCCGTCCGCGCCGCGTGGATCCTCGGCCTGCTCGGGCCGGACGCCGAGATGGCCGTTCCAGCGCTGCAACGGGGCAAGAAGGCCAAGGCCGCCGAAGTCGCGCTCGCGTGCGACTGGGCCCTGACCAGGATCGCGTTCCGCGGCACGCTGCTGGTCGACTACAGCGCCAACTCGGTGGTCGTGCTCGACGGGCTGGGCCAGCAAACGCGCGAGGTCGAGAAACTGAACGGGCCGTGGTTCGCGGAGCCGACCACCGGCACCAACCTGCTGGTGTCCGAGTACACCAACAATCGCGTGCGCGAACTCGACGCCGAGGGCGACGAGGTGTGGACGTTCACCGAGCTGAACAACCCGTACCACGCGCAGCGGTTGCCGGGCGGCAACACCATGATCGCCGACGCCGGCAACGGCCGCGTGGTCGAGGTCGATCGCGCCGGCAAGGTCGTCTGGGAAGTGAAGGACCTGAAGCGACCGGTGGCGGCCGAACGCCTACCCGACGGCAACACGCTGGTCTGTGAACAGGAAGGCGGCCGCGTGCACGAAGTAGACGCCGCGGGCCGCGTCGTGTTCGAAGTGACGGGACTGAACCGGCCGCAACGTGCCCAGCGGCTGCCGAACGGCAACACGCTGATCGCGGTCCACGTCGCCGGGGAAGTGGTCGAAGTCGACGCCGCGGGCAAGCCGGTGCGCGACGCGTGGAAGATCCCCGAGGCCCAGATGGCGTGGCGCCGCGGCGACGGCCACGTGCTCGTCGCGGCGACCAAGTACTGGGCCGAACTCGATGCCGACGGCAAGGAGCTGTGGCGCAAGGACGTGCGCGACGGCTACGCCGTCGCCATTCTCCGGCAGTGATGGCCCGTCGGTCGCGCTCGGCCGCGGCGAAGTCGTCCGTCACCAGCCGAACTGCACGACGACACCGTTCGACGTCGACACGCCGCCGAGCACGGGCTCCAGCACCACGTGCTGCGCGAAACACGCGAACACGTCGACGTTCACCGGCAGCTGCACGGCGAAGTCCAGAGTCGCCGGCGCAAGTGCACTGGTGATCGCCAGCCGGCTCGATTCGAGGCTCGTGTAGATCGAGCAGCCCTGCGTGCCGAACAGCGGGTCCAGTGAGATCGGCAACTGCACGCCGTTCCGCACCGAATTGCTGAGACCGAGCGAGAGCGCGCCGAGCACCAACGGCGCGTGCCCGACGGACTGCGACGTGAGCAGGGTGTGCGTCGGCAATCGCGTCACCGCGACCGCGAGAACCGCCGGTCCATGCGCGCCGTTGCACGCCGTGCCGAAGCTGCGCGTGAACGACGGCAACGGCACCGCTCCGCGCGTCGCGTTCAGCGAACTGCCGGCGACCAGCGTCGGAGCCCCGGTGGCGACGTCGATCTCGTAGAGGCTGGTGAGGCCACCGACCAGCCGGCCGTCGGCTCGCACCGCCAGCCACTGGATCGCGGTGGTGCCGGCGACGGCGGGATTCACATCGGTCGCGACTCCCGTGCTCCGATCGACGACCACCAGTCCGTGCTGCACGTCCCAGCCGTAGAGCACGCCGCCGAATTCGACGAGCCCCGCGATGGTGTTCAGCACCGTGGGCCCGATCGTCGTGACCGTGCCCGTCGTCGTGTCGACGCGCACGAGGGTGTCGCTGAAGTTGTTGGCGATGCCCCACAGGAACGGCCCACCGGCGGAAGTGAGTCCGCGCAGGTCCCAACCGAACGACGGGAACACGGCCGTGGCGACCGGTCCGTTCGGATCGAGGCGCACCAGTGCCGGCCAGCGCACCGTCCACAGTTGCCCCAGGCCGTCGCGCGCGAGGCCCATGCAGCCCGCCGGGGTCGTACCGATCGACGTCGTGGTGCCGCTGAACGAATCGAGCCAGCGCACTTCGCCTGACCCGTCGATCGACACCATGTCCTGGGCCACGAGGCTGGACGCCAGCAGCGGGAGAGCGATCCACGGAAGTCGGGTGTTGGCGGCCATCTCGGCCCGCATGCTGCCGCGCGTTCCCGCCAGCGTCCATGCCCCCCACGCGAAGTCCACGCAGGCTGCGAGTGGTGGGCACGTCGCGATCGCGCGGATACACATTACGCCTCGCCACGCGCCGTGCCCCCCCACCCCACCCCCCCCCGCCCCCCGGGCGGGCCCCCCGTAGCGCCCCGGCCCCCCACCCCCCCCGGGGGC
>JAEUHV010000157.1 GCA_016794485.1 Planctomycetota bacterium
CGGCCGAAGAGCTGTCGGCCAACATGACCTCGGTGAACCAGTCGAGCGACGCGATGGCCGGCACGGTCCGCACCGTCGCCGCCGCGGTCGAGGAGATGACCGCCAGCATCGGTGAGGTCGCCAAGTCGGCCGACAACGCCGCGAAGGTCGCCGGCACCGCCGCCCAACTGACGCGCTCGAGCAACGAGAAGGTCAGCGCGCTCGGCGCCGCCGCCAACGAGATCGGCCGCGTCATCGAGACGATCCAGGACATCGCCGAGCAGACCAACCTGCTGGCGCTCAACGCCACCATCGAAGCCGCGCGCGCCGGCGAAGCCGGCAAGGGCTTCTCGGTCGTCGCCAACGAGGTCAAGGACCTCGCCCGGCAGACCGCCGAGGCGACCCAGGACATCCGCGCCCGCATCGAACGCATCCAGACCAGCACCACCGAATCGGTCAACGCGATCGCCGCGATCGACCAGGTCATCGCCCAGGTCAACCAGAGCTCGCAGGCGATCGCCACCTCGGTCGCCGAGCAGCGGTCCGCGACGCAGGAGATCTCCAGCAACCTGGCGCAGAGCACCCGCACGATCGAAGGGGTCGGTCGCAACATCACCGAGTCGGTGACGGCCAGCCGCGAGATCAGCAAGTCGATCGCCGAAGTCGACGGTCAGGCGCGCAGCACCGCGTCGTGCGCCGAAGAGACCTCGGTCGCCGGCAAGTCGATGGCGAACCTCGCCACCGAACTGCAGGGCCTGGTCGGCCAGTTCAAGATCTGAACGGACGCGTCAGTGGCCGGCGCCGCCGGCCACTGCCCAGGCCGGATCGTCGCGGTGGGCGACGCCGCCGCCGAAGTTCTGCACCCAGTGGCGGCCGTCGCAGCCGATCCCCATTTCGCGGTGCCCGGCATTGAGCAGGTTGCGGTGGTGTCCGGACGAATGGCACCACGCGTTGTGCGCGCCCAGCGCCCCGTCGACCAGCGCGATGTTCTCGCTGACGCCGGAGTCGTAGCCGGCGAGTTTCATCCGATCGAACGGCGTCTTGCGGCCGGGTGTCGGCGACATGTGCGCGAAGTATCCGAGCTTCGCCATCTCCTCGGCATGCCCTTGCGCGGCGGCACAGATCGTCTTGACCGCCGCCAGCGGCCGATGGCGGAACATCGCGCGGTAGTCGTTGGTCACCTTCAACTGCTCGCGCTGCGCCGAACTCAGCTCCTTGCCGACGATCGTGTTGTAGGCCTCGACCCGGCGCCACTCCTCGAGTTCGGCCCGTTCGGCCGAGGTCTGGCAGAACTCGCGCAGCCCGACACTGTCGCCGGCCGGCAGGGCGCGGGCCCAATCGATCGGCGCCAGCACCGCGTGGTCGAGTTCGCCGAGGTCGCCGAGCGACCTGGCGAGCCAGTCGATGCGATCCAGCTCGGCGCGCAGCGTCGCCGGCACGCGGATGCGGACGGTGTCGTCGTCCCACAGGGTGCGCAGCGCCGCGACCCGACGATCGACCTCGGCCTGCACGCGGTTGTATTCGGCGAACTTGTCGCTCGAGACCGCTGGCGGCTTGTACGGATAGAAGTAGGCCTTCTCGTCCTCGATCAGGTCGCGGGCGTGCTTGCGCGCCGCGTCGAGTTCGGTGCGCTTCGCCGCCAGCTTGTCGACCTGCTTGCGCAGTCCGCTGGCGTCGAGCTTCTGCACCTTCGCCCGCAGGTCCTTGTCCAGCGCCTTCGCCAGCACTTCGACCGCTTCGGGACCGGCGGCCAACGCCTCCTGCAGCAACGCGCCGCGCGTGTCGGCCTTGTCGCCGCGCAACGCTTCGTCGACCCGGGTCGCCAGCACCGCCGCCTGCTTCTGCACGTCGAGCGAACGCATCGACACGAAGCCGTCCTTGCCCAGCGCGTAGCCGCGCCCGTCGAACACCTCGCCACGGCCGCGCGCGAGCACGCGATCCACCGCTTCCTTCGCCGCCGGATCCGCGCGCACGACTTTCGCGAGCAGCGCTTCGGCGAGGATGCCGTCGCCTTGCTTGTAGAGCAGTGCGGCCGCACCCAATGCCGCGGGCCCCGCCACCCGGACCTGGTCGGCGATCGCCGCGATCGCAGCCCCACCCAGCTCGTGCCATGCCACCTGCTGCTGGCCCGGGTCACACACCAGGCGGCCACCGGCGATCGTCCGGACTTCGAGGGCCGCGCCGGTCGGCGAGGTGACCTTGAACGTCTGGCCGGACTGCACGGCTTGCACGACGGCACCATGGAACGAAGCGAGCAGTTCGGCTTCGCCGGCGCGGGCCTGCAGGCGCACCGCGAAATCGGCGTCGCGCGCACGCACTTCCTCCGCGGCCAGCCCCAGCAGGCGCGCCGCCTCGGCGAAGTCGCCGCCCTCTTCGGCGGTGCGCACGGCGTCCATGCGCGCACGCAAGGCGGCCAGTGTCAGCGCACGCACCGCCTCGCTCGGCGGCGCCGCCTTCGTCGGCACCCCCACACCCGGCTGCGTGGCGGCTTCGGCGAGCAGTTCGCGGTGCTGCCGGTCGAGTTCGGCGAACTCGCGTGTCGGCGGGAACCCGGTGCGCGCACGCTGCAGCAAGTCGGCGCCGAAACGGGCGCCGCGCTCGCGCGCCAGCTGCTTCGCTTCCTCGAGCAACGCGGTGAACACCGTCCGGGTCTCCTGCTGCACCGCGGCGATGCGAGCCTCGACCTTCTGCCGCGCCTCGGGAGTCAGTTCCTGGGCGAGGTTGGCCTGCAGCAGTGCCAAGGCCTGCACGAACAGGCGGCCCTGGCACATGCGGTCGACTTCGGCGAGGTCGACCGCGGCCGTGGGCACCACGTTCGCGGGCTCGGTTTCGCGCGGCGCAGGTGTGGTCGTCGCCGGTGCGGGGTTCGGCGGCGGTGCGTTGCCGACTTCGGAACGCGCCGGCGATGGCACCACGTCAGCGGATGGAGCCGTCGGCGGCTGGTCTGCCGCGGCGTCGTTCTTCGCCACGGCCGCCGGAGCCTTCGGCGTCGGTGCCGGACGCGCCTGGATCGCCTCGACGAGCCGGGCGCGCACGACGGTGGCGGCGATCCGTTCCGCTTCGTCGGCGGCGTCCTGCCGGCGACCGAGTTCCTGCGACCATTCGGCGTAGCCACGAGGATCGTCGGGCGAACGCACGGCGGCGAGCAACCGATCGACGGCTGAGGTCGTGGCAGCGAGGGCATCGGCCTCGGCCTGCAGCTTCTGCCGGGTTGCGTCGTCGGCCTCGGACCACGTCGCCTGCAACGCCTGCAACCGGGCCGCGGCTTGCTCGAGCTGGCCTGACAGCCGCAGCTGCCGCACGCCGGCGAGGTCCGGTCCGCCACCGGCCAACCACCACCCACCCACGCCGCCCGCGGCCAACAGCACCACGACCACCGGCATCAGCCAACCGCGCTTCGCGGCCGCCCGGCGCCGCGAACGTGGCACGGCGTCGGCGAGCACGTCCTCGGGACGCGCCGCGCGCGGCACCGTGCGACCGACGACGATGACGGCCCGCCCGATCTCGATGCGATCGCCCAACGCCAGGTCCGCCTGGGTGACCATGCGGCCGTTCACCCGGGTCGGCGCGGTCGCGACCAGGCGCGCCCCCTTCGCGTTGGGCTCGATGCGCACGCGCGCAGAATCGTCCGCTTCGTGCAGCACCACCTGCGCCTCGGGACCGGAACCCAGGGTCACGGGGTCTGATTGCAGCGGATGCAGGAACGTCTGGCCGCGGTCGAGGATCTGCAGGGTGAACATGCGCACGGGCCGGGTGCAACGGCGGGGGTGAACCGTCACCTGGCGGCGCGGAATCCTAGCCGGACGCATGCGGGCTGGGCACTACCCGTTCCAGGTTGGAATCAGTCCGGCAAGCGCAGCCACAGCGACCCGACCTGGTCGGCCGTCGCCGGGTACCACGGCACCAGGTCGCAGGCCCACGACTGCGTCGCCAGGAGCTGCACGGGTTGACCGGCCAGCAGGCCCTGCAAGCGGGCGAACTCGGCATCGGTCTGGTCGACGGCCACGAGCCAACCGCCCGGCCGCACCGACGCCACCGCGCGGTGCACGAACCGCCGCGGCCGCAGCCGCGACCACGGCGCCCCCCACCGCACACATGGGCCGGCAGTCAGGAACGGGAAGAACATCGTCACGACGTCCTGTGGCGGCAACCGCACGCCGGTGAAGTCCGCGGCCTGGAACGCGACGGTGGCCATGGTGCTGCCCTGCATCGCCAACGCGGCATGCGCGCGCGCCCTGCCGCCGCGCCGCGAGCCGTCGCGGTGCGGCACCCAGCCGTCCAGCTCGATCCCGCGCAACGCCACTGCGCGCGGCGCGGTGGTTTCGTGCCAGGCCAGCCAGCGCTGCAGGGCCGTGGCGTAGTGGAAGTCGCCGCATCCGGCATCGGTGGCGCGCACGACCCCGTCGGGACCGAGCGGCATCGCGTGGCCGCGAGCCAGCGCCTCGAGGCCAGCGAGATGTTGCAGGTTGCCGGCGAACGCCGCGCGGGTCGAGGCAGCGGCGAGCGGCTGGAGCGCGAACCGTTCGGTCAACGCGCGCGCCGTCGCGGCGGCAGCCTCCGCCGCGGCAGGCGACAAGTGCGCAAAACAGTGCGCCTTGTCTTCGTGCGGCAGCGGCAACCGCCGTCCGGAAGGTCGCACCGCCGCGCGCAGCGCAAACGCGAGTTCGTTCGCGGGCGCACGCAGCCAGGACCAACCGAGCGACAGCAGCGAAGGCATGCCCCGACATCGGCCGCGCAGCCGGGCCGACGTGAGCGGCCCGGCATGCTCCGGCGGCGAGCGGAGCCGGCGAACTAGGTGCCGAGCGTCAGCACGACGCCGTTCGACGACACCAGGTTGAAGGGCGTCGCCAGCGAGAACATCGCCGTCTGCGTCGACAGCGTCACACCGATCAGCCCGGCGTTGTTCGGGATCGGGAACGCGAACGAACCCGTCGGGCCAGCCATCGGGAACGTGAACGCCCCGAGGTCACCGTTGGTGTACGCCGAGCAACCCGGCATGCCGAGGAAGGTCAGGTCGAGGCCCGGGTTCACCACCGCGGTCCCGAAGAACTGGAGGCCAACCGGAACCAGGACCGGAGCGTTCGACACCAGCAGCGCGAAGCCGGCGTTGCCGATCGACGGCGTGCCGTTGGTCCCCAGGGTCAGCGGCACGACCTGGGTATCACCCACCGACACGGTGCCGGTCAACGCCGAGAAGTCGGTCGCACCCGGATCGTTCGACGGGCCGGCGACCGAGTAGCCGAGGATACCGGCGTCCGGGTTGGCGAACCCACCCATCGTGCCGATGACCAGCGTGACGTTGCCGGTCGCGACTTCGAACTGGAACTGGAACGTGTTCGGCGTGGACGACGAGTAGCTGTGCACGCCATTCCAGGTGACATAGGCGATGCCACCCACTTCCTCGAACAGGATCAGGCCGCTGCCGAGGTCGGTCTGGTCGTAGTCGTGCCACAGCGCGAAGGTCGTGAGGGTATCGGCCAGCAGCTCGGCGACCGTGGGCGTGTAGTCGATGTTGTTCGACAAGACCGGGGACACCTTGACCTGGCCCTTGGTGGTGACGTTCAGCGTCGTGGTCGTGCCACCGGCAACCGGCATGGCAGCCGACAGCGTCACGAGTTGCTCACCGTCGAGCGTGGCCGGCGCGATGTTGGTCGCGGTGGCCGACGGCGTGACGAACGCGCCCGGCAGCGACGACAGGACCACGTAGCCACTGGTCGTGCGCAGCCAGGTGATCGTCGTGGTGTTGAGGTCGAAGCCCGAGGTCCACGCCTCGTAGGCCGAGTCCGGCTGGCTGAGGCAGCCGGTGCCGTAGGCGAGCGCCGAAGCGCAGCCCGTGGTCGGGGTCCAGACGTAGCCCGGGTTCGTCGGGATCAACTGGAACGACGAGCCGGCCATGTCGAACGTGTTGATGTTCACCCACTCCTCGTAGACCGTCGGATCGACACTGGAACCGACCGTCGACAGGTCGCTCGGCGCCGGCAGCGTGACGCCGCCCGGAGAAACGCCGGTCACACCCACCCACCAGGTGTTCAGCGTCGACGCGTTCGTGGTGCCAGCGCCGTAGCGGAAGGTGATCGTGCCGTTCGGCTCGAGCTTCATCTGCATCGTGAAGATGCCGCTCGTGCTGGAGTAGCACTGCACGTTCTCCCACGTGATGGTGCAATCGGCGGCGGTGCTCTTCACGTAGACCATCGCGTTGTTCGACGACATCGCCTGGATGTCGCTCCACAGCGCGCAGATGCGCGGGCCTTGCGAGGCGAGTTCGGCCGCCGTCGCGCTGATGTCGACGCCGCCGGGTGCCGGGACCCCTGCGTTCGACAGCCAGACGTAGCCCTTGTCACAGACGTGGATGTCCGTGTAGGTGACGCCGTTCACCGGGAACGCGAAGCCGATCGGCGTGATCGGGAACTGGAAGTCACCGAACAGCGTGCCGGGGGCCGCGAGAGGCGTGCCGTAGGCGGGATCGATGCATTGCGCGGCCGCAGCCGACGCAAGCAAACCGAGGGAAAACGAAGCAACGATCGTGCGCATGGGTTTCAGGTCCGCCTGCGGCGGAGGGACAAGGAGTGCGACCGAGGCTGGCCGCGGCGCGGGAAAACTAGCACGCCGCGCAGGAATCCAGCCACCGACCTTGTCACAGACTCCTACCCGCAGTTGCGCCTGAGCGCACGGAACGTGAACCCTACCGAGGGGTCTCGGGGAACTTCAGGTACGGCAACTTCACGCCCTGGAAGGCGAAGTTGTCGATGCGCAGTTCCGGCGGCGGCTCGAAGCCGCGGCCGCCATCGAACGCGATCAGGTCGTTCTGCTCGACGCCATCGCCGGACACACCCAAGGCACCGACGAGTTGGCCGTTCTTGTAGAGCGGCACCGAGCCGGGGAAGAACGTGAGGCCGTTCTGGTAGCCCGGATCCGCGGGGGCACTGCCCCACCGGTCGACCTGGGTCGGCAGTTCGTTGTTGTTCGACAGCGTGAACAAGGGCCCCGGCGGGTTCTCGTCGATGCCCGGCGGAAAGAACGGCTGCGACAGGAAGCCGAGTGTGCGCGTGGTCAACGCGATGCCGCGCGGGTCCCCCGTCGGGAAGCCCGGCCAGGTGTCGTTGTTCGCGAACGCGCTGGTCGAGAGCGAGCTCGGCAGGCAGTAGTAGACGACGCTGCGCGCCTTGGCCGGCACGACGTCGACGGCGTCGCACAACGTGTCCTCCATGCGGAAGTGCGCGAGGATCAGGCCGCGCGTGTCGACGACGGTGGCGATCACCTTGGCGCCGCTGCCGAGCGGCAGGCGCACCTGCGCGCGCGTGCGGTTGGCGCTGGCGACGACCTGGTCGATGATGGTCTGCACTTCTGCACCCGTGAGGCCCACCGTGCCCGGATTGGCGACGATGTCGACCTGGTTGACGCCGTAGCGCGCCTCGCGCGGACCGATCAGGAAGCCGAACGGGTCGACGCGGCCGTCGATCGAGGTCGACGCGAACACCGTAGCCGGCGGACCGGCAGTGAACCCGGCCGGACGCGTCGTCTGCTTCACGTACGGCAACAGGATGCCGACGATGGTGATGGCCCCTTCCGTGGGGATCGACAGGAAGAAGTTCTCGTCGCCCGCAGCGCCACTGCCCGAAGCACCTTGGATCGCCGCGAACTCGGCCGCGGCGACGTCGGGATCACCGGCCGCAGCGCCGGCGAACGACGGCGTGAACGTGGCGCCGCGCACATAGACGCCGAGGCCGCCGACCAATCGCCCGCCCTTGTAGAGCGGCACCGCTCCCGGCAGCAGCGTGATGCCCGGACTCGGGAACGACACACCGGGCGCCGCCGGAAACAGGGTGTTGCCCTGGAAGTTGCGCGACGGACGGAACTCGAAGCCGGGGTTGAACGCGGTCGCCGGTACCGTGGCGTTGCTGGCGATGAACGCGCCGCGGTTGGTCGAGTTGATCTGCCACAGCGGGCCCTGCGGGGGTCCCACGATGCCGGTCGTCGTGCGCCGCGGCGCCACCACGGTGTTGATCGTCTGGCCGACCCCACCGCCCGTGCTGGCCGGCACGATCGACGGCCGGATCGTGTCGCTGAACGTCGGCGGGAAGTGGAACGAACCGAGCGTCTCGACCGTGCGCGACGACAGCGGCGCCTGGCTGTTCGAGAAATACGCCGTCGTGCGCGCGAGGCTGACGGCGATGTTGTCCTCGTCCTGCACGAAGTTGGACGCGCTGCTGCCGATGCCGAGGATCTCCCCGGTGCGGTCGACGACGGCCACGTGCATGAAGTCGCTGTTCAACGAAGCGAACGCACGGGAGACGATCGTGTCGACTTCGGTCGACGTCAGCGGCGTGACCGCCGGGAACGACGGCAACACCGGCGCCGACTCGATCGACACGCCGCCCGAACACGAGGGCAGCACGAAGCCCGCGACGAGCAGGGCCAGCGGGATGCGGAGTGCGGTGGTCATGGCTACCAGGTCGTGATGATGTTGGTGAAGACGTTGAAGCGCACGTCGTCGGAGTCGTAGATGCGGGCGAAGCCCTCGTCCGGGAACAGCACGCCGCCGCCGAACTGCAGGATCACGTTGTTGGTCAGGAACGGCCGGTATTGCGTACCCGCAAACACTTCGAGGCCGATCGTCTTGTCGATGTCGGCGGCCTGCAGCAGGTACTCGAGCACCTCGGTCTTGTCGAACCGCAGGTAGGTGAAGCCGACCTGGCCGCGCCACTTGGGCGTCAACTCCGCGTCGACCGCGGCGCCGAGCAGCAGCACGCCCGGGTTGACGAAGTTCGCCTGGCCCTGCGTCTTCGAGGTCTGCAGGTCGGCGAGCGGGCTGCCCGGATTGGTGAGGCTCGTGTTGACGAACTTCAGGCCCTGCGAGTTCCAGAACGAGAAGCCGCCGCCGCCGAAGGCCGGCGCGTCGACGATCGCGTCGAAGCCTTCGGCATCGCCGTCGCGTGCGTCGTCGTCGCCCGAAGCCCACAGGAAGAACGCGCGCGGCCGCCACCAGTCGATGTCGTACGACAGTTCGGCCGCGAGCAGGCGCGCGTCGACGTCGACGCCGCGGCCCGCGATCGGATTCTGCGTCTGCCGGCCGAATGCCTTGTAGAGCGCGTGGGTGATGTTCCAGCGGCCGAAGTGGCCTTCGCCGACCCAGCCGGCGTAGTACGCGTCGAGTTCACCAGGCGTGAAGTTGCCGACCGCCGCAGGCGCCACCAGGAAGCCGTTGTCGTCGAACTCCACCGAGCGCCGGTCGCGGTTCCAGTGGAACGACACGCCGGTCGTGTAGCCGACCACCGGCCAGTCCTGGCGATACAGGTTGGCGATGAAGACGTTCTGGTCGCGGTCCTCGTAGCGGACCAGGCCCGAGTTGCTGTCCTTGTCGAGCTGGTCGAAGAGCGCGACGTTGTACTGCCACTTGTTGTTGTCGCCGTTGCCGAAGAAGCGCACGCCGAGGTTCGTGTCCTCGAACAGGAAGCCGCGGAAGTCGCTGCGGAACGGCAACACGCCGGCTTCGACGCTGCAGAAGTCGTAGCGATCCGACAGGTCGAACAGGTGGTATTCGACGAACGCCTCCTGCAGCGTGATGTCGCCGCGTTCGCGCGTCGTGCCTTGCGCCGGATCGATCACGACGACGCCGACTTCCTCGACCTCGAGCCGCGTGTAGTTGAACACCGGCGTGACGCGGATGCGCCAGTCGACCGGCTTGAACGCCTGCTGGCCGCGGAACAGGTCGAACGACAACGCGAGGTCGTCCTGCAGGAACGTCTGGTCGCCGTCGCCGAAGAACCCGGTTGCCACCGGGCCCGGGCCGGTGATGCCCGACGGGGTGGGCACGTCCTTCTTTTCGTAGAGCAGACGGTTCGTGGCCGTGAACGAGAAGAACAGGTCCTCGGTGCCGCCGATCGGGAAGTCGCCCTTCAGCCGGTTCTGCCGGTACGGGTTCCACGGCGAAGCACGTTCATTGACCACGTACGCCGGCGGCTCGATCGGCAGGCCGAGGTCACCGACCACCTGCGGGTTGCCGGCGGCGAACCAGCGGGACGGGAACGGATCGAAGTCGCGGATCGACTTCGGACCGGCGGGCGCAGCCGGCTTGCCGTCCTGGGCGAGACACGGCGCGCACAGCGAAGCACCGAGGCCGACGAGCAGCGGGCAGACCTGTCGCATCATGCATTCCTCATGGCAGCAAGCGGGCGAGGGAGGCGCGGATTGGAGCGACGAGGCGCGACGACGGGAAGAGCGCGCCGGAGTTTTGTGGTCGATGGCACCGGCGCGTTCACGGCAGTTGCCTGTCGATTCCTCCGCGACCCGGTTCTAGCATCGCCACGTCGTCCCATGCCTCGCTTCCAGCTGCTCGTACGCGAACTCGGCAAGGCGCCGCGCACCGTCGCCCTGGCACAGACCCTGGTCGTCGGCCGCTCGCGGCGGGCCGACCTGGTGCTCGAAGACGAAGAGGTCGGCCGCGAGCAGTTCCGCATCGGCCCGTCGGGCGCGGGCGTCGTGGTCGAAGGCATCGGCAGCACCAACAAGACGATCGTCGACGGCAACGTGCTCGACCCCGGGCAGAAGGTCACGATCGGTGTCGGGGTTTCGATCAAGGTCGGCCGCTGCATCGTGCAGGTCCAGGCCGCGGACGCGACCGAGGGCATGCCCGCCCAACCGGGCAGCTTCGATGCCACGCTGGTGGCCGGCCGTCCAAACCTCGCCGCGATGCCCGAAGTGCCGCCCCAGGAGCGCACCGACAACCTGCAACGGCCCGGCAGGACGAGCGGCCCGACCCGGTCGCCGAACAAGGAGCCCACGGCCGACGAGCTCGGCCAGACGATGAATGCTCCGGCGGCGTTCCGTCCGGGAGCACCGGCCCCTGCCAAGCCCACCCCGCCGAAGCCCGCGGCCGACGACGGCAACTGGGGGCAGACGATCGACGTGCGCGGTGGCGGGTTCCGTCCCGGAGCGCCTGACAAGAGCCCCCCGGTGCCGCCCGCGGCCAAGCAACCGCCGGCTGCCGACGCGAATTGGGGCCAGACGATCGACGTACGGGCCGGCGGGTTCCGTCCCGGCCAGGCGGTTCCGCCGACGCCGCCCGCAGCACCCGCCAAGCCGGCAACTCCCGCGCCCTCCCCAGCTCCGGCTCCGGCTCCGGCCGAGCCGGCCGCTGCGGCGCCGCCACCCACAGCCGCCGCGAAATCGGCCGATCGGCCGAAGACCGTGCTGCTGCCGATGGAGCCCGCCAAGCCCGCCGCCAGCCAGGTGACCCCCGTGGTCGCGGTCGACGTCGAAGCGAAGCTGCACCAGGCGCTGCCGCGCGTGGTCGTGAAGGGCGAAACCGTGAAGCGGCGCGTCCGGCTGATGAAGGCGAAGTGCAAGCTCGGCCGCGCCGAGACTGCCGACGTGCTGCTGCCGCACGAATCGGTGTCCGAACTGCACGCCGAGATCGCGTTCGACGGTGCTTCGTTCCAGTTGCGCGACTGTGGCAGCACCAACGGCACGTTGGTCGACGGCTCCGTGGTGCGCAACCAGACGCAGGCCATCCGCCGCAATTCGCTGCTCGGATTCGGCAGCCTGCGTGGCCTGTTCGTGTGCATCGATCCGGCGACGCTGGCCAGCGACCGCCGCCACGAGGAACGGGCCCTGCGCCTGCTGGTCAAGGCAGGACGGCTCGGCAAGGACGTCGGGGCCCAGGTCCTGGCGATGGCCAAGGCCGACACCAGCCAGACGATCGGCGAAGTGCTGTTGCTCGAGACGCCGCTCGAGCCGGCCGACTGGGCCAGCGCCATCGTCGCGGTGCGTTCGCGCCGTTCGCTGTGGGAACGGCTGGCCGGCATGTTCGGGCGCAAGCGGCCATGAACCTCGGGATCTACCGTTCGTGGCACGCCATCGTGGCGTTGGCGGTGGCCGGCGGGCTGTTCGCCTGGCACGTGCTCGAACCGCTGCCGTTCGGCAGCCGCGACGACGGCAACGTCGACTACCTGCTGACCACGGGCTGGATCGCGGTTGCCTGCTACGTCGTGCTGGCGCTGTACGCCGTGCGCCGCGCCGCGCACCGCCTGGCGTTGAGCCCCGAGTTCGCGTGGAAGGCGCAACTGCCCGCGCTCGAACGTGCCCAGTCCGAATTGGTCGGCCTGCAGCAGCGCGCCCTGCGCCGCGAAGTGGCCGGCGCCGCCGCGATGCAGCGCGAGGCGAAAGGCATCCTCGCGCGCAACGGCGTGCAGCGGGTGCTGCGGGTGTGCGTCGCCCGCGACCCGCAAGCGCTCGGCCTTTGGCGGCTCGTCGTCACTCCGCGCCAACCGCTCGGCACGCTCGCCGGCTGGCTGCACGCGCACCTCTACTACGGGTTCGCCGCCGCGGCGATCGTGTGGTTCCACGGCGGTGGCCGCTGCGGCACCTCGATGGGACTCCTGCTCAACGTGCTCAGCTACGCGGTGCTCGGCACCGGCTTCGTCGGCGCGATCCTGTGGACGTTCGGCCCGACCTGGCTGACGCGCGCCGAACGCGAACTGTCGGTCGAGAAGGCGTTCGCGCTGCGCGAGCACTACGCGCGCAAGCTCGCCGAGGCGATCGCGTTCCCGCAGACCAAGGCGAAAGACGCAGCGGACGCCGCTGCTGCCGCGAAGGTCGCCGCCGAAGCCGCCGCCAAGGCCGCCGAGAACCCGGCGCTGGCCGGCAAGGAACTCGAAGCCGCGAAGAAGGCGGCAAAGAAGACCGCCGACGACCTGAAGAAGGCCGAGACCAAGGCCGAACAGGCGGCCGCGTCGATCGCCGCCGAGACCGAACGGCTGCAGCCGGAGATCGCGACCTTGCGTGGCCAGGCGGACGCGGTGACGCGCGAAGCAGCGCGGCTCGGCTTCTGGCGCGCGTTGCTGCGCGGCTGGCGAATCGTGCACGTGCCGTGCTCGGTCGCGCTGCTGGCCCTCGTCGCCGTGCACGTCCTCAGCATCTGGTACTACTGACCCTGCCCGTCGTCGCCCCATGACCACCGAAGAACCGCTCGACAAGCTGCTGGCGACGCCGCTGTTCGCCGACGTCGGCGACGAGTTGCTGGACGCGGTGCGCACCGAAGCGGCGATCACCGCCGGCACGCACGAGTGGCCCGCGACGGCGGCCCGGCGCGCAGGGTTCGTGCGCTTCCAGACCCTCGCCGACGGCGAGGAGATCGTGCGCCAGGGCGACCTCACCACCGAACTCCTGGTCGTGCTCGACGGCACGTTGGCGAGCGTGCAGTCGCGCGGCGGCCGCGAGGTGCACCAGCACAAGACCTTCGGGCCCGGCACGTGGTTCGGCGAGGTCAGCGCGCACAGCCACCACCCGGCCCTGGCGACTTGGCGCGCGCGCGGCCCGGCCAGCGTGGCGGCGATCGAGGCGCGGCTGTTCACGCGACTGTACGCCGAGGACGAGACCTTCCGCGGCCGCATCGACACGGGCTATCGCGACAACCTGGGGTTGCACCTGCGCGCGTCGTCGCTGTGCCGCGATCTCGACGACACCGCGGTGCAGCAACTGCAGCAACAGGCCGAACTGGTCACGCTCGACGAAGGCAGCGTGCTCGTGCAAGCCGGCGCGCCGGCCGACACGTTCTGGCTGGTGCGCGCGGGCGCCATCGCCTGCACCGTCGCCGTCGACGGCTCCGAACGCACGCTCGCGTTCTACAAGGGCAATGCCACGTTCGGCGAACACGCGATCGCCGCCGACGGCAGCACGTGGCCGGCGACCTTCAAGGCGCTGATGCGCACCGCGCTGGTCGCGATCCCGAAGTCCGCCTGGCAACGCCTCGCCGAGCCCGCGCGCGGCGACCTGCGTTCGGCGGCGAACCGGCTGATCGGCCGCGCCGACGTCGACGCGGTGGCCAGCGGCAGCGCCGGCCCGCTCGGCCAGGCACTCGACGAATTGCACGTGATGGTCGAACGCGAGTCGGTGAAGGGCGGCCGCGCGCTCGTCATCGACCGCGGCAAGTGCGTGCGCTGCAACATGTGCGTCGAGTCGTGCGTGTCCGTGCACGACGACCACGTGCCGCGCCTGTCGAAGATGGGCACCACCGTCGCCACCGACGAAGTGCTCGTCACCGCGTGTTACCACTGCGAACTGCCGCAGTGCATGCTGTCGTGCGAGTACGCGGCGATCCGGCGCGACCCGCAAGGCCGCGTCCGCTTCGAATACGACAACTGCGTCGGCTGCGCGTCCTGCATCGACGGCTGCCCCTACGGCGTGATCCGGCTGGTCGAACCGGCCCCGCCGCCGCCGCCGATCCAACCGCTGCTGGCGAGCCTGCCGATCGTCGGCAAGTGGTTCCGGCGCGAAGCGCCCGCAACGCCGTCGCCGTCGACCGCACCGACCGCGTCCTGCGGGGCCGGCGGCAAGGTCAACCAGGTGAGCGGCAAGACGGTGAAGTGCGACCTGTGCGCCGGCTTGCCGTTCGAAGCCTGCGTCTACAACTGCCCGACGTCGGCGATCACGCGGCGGCAGCCGCAGAGCCTGTTCGGCAACCGGAGAGGGCTCTGACATGGCGACGCCGCGCATCGTCGTCGAGGACGCCACCGGCGAACTCTGCAGCACCACCGCCGACGTCGTGTTCGGCTGCCGCACCGGCTGCACCGTCGTGCTCGACGACCCGATCGCGGCCGGCCGCCACTGCGCGTTCGCCCACGACGGGGCGTTCCGCGTGCGCGACCTCGGCTCGGTGACCGGCACGTGGCTCGACGGCAAGAAGGTCGAAGGGACCGCCGAGGTGAAGGACGGAGCCGCGATCGTGTTCGGCGCCTCGCGCGTGCTGGCGAAGGTCGAGGACCGCGACGGCACACCGACGCTGGTGTTGAACCTGCAGCGCAACGGTTTCTGGTGGCGCAAGTCGGGCAAGAAGGTGTTCGACAACGACCCCGACGCGCTGGTGCGCAGCGAGGTCGCATTCGGCCGCTTCCCGCTGCTGACGCTCGGCAATCGCCTCGCGATGGTGGTCGGCGCCGTGCTGCTGGTCGCCGCGACGTTCGTGGCCGCGGTGATGGAGCCACTCGCCGACGCCGGTCCGCTGGTGCCGACGCATGCCTTCGTGACCGGCGACGCGAAGATCGACGCGACGCACGCGAACCTGGTGCGCTGCCGCGGCCTCGCCGACGCACAGGGCTGCAACGTCTGCCACGTCACCGGCGAAGGCACCCCGGAACGCAAGTGCCTGCAGTGCCACGCCGACTTCGCCGAGCCGCAGTCGTTCCGGCATCCATACGTCGGCGACGGCAAGCTCGGCTCTTCGTCCGGCATGCAGGCCGGCCAGGAGTTCTGCGTGCTGTGCCACCGCGACCACGTCGGCAACGACTGGCTCAAGCCGGCGAGCGACACCCTGGTCGGCAAGTGCGATGCGTGCCACAGCGACGGCAAGGCCCAGCTCGACCGCGATGCGCTGCTGGCCAAGGCGCCACCGCAACCGTTGCCGACGCGGCAGCGTGCGTTCGCGGCGTGGCGCTTCCCGCACGACCAGCACGTGCAGAAGGGCATCGACTGCGCGGTGTGCCACCAGCTCGATCCCGACGTCGTCGCGAACAAGCAGGCTGGCCGCCCCGACGATCCGGCCCGCCAGGACTTCGCCGAGGCGCCCTACGAGACCTGCGCCGCCTGCCACGTTCCCGGCGCGCCCGCGGCGGGACTCACCGCCGAGCAGCAGACGAAGTGGCGTGCCAAGGACCACCAATGGAACGTCGCGTGGCACGGCACCGACGGTGACGGGGCCGGCTGCCGCAAGTGCCACACGCAGTCCGAACGCGGCGGCCGCACGGTGTTCGGCCCGGAGTTCCCGATGGTGGCGCGCGCGACCGCGACGCCGGAGCAGCACGCCGCCGAACGCGCGCGCTACGCATCGCCGCAGCGGCTGCACACGGCCGAGTTCCAGGCGCACGCGAACGGCAAGGCGTGCACGACCTGCCACCTCGACGGCAAGGTCGCCGCAGCCGAACCGTCGCCGCGCACGTTCTGGCACGCCCTGCACGTCACCGACGGCGCGCTGCAGCCGAAGGCCGGCGACGGCGGCAAGGTCAGCACCGACGCCAAGGCCGGCTGCTTGTCGTGCCACGGCGAGGTGCGCGGCCAGAAGGCGCTCACCGACGCGACGCAAGCCGCCTACCACTGGCCGGCGACCGCCGACGCCCAGGCGGCGTGCAAGGACTGCCACCGTGAACGCGAAGGCGAGCCATTGGCGCTCACCGCCCGTTCCACCACGATCGCGGCGGAACGGCGCGGCACCGCGATCGCGTTCCCGCACGACGTGCACGTCACCAGCAAGGCGTTCGGATCGTCGGGCTCGCTCGCCGACGGCTGCTTCGCGTGCCACGAGTTCCAGAAACCCGCGAACGGCGGCGAACACACGTTCGTGCCGCGGGTGAAGGCCGGCGCCGCGAACTGCACGCAGTGCCACCAGGGCCACGCCGACGTCGGCGGCGGCGAGTGCCGGCAGTGCCATCCGGTGGTCGCGGACCAGGCGAGTTCGTTCCAGATCGCCGCGAACGTGCCCCCGGGCACGTCGGTGTTCGGCAAGCCAGCCCCCGATGTCGGCAAGCGCGCGTGGCCGGGCAAGAACGGCTTCAGCCATCAGTCGCGCGGCCACGTCGGCCCCGAGATCACGTGCGCCACCTGCCACGACCCGAAGGCCCTGGCGGCCGCGAAGGACCTTGCGACGGTGCCGGTGCCCGACGATGCGACGCCAGCGTGCCGTGAGTGCCACCTGAAGAAGCAGTTCCACTGGCGCTGACGCGCGGTCAATCGACTGCGCGTGCGACGCGCACGCCGACCAACGCGAGCCGTAGATCGGGAGGCATCGGAACCCGATGGTGCACCTCGGCTGCGAGAGCGAAGTTGCCTCCGCGTGCTACCGCCAGTTCTCCCCACGAAGTCTGCCGCCGGCCGTCGCCTGGTCGCGCAGGGTTCAGATAGGCCCCAAACCGGTCGTCGCACCATTCACTCAGGTTGCCGCCGAGGTCGTGGAAACCCCATGCGTTCGGGGCCAGAGATCCCACCGGCGTCGGCAGCAAATTGCCTCCGTGGTAGTCGTCGGACGCGAACGGCGGCGTCGGTCGATGCCACCGTTCCGTGGCCGTGTTCTCCCGGGCCGGCGCGCAAAACGCTGAATCCGCGACCACAGCTCCGCACTTGGCGGCGTACTCCCACTGCACTTCGGTCGGCAAGACGAGCCCATGCCAGCCAAGGACCTCGCGCGCCTCATCGCGCGTCACGCTGTCTACCGGGTGCTCACCACCGAACGTCGCATCCCCCAGCCGGGTGCCGTCGCGGAACTGGCTCGGACTTCCACCACCCATACGACGCCACTGTGCCTGCGTCGTCTCGAACTTCCCCAGGAAGAATGGGCGCAAGGCAACGTGGTGCGGCGCGAAGGCCAGCACATCCGACCCGATACGCATCCGGGCCGTGCCCACGAGGGCGTCACCCTCAGGAACCAGCACGAGGACGACCGCAGTGTCTGGCCCACACGAAAGGCGGCCCTCGTGATCCCGAGTGGGTGCAGGTCCCGAGCGAAGGACCGCGAACTCCTGCAGACCACTGGCGGGATCGGCCCCAAGCGGGACAAGGCCCACCTGAGGCGCAAGGTCGAGGGGACGCAGATAGGGCGATCGACCAGACGCCAGGCGATCGCGAACCTGCTGCCAAGCGGCTCGGTGCTCCAGCACCGTTCGAGCCTCGACATCCCTGAGCCACGACAACCCCTCCCGAACCCGCGCAATCACTCCGGGTCGCCCGTCGACGTCGACCGACAAGTACCGCTCGACACTGTGCAGTGCAGCCCGAAGGCTCGTCCGGTGCGGATCGACTTCGAATTCAACTACTTCCGGAACGGGAACCGACGAGCTGGTCTTGCCGGCGAGCAACCACTCGCGACGCCGCACCCGAAACGCCTCGACGACATCTTCGGGAAGAGCGCCAAGACCCGACGCCGGCGTCAACTGCGCCAACAGTTCGACCTCGTCCTGAAGGAACTCGCTTTCGGGCGTCCGACGTGCGACGGGCGCTGGCTGGTCGTCCGGAATGCCCAACTGCCGTCGCAGCGCCATGAGCCGCTGCGGCAAACCACCATCGCTTGCCTCATCCCCGTAGCGCTCCAACCACTCCACGAACCGGCCTTCGTGCCCTGGGAGCATCGGCCACAACTGCGCCTCGTCCCGCCGCGCCGCTTCGACCAACGCCGCGGTAGCGAGCAAGTCGACCCTACGCCAATTCGCGCGAACGAACGCGGACACGGTCGCCATGGCAGCAAGCCCGAACGCCAGGATCAGGGCGAGGATCGAAGGCCCTCGGTTGCGCGCCACCCAAGCCGTCGCCCGTTCGAACAAAGGCATGCGCCGCGCCCGCACGCGCAGGCCCTGGCGTGCGCACGCGAGGTCGGCTGCCAACGCAGCTGCCGACGAGTACCGCTTCCCTGGATCGACACGCATCGCCATCGCCACGACGGCATCGACGGAAGCGGGCAATTCGGGATCTACATCCCGCAACGGCTCCGGCGAACCACGCACGATTGCACGCAGCAACTCGCCGTGGGTCGCCGCCACGAACGGCGGGCGTCCGACGAGACACTCGTAGGCGACAGCACCCAACGCGTACACGTCGACCCTGGCGTCGATCCCCTTTGCATCGGCGGCGATTTGCTCGGGCGCCATGTAGGCTGGCGTACCGATCATCTCGCCCGTGGCGGTCAACGTCGCCGCCAACTCATGTGCCGCCAGTCCGAAGTCGACGAGTACCGGCATGGCTTCCTGCTCGAGCATCACGTTGCCTGGTTTGATGTCACGGTGCACCACGCCGGCGGAGTGGGCCGCAGCAAGCGCTTCCGCCACTAGTTCGAGCATCCGCAACACTGCGCCCAGCCGTCGATCGACGCAACAGACCTCGCCTTCGAGCAAGCGCTCGATGGCGGCTTCGGACAACAGTCGCGTGAATGAACCCACGCCACCACTTTCGTGCACCGCCTCCGCCACGCGTTCGGCCAAAGTCGGACCATGGACCAGTCGCATGGCCAAGAACGGGCAGCCCTCGAACTCGCCGAGGTCGAGTGGTTCGCAAATGCCCGGATGGCGAAGGGCAAACAATGCCCGGCCTTCCCGGTCGAATCGGGCCCGAGCCCCTTCGTGCGACAGGATGTCCGGATGCAACACCTTGAGTGCGACCGCCATGCCATCCGACAACCGTGTCGCCGCGTGCACCGACCCCATGCCCCCACTACCCAGGAAGGACTCAATGCGGTACCCACCGAGGACGGCACCCGGAGCGATCGACCATTTTCGTCGTCTCGCGTGCGGCAAATCGGCAGCGGCAACCTCCGCAACCGAAGCCGCCAGTTCCGCCGCATAAGCGACGTGCGCCGCGATCGCCGACGCGCAGTCGGGAAACTCGGCTCGCAGGCCCGCGATCGCCAGGTCGCGATTTCCCGCCGACCCGTAGAGGATCCGCAGCAGGCGGTCCGAGACGGCGTCCGGCAAGTCCGGAGGTGTAGGAACGTCCGTCATCGATCAGGGAGCAATCCAGGCTGCTGTCGATCGATGACGCCGAACACCACCCGCATTTCGTCTTGCAAGTCGACCTCGGAACCGACCTGCTCGCGCAACTCCGCCTCGATGCACTGCCGCAAGCGAACCCGCCCACGACTGAGGTCCTGCTGTATGGCCGCATGCGACTTGCCCAGCCGTCGCGCGATCTCGGCCACCGACAACGCGGACGAGTCCCCGTCCCGGGTCGGCAAACCGTAGAACCACTGCAGCACTACGGCCTGCGTCGCGAACTTCGCCGTCATCGTTTCCAGAGCGAGCACGAGTGTCTGGCGGGACCACAACCATAGTTCGTCTGGAGCTTGCGCCGGAACCACTACGGCTGACTGCGGGAGGTCGGAAAGGCGTTCGAACTCGACGCCTCGTCGCTGGCTGCGCAACCAAGCCCGCGCGTAGTTCAATACGATCCCGGCGAGGAAGGCGCGGAAGCGAAGGCCTGGGTTCGCGCGCACAAGCGCACGGCTCTGGAACAGGTAGCCCCAGAATTCCTTCTCGGCTTCATCGGCGAACCGAGCCGGCAGGTGCCGGCGCAACATGCCACGGATCGCCTCCGAGTACCGATCGATGAACCACTTCCACGAGTCGCCTGCATCCTGATCGTGCAGGGTATGAATGCGCGACCAACGCGTTTGCAGTGCGTCGCCCCCGGGTGTTTGGTCGTTCATCGCCGAGGCCAGATCAGAGACGGCCGAACACCCACGAACGGGAGCACCCCGAAGTCCGGAATTGCCGAACGCCGCGTCACCCGTGCCTCGGTTGGCTCGCTGAAGAACCCACCTCCGCGCGTCATGCGTTCCACCCGCCAACCCGATCGCAATCCGTCACCGGGCCGCGGCACCGCCAGGTCGTAGTTGCCGTACCGATCCGCCACCATCTCGGCCACGTTGCCGAACAGGTCGTGCAGCCCACAACGGTCGGCTGGGAAGCTGCCGACCGGCGCATGGCTCATCGGGAACCCGTCGGCGGCATCCCGCAGGTTGGCGGCGACACCGAACGGCTCGCGCAACCCACTTCGGTGTGCCGCCAGTTCCCATTGGGCTTCGGTCGGAAGGCACAAGCCATTTTGGGCCAGCACGAGTTCCACTTCGCGGAAGGTGACTCCTTCGACGGGATGCGTGTCGCCGATCGTCTGGTCGCCGATCCGATCGCCACTACGCAGGATCGCTGCCTGCCTGCCGCCCATGCGCCGCCACTGCGCCTGGGTCACCTCGAACTTGGAGAGCAGGAACGGCGCCAAGGTGACCGCGGTCACGGGTGACTCGTCGGGCAACGCCGCGAAGTGCGAGTCCGGCCCACCCGGCTCCGACGTGGCGCCCATCCGGAAGGTGCCGCCCGGCATCAGCACGAACACGATTGCCGTCGCGGCACGGACGACGAGGCGGCCGTCCAGCGACCGCTCGGGACTGTTCCCGCTCCGCAACCATGCGAACTCGAGAAGTCCGCTTACAGGATCCGGTGGAAGCGGCTGCAGTCCATGGATCGGCTCCAGCCGAAAGCCAGCCGCCAAGTCACCGGCGTACGCGGGAGCTTCGGAATGGAACCGAACCGCATCTCGCCACGCCGCAGCCAGACCCTGCTCCGCAGCCGCGACGGCATCGAGCACGGCCAGCTCGGCCGACATCCTCGCCATGATTCCCTCCGCACCGAGCTCCCGTTCCAGCTCCGTCTCGGTGGCCGCTAGCTGCGCGTGGTAGCGCTGGGTCATCGCATCTGCCCACACGAACCTCGGTCCGCGGGACGCAACCAACGCAGCCTCGATGCCACTGCGATGGCGTTCAATGCTCGGCACGAGCGCCGGCAGGGCACGCGCGGGACCATGCAAACCCGCGGCGACCTGCAACCATCGTGGCAACTGCTCCAATTCCCGCAACTCCGCCTCGAGCTCGGCGCGGTTGGCTATGTCCGCACCGGCCTCCACCCGCGCCAGCTGCTGCAAGCGAGCCCGTTCCGCGCGCACCCGACGCAAGCGCTCGGACAATCCGTCCGGGCCATCTTGTCGGCGCAACCACTGTTCGATCTCACTCCGCACATCAGGCCGCGCGGGCAACCACCGGCCAGCGACGCGACGCGCCGCCTCGATCTCAGCCCTGGCCGCCAATAGTTCGGCCTGGTCGCGCAATTCCACAACTTGCGCGAATCCAACGCCGACGACGGCCAAGCACACGGCCATCGCCACCATCGCAGTCGCAAGCAAGGGATTGCGGCGCAACCACCGAGCCAACTTGCGGTGGCGCGCCAAAGGCCGCGACGAAAGGGGCAGGCGACAGCGGATGCGTCGCAGGTCTTCGGCGAACTGCTCAGCAGTTCGAAGGCGATCCGCGGGCCGAGCAGCCAGGACCCGATCGAGCACGACATCGATCTCGACAGGGAGCCCAGGCTGCGATTGGCGAGCTCGCGGTCGAGCCTCGGCCGCGACCGCCTGCAACAACCCTGGGATCGTGGTGGCGTCGTACGGAACCCGACCGGTGAGGCGCTCGAACAGGGTGACGCCAAGGGCGTACAGGTCCGTCGATGCACCAGCCGCTCCCGAACCTCGGAGCAACTCGGGGGCCATGTACGCCGGGGAGCCGGCCGGGCCCTCGGCCGCAAGATCGAGGCCAGCGACGTGGACCAAGCCGAAGTCGAGCAACCACGGCTCGCCAGCCGGATCGATCAGGATGTTGCTCGGCTTGACGTCGCGGTGGGTGATGCCATTCCGATGCAGGCGGTGCAACGCGCGCCCGAGCTTTTCGAACTGCTGGAGGATGTCGTCGAACTCGGCGCGGTCGAGCGGACCGGGCGGTTGCCCCGAACCCGCTGCTGCGACCAGGGACTGCATGGTGGCTCCCTCGATGTAGCGCAGCGCCAGCCACGGAATCCCATGGTGGGTGCCGCCGCCTTCGATGGGGCAAACGTTCGGGGACTCGAGGCGGCTGGCGAGAGCTACCGTCCGCAAGAATCGGTCGGCCCCACGACGACTTGCGATTCGCTGCGGCCGCAGGACCTTCAGGGCGATGTGCCGGGCCCCGGATGCGGAGCCCGGCAGGGTGCGCTCGGCGAGGAAGACGATGCCGGAACGTCCGGCACCCAGTTCCCGCAGAATGCGGTACGGGCCGAACGTGTCGCCGAGCATCGGCCGACCAAGAGCAAACGGTTCCTGCGGCATCCCAGTCGATTATGCCAAGCCTAGCTGGTCCTGGCTGCGCCCGGGCCCACCCTGTCTCACTTCACCAACAGACACCGACGGCGCCGCTTTGGCTCCCACATCCTCAGAAGGGCTCACCATCGCATCCGCGCCGTTGCATGAGCTGAGGAAGACTGTGCTCCGCCTACTGTCCCAGGAGCAAGATCGACTGGTAAGATCCGCTGTTGGTGATGTTCGTCAGACCATTCCCGAAGATCGAGAGCCCATACTGCGGTCCGAGCACAGCCAAGTTCAAGAACCCGTGGCTGTAAACCCCGTAGTAGACATGCGCCGCGCCACAGCTCGGTGTGACGCCAGTCACGAAGTTTGTCGCCGTCACCAAGGGTACTCTACGAATTCCAATGCCAGGACACCAGTAGCCACCGAGGTCCCACACGACATCCTGACTTTCTTGCCAAGTGTAGACGGAAGCGTTCGAGGCCCAACTACCTGGATTTGCAGCCAGCGACATGTTGGCAACGAAGTCAGCTTGCACTGGCCAGCGCACCAAGACTACTTTGGCTGTCCCCGGGTACGCATGTGGGATGGAGGAACTCGGCCAAGATGGGTCCGCAAGCCACGATTGACTCGGGTCCCAAACGTCTACACCAAAACTACCGGTCACTGGCTTGGACTGGCTCAATAGAATCGAGGTAGTGCCTCTCGCAGATTCCGTGCGCAGCCTCAGACGACCTTGCTGGGCCGCCAGGGCGATCTCGCCGGTCCCATCAGGGAATGCGAAAGACAGACTTCCGGCACCGTAGAACAGGCCGCAAGCACTGCTTCCTGGCCCACCGAAATTGTCGAGCCCCATGGTAGGCAAAGACTCCCAGTGCGTCTCGACCGCGGGCACATCGACGCTCACTCCAGTTCCAGGCTGAACAATGCTCAACCGTGGACGCACTTGGGCGACGTTGGAGCGAAAGTACTCCACTCCTGCATGCTCCGGGAAGGCCGACCCCGGCCCAGGCAAGGACATCGGCATGACGATCGCCTTTGCCACCTGCTCCACAGGGTATCCTCGCGCCGCAAGGAATGCCAAACCTGTGTTGCGCAGTGCATCGTCGCGCGACAGGACTTTCAGAAGGTCGCATGCCCGGACCTGCAGAATGAACGATCCTGCGGCAGTCGAGAACGGTCCTGGAAACAAGTAGGGCG
>JAEUHV010000246.1 GCA_016794485.1 Planctomycetota bacterium
GTGATCGAGCCAGCCTTGTTGATCAGGAGGTTGGTTCCCGATGTGTTGAAGACATCGGCAGCAGTGTTCTCCATCGTTTGGGAGAAGGTGTAGGTGCCACCTGGTGCATCCGAGAATGGAGTGATGGGAGCGGGGCCAAACGGAATGCGGGCCACCAGTGTTTCCGTGCTCATCGCATCCGTGCCGGCCGCGCGCGTCGCGGTGGCAGGCATCGTCTGGAACGCATTGAGGAGCGACACGTTCGTGTAGCCGAAGTTGCCATCGCTGGCGACGACCTCACCCGCAGCCATCGTCGACTGGATCGAGCAGTTGGCGAGCAGGATCGGACCCGACGCGGTGTCCTCGACCGCCTGGCCGGTGCCGCAGCGGATCTGGCCGTTCCAGACCTGCAGTTCGCCGTTGCTCGACACGGTGACCTTGCCGAACAGGTCCGGATCGCGCAGCCAGGCGCGGCCGCGGCCGTTGCTGCTGCCGTCACCCGTGATCGCCAGGGACGGCGTGGTCTGGCTCACCGGCCAGAACGTGCCGCTGCGGCCCTGCACGGTGCCGCGCAGCAGGTTGATCGGAACACCGGCGCCCGAAAGCACGCGGAAGTTCACGTTGTCGAACACGATGCCCGAGCTCCCCGCGGTCGTGACGTTCAGTTCCGCGGCGTTGTCGGTGCCGTAGGCGTAGGCGACACAGTCGCTCAGGTAGAGCTGGGTGCCGCTGTTCTCGCCGGAGATCGTGATCGCGTCGCCGCCACTCAGTGCGTTGACGTCGATGCCGAGCATCGAAACCACGCCGTTGGTGTGCGTGATGCGACCGAGGATCGCGGTGGCGAACGACTTGCCGGCGACGACCGCGGTCAGGTGCACGCCGGGGGCCAGCGTGACGTTCTCGGTGTAGCTGCCCGGACGGACGAGGATCGTCGTCGGGTTGCTGCCCGTGTAGCCGTCGGCGACGGCCTGGTTGACGGCGGCCTGGATGCTCGTGTGCGTGGCACCGAAGGCGAGCGTCGTGTCGACGACGTAGCGCGCGGCGGCGGCGCCGGCGGGGCCCTGCGGGCCGGTGGCACCCATAGCGCCAGTGGCGCCCGTGGCGCCCGTCAAGCCGATCGGACCCTGCGGGCCGGTGGCACCCGGATCACCCTGCGGGCCTTGCGGGCCGGTGGCACCCGTAGCGCCGGTGGCGCCCGTGGCGCCGGTCAAGCCGATCGGACCCTGCGGGCCAGCGGGGCCTGCAGGACCGGCGGGGCCGGTCGGGCCGGAGCCGGGCAGCAGCGTGGCGAGGGCCGGCATGGTCTGGGCCGGGTTGGTGTAGGTGAGTTCGCCGTAGACGAGGTTGCCGTCGGTGATGACGACATCGCCGGTGAACACGGCCGACGGCTGCAGGAACGTGTCGTAGAGCGCGACCGGTCCGGTCGAGGAATCCTCGACGCAGACACCGTTGCCGGAGCGGACCTGGCCGCCGAAGACCTGCAGTTCACCGCCGCCGGTGACGGTGACCTTGCCGAACACGTCGCAGCCGTTCAGCCAGGCACGGCCGCGGTTGGCACCGGAGCCGCTGATGGCGATCGCTGCGGTGGTCTGCGCGGTGGGCCAGAAGGTGGCGCCGCGACCCTGGATGGTGCCGCTGAGCAGGTTGACTGCCGGCGCGGTGCCGCCGCCGACGATGCGGAAGTTGACGTTGTCGAAGATGACGCCCGAGCTGCTGCCGGTCGGGACGTTGACTTCGGCGGCGTTGTCGGTGCCGGTGGCGTAGCAAACGCAGTTGCTGAGGTAGAGCTGCGTCGGCTCGACGGCGCCGGCGACGGTGAGCGCGTCACCGGTGGGCGGTTGGATGTCGATGCCTTGCATCGACACGATGCCGGCGGCGTGGGTGACACGGCCGGTGATCGCGGTGGCGAACGACTTGGCGCCGACGACGGCGGTCAGGTGGATGCCGGCGGCGAGGGTGACGTTCTCGATGTAGTTGCCCGGACGCACGAGGATCGTGGTCTGGTTGCTGGCGGAGTGGCCGTCGGCGATCGCCTGGTTGATGGCGGCCTGGACGCTGGTGTGCGTGGCGCCGTTGGCGAGCGTGCCTTCGACGACGTAGCGCGCGGCGTTGTTGCCGGCGGGGCCTTGCGGACCCTGCGGGCCGGTGGCGCCTGGATCACCCTGCGGGCCTTGCGGGCCGGTGGCGCCCGTGGCGCCGGTCAAGCCGATGGGGCCTTGCGGGCCCGTAGCGCCGGTCAAGCCGATCGGACCCTGCGGGCCGGTGGCACCCGGATCACCCTGCGGGCCTTGCGGGCCGGTGGCACCCGTAGCGCCGGTGGCGCCCGTGGCGCCGGTCA
>JAEUHV010000258.1 GCA_016794485.1 Planctomycetota bacterium
GGTGGTACGTGGCAGGTGCAGCCGTGGCTCGGCCGCGCGGGGCACGGTGCCAACCACGACACGCCGGTGCCCCTGCAGGCGAGCACGAACTACTGGGTCGTGTGGCGTGACGGCGGTGGCAACAAGCTGCCGTACGAACCGGGCGGCAGCACGATGCCGTACGCGCGATTCACCGGCGGCAACTGGGTGCTGCAGGCGTCGGCGCAGGCGTTCAAGTGGCGCGGCTACTGCTCGCAGCTGGATGCGGCCACCGTGCAGCCGATCGGGCTCGGCTGTGCCACGTCGGCCAACCTGGTCCCGGCGGCGTTCACCAACCACGTGCCGCAGATCGGCAACGCCAACTTCCAGATCGAGGCGACCGGGTTCCCGTCCGGCAGCATCGGCCTGTGCGTGCTGGGCACGGACCCGACGTGGGTCAGCCTGCCGATCCCGGGCGCGCCGGCGACCTGCTTCCTGCACAGCGACCTCGTCGCCACCGCGACGGTGCTGACCGGCACCGGCAACGAACAGGCTGTGCACTCCACCGGCGCCGCCGGCCACTGCTGGCTCGACTTCCCGATCCCGGCCAACCCGGCGATCGTCGGCTACCTGTTCAACTCGCAGTTCGCCGTGCTCGACCTGGCGCTGCCCGATCCGCTGCCGTTCGTGTTCACCAACGGCCTGCGGTTCACGCTGCTCTGAACGGCCTGGCCGGAGCGAGCGCTTTCCTCGTCCGGGTGGCGTCCCTACGCTGCCGCCCGCCCCGCTCCTCCCCTCGTCCCCGCGAGAGCCGCAATGTCGACGCGTTGGAAGCTGTTCTTGATGATGGTGCTCCAGTTCTTCATCTGGGGCGCCTGGCTGCCGCTGATCTTCGGCTACCTGCCGAGCCTCGGGTTCACCGACGGCCAGAATGCCTGGATCCTGAACGCGTTCCCGGCCGCGGCGATCGTCGGCATGGCGTTCAGCAACCAGTTCGCCGACCGCAACTTCGCCGCCGAGAAGTTCCTGGCGGTCAGCCACCTGGTCGGTGGCCTCGCGTTGCTGGGACTCGGCTTCACGCGCGACTATTGGCCGTTCGTGATCCTGATGTGGGTGCACTGCCTGCTGTACGTGCCGACCATCTCGATCACCAATGCGATCGCGTTCACGGCGATGAAGGACGCGAAGAAGGAGTTCGGCCTCGTGCGCATGGGCGGCACGATCGGCTGGATCCTGGCGGCGTGGCCGTTCATCTTCCTGTTCGTCGACTGGTCGGCGGTGGCGGCGGCCAACCCGCAAGGCTTCGTCGATTGGCTGGGAACTGCGTTCGCGCACCCGCTCACCGGGGATGCGGCGAAGTCGGCGCGGGCGTCGTCGTTCGTGGTGGCGGGATGCGCGTCGCTGCTGCTGGCGGTGTTCAGCCTGTCGCTGCCGCACACGCCGCCGCGCGCCTCGGACCGGCCGGCGTGGGCGCAGTCGTTCGCGCTGCTGCGCCACCCGTTCGTGCTGGTGTTGTGGCTGGTCGCGTTCGCCGACTCGTTCGTGCACAACTGCTACTTCAACTGGACCGAGGTGTTCCTCGGCAGCGACGTGGTCGGCATCCCGAGCAACTGGACGACCGCGGTGATGAGCATCGGCCAGGTCGCCGAGATCACGACGATGGCGGTGCTCGGCGTCGTGCTCGGCAAGCTCGGCTGGCGCTGGACCATGGTCGTCGGCGTGCTCGGGCACGCGGCGCGGTTCTTCGTGTTCGCGCATTTCCCGCAGCACGCATGGCTGGTCGTGCTGATCAACGTCCTGCACGGCGTCTGCTACGCGTTCTTCTTC
>JAEUHV010000268.1 GCA_016794485.1 Planctomycetota bacterium
CGCGAACGGCGGCGTGGGCCGCCGCCGCGGTGATGCCCGGCCTGCTCGTCGCCGACCACGCCCTCGGACTCGTCGACTACTACTCCGTGCAGAACGGGCAGCGCGCGCACTGGCGTGCCGCAGCCGAGTTCCTGCGGGCGCGTGCGGGCGAACAGCCGTTGCGCGTCGCGACGATCAACTACCCGACGATGCTGTACTACCTGCGCCCGGGCGACTGGCGGTTCCAAGTGCCGCCGGAGTTCGAGCGCAACCGCGTCGTGTCGATCGAGTCCTGGATGATCGCCGAGGGCAAGGACGAGGCGAAGCAGAAGGTGTACGAGCCCGGCGCCAAGAACCACGTGCAGTGGCATCGCGAGATGGCCGCGCGCGACGGCGCCTTGCTGGCGTTCGTCGTGACCCTGCCGGAGTTGATGCAGAAGGACCCCGACCATTCGCTGCGGTCCGTGCTGGCGAGCCAGTTCGACCTGGTGCTGCACCTGCCGTGCTGGGTCGGACCGAAGGACGAGAGCCTGTTCGTGTACCTGCCGAAACAACCATGAACGTCGTCGTGCGGTTCCTGGCGGTGGTGTGGACGGCCGCGGTGGCCTTGGCCCAAGTGGGGAACGGCCCCGCGCGTCGGGTCGACGTGTGTGTCTACGGCGCCACGTCGGCCGGCGTCGTGGCCGCGATCGAATGCGTCGAACGCGGCCTGACGGTGCTGCTCGTCGACTGCGACGACTGGGTCGGTGGGCTCACCACGTCGGGGCTCGGGGCCACCGATGTCGGCAACAAGGATGCGATCGGCGGTCGCGCGCGCGACTTCTACCGGCGGCTGCGCGTGCACTACGACCGGCCGGAGGCGTGGACACGCGAGCGGCGCGCCGACTTCAAGAGCCGTGGGCACGAGCCGGGCACCGATGCGGCGTGGACGTTCGAGCCGAGCGTGGCGTCGGCGACGTTCGCGGCGATGCTGGCGGAGGCCAAGGTGGAGCCCGTGGCGGCGCGTCTGGATCGCACGCCCGGCGGTGTGCGCAAGGATGGGGCGAAGCTGCTCGGGCTCCGGCTCGAAGGCGGGGTCGAGGTCGTGGCGCGGCTGTTCCTCGACTGCTCGTACGAAGGCGACCTGCTCGACGCGGCGGGGTGCACGTTCACGGTCGGGCGCGAAGCGAACGCCCAGTACGGCGAGACCTTGAACGGCGTGCAGGTGCGGAATGCGCAGAAGCACCAGTTCACCGCCGCGGTCGATCCGTACGTCGTGCCCGGCGACCCGTCGAGTGGCCTCCTGCCCGGTGTGCACGCGGATGGGCCCGGCGCGGAAGGGGCCGCCGACGCCCGTGTGCAGGCCTACTGCTACCGGTTGTGCACCTCCGTCGATCGCGACAACCTGGTGCCGTGGACCAGGCCCGACGGCTACGACGCGCGCGAGTACGAACTGCTGCTGCGCCACTTCGAGGCCGGCAGCACCCTGGCGCCGTGGCATCCGATCGAGATGCCGAACAAGAAGACCGACACCAACAACAACGGCGCGTTCTCGACCGACTGGATCGGCGGCAACTACGCGTGGCCGACCGCCGACTACGCGACGCGCGAGCGGCTGGCCGCGGCGCACCGGCGCTACCAGCAGGGGCTCTTGTGGACGCTGGCGAACGACCCGCGCGTGCCGGCGAAGGTGCGCGCCGAGTTCCAGCGGCACGGGCTGCCGAAGGACGAGTTCGCGGCGACCGGCGGCTGGCCGCCGTTGCTGTACGTGCGCGAAGGCCGCCGCCTCGTCGGGGCTGCGGTCGTCACCGAACACCACTGCATGGGGCGGGTGGTGGCGCCGGATCCGGTGGGCATGGGGGCCTACGCGATGGACAGCCACAACGTGCAGCGGTACGTCGACTCGAGCGGCCGCGTGCGCAACGAAGGCGACGTGCAGGTGCGTGTGCCGGCCCCGTACGGAATCGCCTTCGGGGCGCTCGTGCCGCAGCGCGCAGAGGCGCAGAACCTGCTGGTGCCGGTGTGTTGCAGTGCGAGCCACATCGCCTACGGCTCGATCCGCATGGAGCCGGTGTTCATGGTGCTCGCGCAGTCCGCGGCGATCGCCGGAACGCTCGCGCTCGAGCGCGGCCTCGCCGTGCAGGACGTGCCGTACGACGCTCTGCGCGCGCGGCTGCTGGCCGCGGGGCAGGTGCTGGCCTGGCCGGTGCCGAAGGGCGACCGTTCCGGGAAGTGAGCCCGGCTTGCGTGCAGGCGGCCCGGGGTCGCATCATGGCGGCATGCCGTCGCCGAGCCCGTTCCTCCCGCTGCTGCTGTTGTCGTCGTTGGTGCCGGCCGTCGCCCAGGAGCCGACCGACGCGCCCGACAAGACCCCGAGCGACTTCGTCCGGTTCGTCAAGGAAGGCGACGGCGGCCATCTCGACACCGCGATCACGACCTACACCAAGGATGGCGTCACGCTGGTGCTGTTCGGCGCCGTGCACATCGCCGACGGGGCCTGCTACGCGAAGCTGAACGACCGCTTCACGCAGTGCGACGTGCTGCTCTACGAACTGGTGGCCCCACCCGACACGCGGCCCGACAAGAACCGCGAGCGCGAGGGGTTCAATCCGCTGTCGATGCTGCAGAACGGCCTCAAGAACTCGATGGAGCTGACGTTCCAGCTCGACGAAGTCGACTACCAGGCGAAGAACTTCGTGCACGCCGACATGTCGCCGGCGGAGTTCGCCCGCAGCATGGCAGAGCGCGGTGAGAGCCTGCTGTCGATCATGTTCGACATGATGATGGGCGGCATGGAGCGGCAGGCGGAGAAGGCCGAGAAGGACGCGGCCGAAGGCAAGCCGCAGCCGGAACTCGACCTGGTCAAGGCGTTCCGCGGTGGCGAAGGCCGCCACACGCTGCGCATGGCGTTCGCGCAGCAGATGGAGGACATCGAGGTGATGATGGCCGGCGGCAAGACCAGCACGCTGCTCGAAGGCCGCAACGAGAAGTGCCTCGAGGTCCTCGAGCGGGAGATCAAGGCCGGGCACAAGACGATCGGCATCTACTACGGCGCCGCGCACTTCCCGCACATGGAGAAGCGCATCGTCGACGACCTCGGCTTCAAGAAGACCGGGCACGAGTGGCTGGTCGCGTGGGACTGCAAGAAGCGGCCGGACGTGAAGTACGACCGCGCGCTGGTGAAGCTCCGGCAGAAGGCGAAGGCGGACCTCGGCGCCCTGGCGCTCGCGGCCCGCGAGTACCGCTTCGGCGGCATGTCGACCCGCGCACTCCCGACGCCCGCCGAAATCTCGGCCGAGAAGGGCAAGGACGGTGCTCCGCTCTACACCGGCCCGACCGACGATCCGTGGGGCAAGCCCTACGTCGTGCGCAAGCGTTCGATCGGTGCGCGTTGGGAAGTCGTGAGCGGCGGGCAGGACGGCACGGTCGGCACCGCCGACGACCTGGTCGTGGTGGAGCCGCGGCGCGGCGGCCTGCTCGGCGGGTAGGAACCGAACGGCGCGATCGTCGCGCTCACCACGCCGCCTGCTTGCCGAGTTCCTGCGGCCGCCCCTTGGCGTTCGCCGCCTGCCAGCCGGTCCACGCGGCCAGCCGGGCGATCGCCTCCATCTTCACGTAGTCGAGGCGGTCGGGCGTGTCCGTGACCATGTGGTAGTCCGGGTGCTCGCCGTCGCAGAAGAACACCACCGGCACGCCGCGTTTGGCGAAGTTGAAGTGGTCGCTGCGCGCGTAGTAGGTGTCGCCGCTGCTGAACGTGACGCCGAACTTCGCTCCGAGCCCGACCGCGTCGCGCACCAGCGACGAGTACTTGTCGTGCTGGTGGCTCGGCGTCACCTGCAGCTCGATCGCCGCGGCGGTGCCGGCGGCGCGGCCGATCATGTCGATGTTGATGTCGGCGACGATGCGTTCCAGCGGCCAGGTCGGGTGCTGGCCGTACCAGTCGGAACCCCACAGGCCCAGTTCCTCGCCACTCACCGACAGGAACACGATCGAACGTTCGGGTTTGGGGCCCTGCGCGAACGCCTGCGCGATCTCGAGCAGCCCGGCGGTGCCGCTGGCGTTGTCGTCGGCCCCGTTGAACGCGTCGCCGTCGAGGCGGCGACCGACGTGGTCGTGGTGCGCCGAGAACACGATCGCTTCGTTCTTTTTCGAGGTGCCCTCGAGCACCGCGACGACGTTGCTGGCGGTGGCCTTGTCGTCCTGCGTGACGACGAGGTTGAGCTTGCCGGCCGCCTTGTCGTTGGTCGGCTTGCCGGTGGTGGTGCCTTCGGCGTCGAGGCCGGTGTGGGCGAGCAACAGCGCCGCGGGTTTCGGCCCGAGCACGACGAGCGGCACCGCGAGGTCGATGCGCCGCCGGTCGTCGCTGCCGAACGCGAGCCGCGGGTGGTCCGGCAGCACGGCCCGGTAGTTCAGCAGGTTGCCGAGCGAACCGACTTCGCCGAGCAGGCAGACGATGCCGCAGGACGCGCCGTGTTTGCCGAGCTGCGCGGCGATCTGCTGGTAGCGCTGCAGCGCCTGCAGGTCGTTGCCGGGGCCGGTGCTCTTCGCATTGCCCTGCAACACGACGTACGGCAGCTTGCCGGCGAGGCCGTCGGGGATCGCGTCGGGGGCGCCGTTGCCGCAGTAGACGAACTTGCCGCCAGCGGCGAGCTTCACCGCGTCGGGTGCGAGCACCGCGAAGTCGGCGGTGACCTTGGTCGTGCCGAACGTCAGCGCCGTCGCCGGGTCGAGGGCGGTGCGCTTGAGCGGGTAGTACTGCAGGTAGCCCTTCTGGTCGCCGAGCGGCTTCAGGCCGAGCTTCTTCCACTGGTCGGCGACGTACTTCGCGGTCTCCTGCTGGCCCTTGCTGGCCGTGTGGCGGCCGCCGCGCGCGTCGTCGGCGAGCCAGAACGCGTGCGTGCGCAGCTCGGCGCGGTCGATCTTGGCGAGGTGCGGCGGTGCGCCGTCGGGCAGTGCGGCGGGTTGGCCGAGCTCGGGCAGGGGGGCCGGCACCTCCGGAGCCTGGGCTTCGGCCGCGGCGGCGACGAGCAGCACCAGGGCCGCGGTTCTCGGCAGTTGCGGCATCGCGTCACATCGCCGGCCGTTCGGGGCCGTGCAGGTCGATCGGCTTGCCGGCCTTCTTCAGCTTCAGGTTCAGGAACTCGACGAACACCGAGAAGCCCATCGCGAAGTAGACGTAGCCCTTCGGGATGTGCATGCCCCAGCCTTCGCCGATCAGCGTGAAGCCGATCAGCAGCAGGAAGCTGAGCGCCAGCATCTTCACCGTCGGGTGCCGTTCGACGAACGAGCAGATCGGGTTGACGAACGCGATCATCACGCCGACCGAGATCAGCACCGCGATCACCATCACCGCGAAGTACTGGCTGGCCATGCCGACCGCGGAGATCACCGAGTCGAGCGAGAACACCAGGTCCAGCATGGTGATCTGGAGGATGGCGCTGCCGAACGTCACGGCCTTGCTGCCGCCGGTGCCGGCCTCGTCCTCGCCTTCCAGCTTGTGGTGGATCTCCGAGACGCTCTTCCACATCAGGAACATGCCGCCGAGAAGCAGGATCAGGCCCTGCCCGGTGAACTCGTGGCCGAGGAAGCCGAACAGAGGCTTGGTCAGCTGCATGATCCAGCTGATCGTGAACAGCAGCGCGATGCGCATGCCCATCGCCAGTGCGAGGCCGATGCGGCGTGCCTTGCTCTGCTGTTCCTTGGGCAGCTTGCCGGTCAGGATCGACACGAACACGAGGTTGTCGATGCCGAGGACGATCTCGAGGAACGTGAGCGTGAGCAGCGCGATCCACGCCTGCGGGTCGGAGAGCCATTCCATGCGGCGCGGACCGTAGCGGGGCGGCGCCGGGGGCGCGAGTCACTTGCCCGGCGAACGGGCGGCCTGCACGTCGCGGGCGGCGGCGGCGACGGCGGGGCGCGGGTCGGCGATCGCCTTGGCCAGGGCTGCGTCGGTGGCGGCCGGACCAAATCGCCGCATCGCTTGTGCGACCAGGGCGGGGTCGTCGTCGCTGGCCAGAACGTCGGTGAACAGGCCGGTAGCAGTCGCCGCCGGCACGTCGCCGGCGCGCAGGGCGAGGGCCAGGGCCGCGCGCATGGCCGGTTCGAGGTCGCAGTTGCGTTCGCTGTGGTCGGCCGCGAACTGCTCCAGCTTGACGGCGGTCGGGAACGGCGCCGCGAGCGACTGCAGCAGTCCCCGGCGTACGGTGGCGGCGTTCGGCTCGGCCAGTGCGTCGGCGTGCGCCGCGAGCAGTCGGAGCGCGGCGCAGCGGTTCGCCACGTCCTCGCCGGTCGCGGCTGCGAACAGTTCGGGCAGGCCCGGCGCCCCGAGCGCGAGCCGGCCGCAGGCCTCGACGTGCACGGGGCGCAGGGCGTCGATGTCGCCGCCGGACGACGACGACATCATCTGCGTCTGCCAGTTCTCCTCGCCGAGGTTGCCCAGGGCGTAGCGCACCGTGTCACGTTCGGCGGGAGTGCGTGCGGCGCCGAGTTCGGCCAGCAGGCGCACGGCGCGGTCCCCGACCTTGATCCCGTCGCGCTGCAGGCGGTCCGACAGCACCGCGAACGCGAGCGCTGGGGCGGCGCGCAGCTTCGCCTCGGCGGCGGCGGCCTCGTCCGGCCGGTCGAGAGCTTCGGCCAGCGCGAGCATCGCCGCGCGGTCGCGCGCCTGCTGCTGCGGGTCGATGGCGGCCAGGTCGGCGGGCACCGCACCGCTGGCGCGCAGGCGGCCGAGCAGCGATTTCGCGAGCTTGCCGAGGGCGCCGTCGCGGCTGGCGAGCGGCAGCAGGCGACCGGCGTGGGGGGGCGCCGCGTCGCCGGCCATGCCGAGCACCTTCAGCGCTTCGGCCGCCAGCGTGGCGTCGGCGCCGGTGGCGAGCTCGACGAGTTCGGGGGCCGCGCAGGCGGCATCCGGGCCGAAGCCCGCCAACGTGCGCAGCGCTTCCAGCCGGGCCTTCGCGTGCGGGTGTTCGACCGCGAGCACCGCCCAGGCGATCGCGCACTTCGCATCGGTGGGTGCGATCGCGACCATCGCCTGCGCGGCGCGCAGTGCGAAGCGGTCGCGCAGCGGCACGACGAAACCGTTGTGGCGCAGGCCGTCGTGGCCCTTCGGCGGCCGGTCGCGCGCGAGCAGTCGGTCGCGCAGCAGGTCGATGCCGGCCGGATCGCGCAGCCGCAGGAACGTCTCGGCGGCCAGTTCGCGTGCGAACACCGTGTCCGCGGCGAGCAGGGTCGTGGCGGCGGCGACGTCGTTCGGCACCTGCTGGTTGCTGCGTGCAGCGAACCGGCAGAACGCCGCGTACGCGCCCTCCTTGTCGGCAACTTCGTGGATCTTGGCGTGGAAGTGTTCGTGCCACGGCTTGGCGACGGCGTAGGGCGCGAGGCCGGCGAGCGCCTGCAGCACGTCGACCGTGGCCGCGTGCAGCGGTTGTGCCATCGTCGCGTCGAGGGCGGTCGCGAGCTCGGCGGTCGGTGCGTAGAGCAGGGTCGCCACCCGGGTGATCGCGAGCAGCTTCGCGCGGCTGTCGTCGTCGGTGATCGTCAGGTCGGCCAGTGCCGTCTGCAGTGCGTCGCTCGCCTTCGGACCCAGCGCCAGCAAGGTCAGCTCGGCGGCCTCGGAACGTTCGGGCACGCCCAGGTCGGCGATGTGGCGTTTCCATTCCTGGCTGCTGGCCGATCCGGCCAGGATGAGCGCGGCGAAGGTTCCGAGTCCGGCGCCGGAAAGGGCTGCGAACGGTGGCATCGCCGCAGTCTAGTCGACTCAGGCGGGGTCGTCGTCGGGCGTTGTTCCGCCGAGCAGGCGCGCGAGCCGCGCGTCGTCGCGCAGCACGGTGATCGTCCTGGTCTGCGACGGCACGACCGCGCCGGCGGGCAGCCCCTTCGGCTTCTTCACGTGCTTCTTCTGCGTGTAGACGACGTCGATGCGCGATTCGCCGCGCGCCTTGCTGAAGTGCACGGCGAGAGTCCCGGCGTCGAGCAGGGTTTCCAGGCTCGCGGTCTTGCCCTTCGGCAGGCGGATCACGACGTGCGAGCCGGCGCGGCCGCCGCCGACGTG
>JAEUHV010000295.1 GCA_016794485.1 Planctomycetota bacterium
GGACGACGTCACACGCGGCCGCGATCTGCAGCGCAGCCATGCGCTGCTGCATCTCCTCGAGTGGGCGGGTGCCGCGTCGGGCGGCGCGCTCGACCAGGTCGACGTAACGCCAGGTGCCGTATTGTTGGTACCACGTGGTGAAGGCCGCCTTGTCGGCGATCGGCGTCTCGTGGCAGGTCAACCGCTGCAATGCCGCGCGGGCCCCCTCGCGCAACGACTCGTCCGCGGCGTCGAGCCGTTCCGCGATCGTCGAGGCGAACAACACCTGCTGCAGGTCGGCGAGGCATCGCAGCACATCGAGCTGCTCCTCCACCGTCGCCGTTGCGAACAGCGACCGCGCCGCACCGTCGAGGTCGCGGGCAGGAACCCGCATCAACGCCATCCGAGCCGCTTTCTGCACGGGGTCTGGTCCGTCTTCGACCGCGAGCCCGCCATCGCCTCGCCAGCATCGTGCCGCGGCCGCGAGATACCCGGCGAGGACGCGCTCACGTTCGGCGCCGGTCACCCCACCGAAATACTGGGTCGCAGGTTGCAGGAAATGGCGCTGCAACGAGGTCGCCACCTGCAACCGCACCTGGTCCGGGTCGTCGAGCAGGCGCAGACGGCGATAGAGCAGTTCGTGCACCTGCAACCTGGGGCTCTGCAGGATGCGGTCGATCGCGAGTTCGCGGACTTCCTTGCCGTCGGGCCCGGCCGCTGCGAGCTGCTCCTGCATCCGCTCGAGTTCGTCGCCCTGCGGCGCTGGCGCTGCGGACAAGGTCCGGGCCGCGATCGCAATGGCGACCACCGCCCACGATCCAGGGAATGTCTGGCTGTTCCGCACCACGCTCGCCGTTCGTTCTGCTGCCGACCATCGGTGAGGCCCTGCCCCACCGCACCGCACCGCATCCTACCGCGCGCGCACCGAACCCAAGCATCGGCATTTCACGGCGCGGACTGCATGCAGAAAGCGCAGCCGCATCGGCGCGCGTGGCGGCTCACGGCAGGCGCCAACGCGACGCCTTCGCCTTGCCGACCTGGGCGACGTAGGTGCCTGGCCCGAAGGCGGCCTTCACGTCTTTCACCACCGCGCCATCGATGCGCACACTGCCGGCTTCGATCAACCGACGAGCGTCGCTGGTCGACGGTGCCAGCCCCGAACCGGCGATGCAGTTGGGCAGCGCGATACGCCCATCGGGCAGCCTCCGCACATCGGCCGGCGGCACCCACTCGGGCAGTTCGTCGGGCAGGCCACCGTGCTGGTGCACCCGGTCGTATTCGGCTCGAGCCGACCTGGCGGCAGCCTCGCCGTGGTAGCCCGCCACCACGGCCGCCGCGAGCGCGAACTTGGCGTCGAGCGGGTTCTGCAACAGCGCTGCCTTGGTTTCCGGCGGAACGTCGGTGAGCAGCGTGAAGTACTTGTCGAGCAGTTCGTTCGGCACCTTCATCAACTTGCCGAACTGGGTCGAGGCCGACTCGGCGACGCCGACGTAGTTGTCCAAGGACTTGGACATCTTGTTGTGGCCGTCGAGCCCTTCGAGCAACGGGGTCGTGATGCAGACCTGCGGCCGCTGCCCGGCTTGCTTCTGCAGTTCGCGGCCGACCATGAGGTTGAACAGCTGGTCGGTGCCGCCGAGTTCGACGTCGGCGCGCAACTCGACCGAGTCGTGGCCCTGCAGCAGCGGGTACAGGAACTCGTGCACCGAAATCGGTTGCTCGGCCCGAAACCGCTTCTGGAAGTCGTCGCGCTCGAGGATCCGGGCCACGGTGTAGCGGCCGGCCAAGGCGACGCAGTCCATGAACGACTGCTTCAGGAACCACTCGCCGTTCTCGCGCTCCTCGGCCTTGCCGACGTCGAGCACCCGGGCGACCTGGTCGCGGTAGGTCTGCTTGTTGGCCTCGACCTGCTCGCGCGTCAACGCCGGACGGGTCTTGTTGCGACCGGTCGGGTCCCCGACCATCGCGGTGGCCGTCCCCCACAACACGATCACCTGGTGGCCAAGACGCTGGAAGTCGCGCAGCTTGCGCAACACGACCGTGTGGCCGAGGTGGATGTCGGGCGAACTGGGGTCGATGCCGAGCTTGACGCGCAGCGGCCTGCCGGTGCGGAACGACTCGGCCAGTCGTTCGGCGAGTTCGGCCTCGCTGGCCTTGATGTCGACGGTGCCGCGCTTCAGCACGGCGAGTTGTTCTTCGACGGGAAGGAAGGGCACGCGAGCGTGTTATCGCCGCCGCTGCCACCAGGCAAGCCAGCCGTCGCGATCCCCGACCGCCGCGGGCGCGTCGCTGATCGCCTTCAAAGCCGCCATGGCGACTTGTGCCTGGTCGGCGCGACCGAAGCGCACCTGGTCCATGAGCAGTGCAAGCGCTTGTTCGCGCTCGGCGCCGGTGGTCGCACACGCGGCCAGGAACGCCCGCGCGAACGCTCTGGGCTCGAACGCCTGCAGCGCCCGCTGCAGTTCGGCGAGCGGCGCTTTCGCGACCACTTCGTAGCCGACCGGCCACTGCATCGTCGTCGCCGCCGCGACCGTGGTGCGCGGCACCGGCACGCGGTTTCCGGCGACGTGCACGTAACCCGGCATCAGGTCGACCCGCACCAGGACCTCCCGCTTCACGGCGTGTTCCGCCGGCAGGTCGAGGGCGATCGGCAAGCGCAGCACTTCGTTCCCGCCGAGTTCGAAGGTGGTCGGCAGCCACAGGAAGTCCTGCTTCTTCAGGTTCCGGCTGCCGCCCTCGACGAAGGTGTCGTCGATCGCAACCGCGACCACGAACCCGATCGGGTCGTCGCCGTCCTTGGCACCGAGCACGACCGGATCCGCCGGAGCCGGCACCTGCAATTCGTAGTGCAGCGAAGCACCCAGGGCTGGCGCCCCGCCTACGGTCTGCGGGGCCTCGCCGGTCGGCGGCGGCACCTGCACGAGCTTGGCGTTCGCCTTCAGGTGCTGGCGGAAGCGCAGCCCGCGCGCGACCCCGCGGTAGCTGGCGACCTGCTGGGCCACCGCCGGCGGCAGCCCCGGCTGGTCGTGGCCCGCCACCAGTTCTTCGAGCCCGGCGGCGTCGAAGTCCTTCGCCGCCTCGTGCATGCGTTGCAGCACGCTGCGATGGAACCGGGCCACGGCGTCGTCGGCCGGATTCGGCGCGTTGTCGCCGAACGGGATCGACAACACCGTGCTGGCAAACGCCGGGGGCGGCTCGGTCCGCCCGAACATCGGCGTGTCTTCGTAGGTCGTGACGCACGCAGAACCGAGGGCAGCAACCCCGGCGACGAGCGCCGGGCGCAACCAGGTTCGGCCCTGCGTGCGGGTGGCCATCACTGGCCTTCGGTCTCGCCCTTCTTCTGGGCTTCGCGCGCGCTGACGCGCTGGCCGATGCCCTTGAGCTGGTCGGCGAGCGAACCGAGTGCCGGCGCCTTCGGCGCTTCCGGCTCCTTCTGGGTGCCGGTGCCGGCGTCTGCACCTTCCTCGCCTTCCTCGAAGTGGGCCTGGATGAGGGTCAGGCCGATCTTCCGCTCATCGGTGTCGATCTTGATGATGCGAACCTCGACGCGCTGGCCGACCTTGACGACCTCCTCGGGGTTGTCGACCTTGTGGTCGGCGAGCTCCGAGATGTGCAGCAGGCCTTCGAGGCCCGGCTCCAGTTCGACGAACACGCCGAAGTTGGTGATCTTCGTGACCGTGCCCGGGACGCTGTCGCCGATGTGGTAGCGGGCGGGAATGTCCCCGGTCCACGGATCGGCCTGCAGCTGCTTGAGACCGAGCGCGATGCGCTTCTTCTCCTGGTCGACCGACAGCACGACGCATTCGATCTCGTCGCCCTTCTTCACGACCTCGTTGGGGTTCGTGATCTTGCGGGTCCAGCTCATGTCGGTGATGTGCAACAGACCGTCGATGCCTTCCTGCAGTTCGATGAAGGCGCCGTAGTTCGTCAGGTTGCGCACCTTGCCGCGGATGACGGTGCCCGGCGGGTAGTTCTCCGCCACCATGTCCCAAGGATTGACCTCGGTCTGCTTCATGCCGAGCGAGATGGTCTGCTTCTCGGTGTCGATCTCCAGCACGACGACCTCGACCTTGTCGCCCTGCTTGACGACTTCGTTCGGGTGGTTGACGCGCTTGGTCCACGACATCTCGGAGATGTGCACCAGGCCTTCGACGCCGTCCTCGAGCTTGACGAACGCGCCGTAGCTCATCAGGTTGACGACCTCGCCGGCGATGCGCTTGCCGACCGGGTACTTCTCCGTGATGTTCTCCCACGGCGAAGCGCTCTTCTGCTTCATGCCGAGCGCGATGCGCTCGCGTTCACGGTCGATCTTGAGGACCTTGATCTCGACCTCGTCGTCGAGCTTCAGCATCTCCGACGGGTGGTTCACGCGGCCCCACGACATGTCGGTGATGTGCAGCAGGCCGTCGATGCCGCCGAGATCGACGAACACGCCGAAGTCGGCGATGTTCTTGACGATGCCCTTGCGGACCTGACCCTCGGCCAGTTCGGCCAGCAGCATCGCCTTCTTGGTCTCGCGCTCTTCTTCGATCAGCTTGCGGCGCGAGATGACGATGTTCATCCGCTCCTCGTCGATCTTGATGATGCGCGCCTCGATCTCCTTGCCGATCCAGTCGCCGATGTCACCCGCACGACGGATGTTGACCTGCGACGCCGGCAGGAACACCGGCACGCCGATGTCGACGAGCAGGCCGCCCTTGATCTTGCGCAGGACCATGCCCTTGACCGAGTCGCCTTCCTTGTGCGTCTGGATGATGTTCTCCCAGCCGCGGATCCGGTCGGCCTTCCGCTTGCTCAGCAGGATGTAGCCTTCGGCGTCGTTGATCGACTCGACCAGGCACTCGATCTCGAGGCCAGGCTGCACGGCGAGGGGGTCCGGGAACTCGGACAGCGAGATGTGGCCTTCGGCCTTGTAGCTGACGTCGACGACCACGGTGCCGTCTTCCTGCACCTTGAGGACGCGACCCTTCACGATCTTGTTGGGCGTCAGCTCTGCGACCGTCTTGCCGATCGCGGTGTCGAGTTCGGCGAGCGTGGTGCTGCCGAGCGCTTCCGAAGTGAGCCGCGACAGCTCGTCCGCGGACATCGAGAACTTCTTGATCAGATTCTTGCCGTGCATCAAACGAAAAGGGGTTGAGGGGGAGGGGAACGAAACCAGACGACGATGAGGAACCCCGTTCGGCCCGGTGCGGACACCGGTTCGACGAGGCGATCACAGTCCCACCACCCGGAACGTCCGGACGATGGTTCGCCGATGACGAGGTTCACACCCCGCTATCGGCAGAGGAGGCAGGGCCAGCCGCAGTCCCTTCCGGGGTTGTGGATGGCACAGGACGACATTCTCGCAGCGGGGCGTTGGCCAGGCGAGCGACCTCGGCGCGCAAGGCGTCGATGCCCCCAGGCTGCAGCACCCGTTCGGCCGACCACGGCTCGCCGTAGCGGACCACGATCTTGCTCGGCCGGACGAACCAGGCACCGCGGCCGAAGGCGCGGTGCGCACCGTCGAGGCCGACCGGCACCACGCAGGCCCCGGTGCGACGCACCAGGAACTCGACCCCCGACCGGAACGGACCGACGGAGCCGTCGGCACTGCGCGTTCCCTCGGGGAAGATCCCGACCGCCTCACCGGCGGCCAGCGCGTCGGCAACCAACCGCAGCGCGTCCTTCGACGGCGCCTTGCGGTCGATCAACGTGACCCCGACCTGCCGCATCCACCACCGCAGCGGCGGAAAGCCGGCGAGACCGGACTGTGCCAGGAAGCCGACCCAGCGCCGCATCGAGATGCCGACCAACGGCGGATCGAGATAGCTCGCGTGGTTGGCAACCAGCAACACGGGTCCCGTCGCCGGCACCCGCACCACGTCTTCGATGCGGAGGCGGTGCCAGACCTTGCAGAACGACAGCACGGTCCACTTCGACAGGTTCCACCAGAAGGCGGAACGAGGCACGACCCGTCTTGGTGCTGCGGCGGTCACGAGGCCCCCGCGGCGGACGTGCCGCGCACGAACTGCAGCAGCATCGCCACCACCTGCTCGGTGAGCAGGCCCGTCGAGTCGAGGTAGAACGCGTCCGGCGCCTGCCGCAGCGGTGCGTCGGAGCGCGTGCTGTCGAGGCGGTCGCGCACGAGGATCTCCTCGAGCACGTCGCCCTCGCTGACGATCCGCCCCTGGCGGGCGAAGTCCTGGCAGCGGCGCCGCGCACGTTCGCTGGGTGCGGCGTCGAGATAGACCTTCCAACGCGCCTGCGGGAACACCACCGAACCCATGTCGCGCCCTTCGGCGACGACCGGCCCGGCGGCGGCGACGACCCGTTGCAGGTCGCGCATCGCTTCGCGCACGAACGACAGCGCCGACACCGCGCTCACCTGCGACTCGACTTCGCGCGTGCGCAGGTGGGCAGTGACGTCCTTGCCGTTCAGCAGCACGGCCCCGGCCACCAGTTCGAGGTGAGCGGTCGCCAAGGCCTGCCGCATGCGTGCGACGCCGCGATCGGGATCGCCGGCGCATTCAGCCGGTGCGCACCCCGTTTGCAGGAAGTGCCACGTGATCGCCCGGTACATGGCTCCCGTGTCGAGGAAGCCAAACCCGAGCTGCGCCGCGAGCTGCCGCGCCACCGTGCTCTTGCCAGCCCCCGACGGCCCGTCGATGGCCACGACCTGGGTCGGGATCACGGGACTCCTCGGACTGCTTGCATCGGGACGGACGGGCACGCGCGGCGGACGGATCGGGCTGTAGAGAATGTCACCCGGATTGGGAAAGATCGCGGCCGGACCACGACCGCGGCCGACGATCCGGTGCCGGCCACGCAGCCGGCGAAAGGGGCGGAGAGTCTAGCCAGGGCGGCGGCGCGGCGGCAATGCCGGGCGACGGAAAGCTGCACGTGGCAGAGCCCATGGCCGCAAACCAGGGCCGTGTTACCGTGCGCCCACCCTGCTCGTCCCGTCGCCGCCCGCCGGCGCGCCGAACCCATGCCCAGCACCACACGACCGCTCGTCTTCGGTCTGCTGCTCGCCTCTGCCTCGGCCCAAGCGCCCGGCCCCGCCGCCGCTTGGGAACAGTTCCAACGCGAGGTCGGACCGGGCTGGATCGTGCAATGGCACCCGGCGACGGGGACCCCGCGCGCGATCTACGGCCAGGGTCTGCCTCTGCCCGCTTGGGACGGCACCACCCTCGAGGCAGCCCGGCAACACGCCGCCACCCAGCGCGACCGGTACGCGCAGCTGCTCGGACTCGGCCAGTCTGAGTTCCGCGAACGCATCGGCGCCCGCATGGGCCGCACCTGGTCGTTCACCTACGACCAATGGTTCGCCGGCCTGCCCGTGCTCGGTGGCCGGGTCGACGTGCGCTTGCACCTGACCGGCAAGCTGGTCCACCTGGGCAGCACGGCATGGCCGATCGCCCGGGACTTCGCGACGACGCCCAAGGTCGCCGCGGACGCCGCCGAAGCAACCGCGTGGCTGGCGATGGGCACCGTTCCCGATGGCACTCCCCAGCCGGGAGAACGTGCGGCGACCCGCCTCGTCATCCATGCGCACGCCGCGGACGACGCGATCTGGGCGCCCACGCTGGCGTGGCAGGTCCCGATCCGGGCCGTCGACGCTGCCGGCCAAGGCCCGCTCGGCAGCGCTTTCGTCGACGCGACGACCGGCGCGTTCCTGCGGTTCGCCAACGAGCGGCACGAATGCGGCCTCGCCGGCTGCGCCGCAAGCGCGTCGGCGACGGCGCCTGTGCGCCCGCCGGTACCGACCACGGTCACGGTGCGCGCGTTCCTGCACTCGGCGTACTCGCCGGTGTCGGCCCCGACCAACGAACCCCTCGCCGGCGTCGAGATCGGCGTTGCGGGCCACGGCACGTTCGTGACCGACGCGAACGGCCAGTTCACGATCGACCTGCAGGCGGCGACACCGATCACCGCGGTGCTCAACGGCGTGCACAGCAACCTCGTGCTGGGAGCGAATGCGCCGACCGCCGCGGCGACACTGCAGCCCGGCGTGGCCCAGACGCTGACGTTCGGCAGTGCCGCGTCCGGCGAACAGGAACTGGCGCACACCACCGCCTACCACTGGACCTGGCGGGTCAACGAATGGGCCCGCGGCATCCTCGGCAACTCGCCCGAACTCGCCGCCGCCGACACGGTGCTGCCGACGGTCAACATCGCCGCCAGCTGCAACGCCTACTACTTCGGCAACTCGATCAACTTCTACGCCTCGGGCGGTGGCTGCAACAACACGGCCTCGGCGTCGGTCATTGCCCACGAATGGGGCCACGGCCTCGACGACCGCTACGGCGGGATCTCGCAGACCAACGGCTTGAGCGAGGGGTGGGGCGACATCTGCAGCATCTACCTGCTCGACGATCCGCTGATCGGCCACGACTTCTGGAGCGGTGGCGGCGGCATCCGCAACGGCAACAACAACCAGCAGTATCCCGGCGGCTCAGGGCCGCACGCGCAGGGCCAGTCGTGGATGGGGTTCGCGTGGAAGTTCCGGCAGAACCTGCGCGCGGCGCTCGGTACGCCGCAGGCGATCGCGATCAGCAACGACGTGGTGCTCGCATCGATCGCCGCCAACGCCAGCAACCAGGCCGATGCCGTGGTGGCGGCATTCCAGGCCGACGACAACGACGGCATGCTCGGCAACGGCACGCCGCACTACGCCGAACTCGCCGCCGCGTGCCAGGCCCACAGCCTGCCGTTCCCGGCGATGGTCGACGGCTACATCACCCACACGCAGCTCGGACCGACGCGCGACCAGTTGGTTCCTCGCCGCGTCGAGGTCGACGCAATTCCGTTCCAAGGCCAGTTCACGCAGGTGCGCGTGCATTGGCTGGACAACGGCACACCACGCCAGCGCAACCTGATCCCGAGCGGTACACCGAACCGCTGGTACGGACTCCTGCCCGGCCAACCGGCCCCGAACACGCTGTTCTACCACGTCGAAGCCACCCACCAGTCGGGGGCCGTGTTCCGGCTGCCGGCGGCCGCGGGCACCGAGTACGGCGCCGTGACCTCGGCCGAGCGACGCCTGTGGGCCGACGACTTCGAGTCGGGCGGCGCGGGCTGGACGCACGGGGCCACCACCGGCACCGACGATTGGGAAATCGGCACGCCAGCGGGTCGCACCGGCTGGGGCTGGGTCGACCCGAGCAGCGCCGCGAGCGGAACGAAATGCGCCGGCAACGACCTCGGCCAGAACGGCGACGGCGCGTATCCGGCGAGTTGCGACACCTGGCTGCGCACGCCGCCGATCGACTGCACCGGCTTCACCAACATCCGTGTTCGCTGGAAGCGCTGGGCGTCGTGTGCCGGGCCCACGGACCGCATCGAGGTGCGCCACGGTGGCGTACCGTGGTCCTCGAGCACGACGCAGACCGTGGCCGACACCGGCTGGTCGACGCGCGAACTGCTGCTGCCGTACGCCGCCAACCAACCCGCCGTGCAGATCGAGTTCCGCCTCGTTGCCAACGGCCTGTTTCCCTACGGCGGCTGGGCGATCGACGACGTCGAGGTCTACACGCTCGACGCGCCGGTGGCCCTGCCCGCGACGGTCCGATTCGCGCCGGAGCAGGCGAGCCTCGGCACCCAGGTCGCGCTGCAGGTGACGAACGCCCTGCCGCTGGCACTGCCGTTCGTGTTGGCGCTCGGCGACGGCCCCGGGCCGACGACCGTGCCCGGCATCCCGACGATGCAGGTCGGTGGAGCGATTGCACTGTCGTTCGGTACGACCGACGCCAGCGGCCAGTTCACGACGACGTTCGCGGCACCGCCAGCCCCGCTGACCGGCGCACTGTGGTACGCGCAGGTGCTCACGCTGGACGCCAACCTGCAACTCGCGACGAGCAACCCGTCCATGGTCCTGTTCACGCAGTGAACGGAAACGTCGGCGGTACGGCGGTCGGCTCTGGCGGCCCTGCGCCCGGTGCAAACGCCAGCGGCGCCACCGCGGTGTCCACCCGCAGGCCCACGCCGGCTTCGTCGAAAGCCGGCAGGATCCAGTAGTCCCCGTCGCCGAACGCCCCGTGCGCGTGCCGGTGGATGTGGCCGAACACCAGGCGCCGCACGCCGACCGCGAAGGCCGCCGCGACCGCTGCCTGCGTCGGCAGGAATCGCGACTGGTCGCCCGAGGCGATGACCATGCGGCTCTTCGCGCGCGCCCGCGCGGCGACCCGGAGGGCCACGGCGAGCGGTAGCGAGCGCGCCAGCCAGCGCACGGGGGCACTGCGCAACCAACGTTTGGCGCGCTGGTAGGGCAGGTCGTTCACGCACAGTTCGTCGCCGTGCAGCAGCAACGTCGGCACGCCGCCGAGCACGACCTTGACGCCGCCGGCGACCACGCGCGCCCGGCTGTGCCGTTCGAACTCCGCGCCGAGCAGGAAATCGCGGTTGCCGTGCAGCAGCACGATGCGCACGCCAGCGGCAGCGGCTTCGGCGAACATGGCGGCGACGTCGCGCCAGACGCCGTGGCGGACCTGGGCGCGGCACACGTAGCTGTCGAACAGGTCGCCGAGCACGAACAGGTCGGCCCGGGCCGCTGTCGCCGCCGCGACCGCCGCGCGCAACCGCACCAGCACGACCCCACCGTCGGCCGGCACGTGCAGGTCGGAGATCAAGAGCGCCGATCCGCTGGTGGTGCCGAGATCGAGGATGGGCGTGCCGAGCGCACGCATCACCGCGCGACCTCGAAGAACAAGGCGCGGAGCGGATCCAGACGAGCCGCGAACGTCGTGCCCTGGCCGACGACCTCGCCGTCGAGCCGACGCAGCGTGACCGGCCGCAGGAACTCGATCTGCACCGCCCGCGGGCCGTCCTTCGCGAGCTGCTGCAGGATCGAGGGCGTCTCCATCGCTGCCACCCGCACCGCGAGCACGATCCGGCCGTCGCGCAGCTTCAAGAACGAACGTTCGATGCAGGTCGGCAGTCCCGCACCGCGCACTTCGCATTCGGGTTCGACGCCCGCAGCGTGCAGCACGGAGCGGACCCGTTTGCGCAATTCGTGCGCCGGCTCGATCGCCTTGGGATCGAGTCGCCACGACGGGTAGGCGACCACCGGGAAGTTCAGGTAGACGGCTCGCCCCCGCTCGATGGTCCGTTCGACGTGGGTGTCCGCCAGATCCCCCCTCTCGCCGAGTTCGCCGCGCAGGCCCTGTTCCGCGAACGGCAGGGCACGGCCAGTCGAGGTGCACGCCCCCTCCCGCACCCGCTGGTCCGCGAGCAGCAGGCTGCGGGCGGTGATCCCGAACATCGCATCGAGCACCCCCGCCTCGCGCCGCCGCAGCGTTTCGTCGTAGAGGCCCGTGGCGTGGTCGGCGAGCACGACGCCGCCCTGGCGCACGTAGGCCTCGATCGCCTGGGCCGCCCGATCCGACAGGGCCAAGGTCGCCGGCAGGACGAGGCAGCGCGGCCGCAGGCGCAACAGCCGCTCGGGGAGCGCCCCGGCATCGACGAACTGGGGCTGCAGGCCCAGATCCTGCAGCAGGCGAACCCAACCGAGCCGCGCGTTCTGGCTGGTGCTGTGGAGGGCTTCGTACGACGGCAGGCGGCGCACCCAGGTCATGCCGTCCTGCGCCGAATCGAGCATCCACCACGCGCGCACCGACGGCTGCGATTCGAGCAACCACACGCTGCTCGGCATCGGCGTGGCCCCGGCACACGCGTCGAGCTCGCGTTCGAGTCCCTGCAGCGCCGCCTGAACCGCACCACCGAACGGTGTCGGTGCACCGTCCTTGGCGGCGACCGCGGTGTCGTTCCACACCACCACGCCGGCGAGCCCGCTGCACGCCATCGCCGCGACCCGGGCCTGCACGAACGCCCGCAGCGGCACGTTGCCGAGCTGGGACTCGTCGGGTGCGGCGAGCGTCGCATAGCGATGCGTGCCCGGGGCCGCGAGGCTCTGCACGAGGGCCCCGGCCCCGCCATAGTCGTACGGTTCGACCAAGGTCAACGCCGGCAACCAGCGGGCGTAGTCGGTGCCGCCGAATGCAGCAGGCGCCTGCGTTCCGGTCAGGCCCACCGGCGTCGTCGGCACTTCGCGCTGTGCGGCCTGCACGATCGTGCGCACCGCGGCGGCGTATTGGCTGTCGACGAATTCGAGCCACAGGCCGTACGCCCGCAGATCGCGCGGCAGTGCGTTGTCGCCGAGTTCGCGGCGCCGGATCTGGTCGACCGTCGGCGGCACCACGTCGGCGAAGTTGCGAAACGTCGTTCCGAGCAGTTCGTTGGCGGCGTCCACCGAGCCCACGCGCGCGGCGAGGAAGGTGCGGAACGCGGCGAGGCAGTGGCCACAGCGGCAAGTGTCGAGCGGCCCGTCGTGCCGGGTGGTCGACGGCTCGTCGGCGACGGCGACGAAGCGCAGCCCCGGTCCCGCAGCCCGACGGGTCTCGGCCGCAGCCTCGAGTGCCGCCTCGGCGACGGTCCCTGGAGCGGCGAAGCAGTTCGGCCGCACGAGCTTCGCCGGGTCCCGCGTCGATTCGTAGGCGGTGCGCACCGCAATCCACTCTTCGTCGCGCAACTCGAGCAGGCCTTTGCCGATCGGCTGGTCGAGGTAGTAGCCGAGTTCGAGCGCGCGCAGGGGTGCCGGGTCGCCACCGCGCGGCAGCTGCACCGCAGTGAACCCGAGACGCTTCGCCAGCGGTGCCCCCGTCGCCT
>JAEUHV010000296.1 GCA_016794485.1 Planctomycetota bacterium
GTTCGAGAACCTGTTGCCGCGGCGCGCGATCGCCGAACTCGAACGGGCGGTGGCCGGCATTGCCGACCTGCCGCAGCCGTTGGTGCGGCTCGCGCGTTCCTGCCAGCAGGCGCGGCAGTGGGGCAAGGCCCTCGAGCTGCACGAGCGGGTTCTGGCCAGGTGGCCGCGCGACTTCGGGGCGCGGGTTGGGCGGGCCACGTGCCTCGCGCGGACCGGACGCGCCGAGGAGGCGCTCGCGGTGTTCGACGCAATCGTCGCCGAAGGCATCGGCACCTACTGGCTGCACGTCGAGCGCGGGGAAGTGTTGCGCGGCCTCGGCCGGTTCGACGATGCCTTAGCGGCCTACGACCGGGCCGTGACCCTCGGGCCGGAAGCCGCGATGCCGCACAGTGCGCGCGCCGAACTGCTGCTGGCGCGCGGACGGGCCGCCGAAGCCCTCGCCGCCGCCGAACGCGCGTGTGCGCTCGAACCGGGCAACACGCGCGCCCACTCGAACCGTGGCGTGGCGCTGCTGCACGCCGATCGGCCACAGGACGCGGTGGCCGCCCTGGAACGGGTCGTCGTCGACTGGCCGTGGAGCGACCAGAGCTGGCGGGCGCTGGCGCAGGCGCACTGCCGGGCCGGTTCGCTCGCGGCCGCGCGCCACGCGATCGACCAGGCGCTGGCGATCACGCCGGACGAGCCGCGTTGCCATGCCGAACTCGGCAAGATCCAGCGTGCCGCCGGCGACCGGACCTCGGCGATGCAGTCGTTCCGCCGGGTGCTCGAGGCCCTGCCCAACGACTACGAGGCCGCGGTCAACTTCGCCGGACTCTGCTGGGAAACGGACGAACGCGACGAAGCGGTGCGGTGGCTGGCCGTGGCGCGCGCCGCCAATCCGGCTCTGCCGCACGCGTGGGGGCCGTCGATCGAGTACCTCGAACGCATGGCACGGTGGCGCGATGCGGTGCGCGTGCGCGCCGAGTTCTGCGCGGCCCGGCCCGGCGACCGCAAGGCCCGCATCGCGCTGGTCGAGAAGGTGCTGGCGTTGCCGGCCGAACCCGGCGATGCGGCGCTGCTCGAGAAGACTCTGGCCGAACTGGCGGCGCTCGACGGTGGTCCGCGCGACGACGCAGCGGCGTTGCGGCGACGAGCAGCCGACCGCCTCGCCGGCCGCTGAGTTCGCTTCGCGGCGGCTACTGGCTACGCTGCGCGCGTGCCGATGAAGCGTCGCGATCGTGCTGCCGACCTCGAGCGGCTGCACCTCGACATCCTGCCGCAGCCCGACGACTTCACGTGCGGGCCGACGTGCCTGCACGCGATCTACCGCTACTGGGGCGACGATGTGCCGTTGCCCCAGCTCGTCGACGAGATCGCGCGCACTCCGTCCGGCGGCACCGCCGACGTGTTCCTCGCCAACCACGCGTTGGCGCGCGGCTACCGCGCGACGATCTTCACCTACAACGTGCGCATCTTCGACCCGACCTGGTTCCAGCCGGGTGTCGACCTGCGCGAACGGCTGCGCCGCCAGAGCGAAGTGAAGACCCCGCAGCGCCCGGTGTTCGGCCTGCTCACCGACGGCTACCTCGAGTTCCTCGACCGCGGCGGCGTGCTGCGCTTCGTCGACCTGTCGCCGACGGTGCTGCGGCGCTGGCTGCGGCAGGGCGTGCCGATCCTGACCGGGCTGTCGTCGACGTACCTGTACCGGAACCCGCGCGAGTTCGGCGACGACGATGCCGACGACGACGTGCGCGGCGAACCGCAGGGCCACTTCGTCGTGTTGTGCGGTTACCGGCGCGCCCGCCGGTCGGTGCTGGTCGCCGATCCCTTCCGCGAGAATCCCCTCGGTCCCGAGCACCACTACGAAGTGAGCCTGGACCGCGTCGTCGGCGCGATCCTGCTCGGCGTGCTGACCCACGACGCCAACCTGCTGCTGATCGAGCCAAGCACCGCGCGCGTGGACGCGTCGGCAACCCCCTGAACCATGCGCTACCTCGTCGTCGTCAACGACCCCAAGGACTGGAACTGCCCGCACGAGGGCGTCGAAGTCGTCGCCGCCCGCAAGTACCTGACGCACCCGTCGTACACCACGATCGACAAGGTGCGCGTGATCAACCTGTGCCGGTCGCTGGGCTACCAGAAGATCGGCTACTACGTGTCGCTGCTCGCCGACGCGCGCGGCCACCGGCCGATGCCGAGCATCGAGACGATCCAGAACATGAAGGACCGCGCGATCGCTGCGATCGCCGGCTCCGACCTGCAGGAGATCCTCGACGAGTCGCTGGCCAAGGTGCAGAGCGACGAGTTCGTGCTGAGCGTCTACTTCGGCCGCAACATGGCGCAGCGGCACGAACGGCTGGCGAACGCCTTGTTCCGCGTGTTCCCGAGCCCGTACCTGCAGGCGAACTTCACCCGCAGCGAGAAGTCGGGACGTTGGCGCCTGGAGAGCATCAAGGCGCTCGCGGTCGACGACATCCCCGAAGGCCATGCCGAGTTCGCCCAGGCCAAGACGGCGGACTTCCTGCAGAAGGAGTGGCGCCCGGCGAAGCGCGCGCAGCGACCGTACGACCTGGCGATCCTGGTCGATCCCGAACTGGCCGAGCCGCCGTCGAACAAGAAGGCGCTGCAGAAGTTCGCCAAGGCCGGCGAGGAGGTCGGATTCAACGTCGAGTTCATCCGCCAGGAGGACTACCCGCGCCTCGGTGAGTTCGACGCGCTGTTCATCCGCGCGACCACCGGCGTCACGCACCACACGTTCCGCTTCGCGTGCCGCGCCGAGGCACTGGGCCTCGTCGTGATCGACGACCCGGCGTCGATCCTGCGCTGCAGCAACAAGGTCTACCTGGCCGAGATGGCCGACCAGCAGGACATCCTGGTGCCGAACTCGATGATCGTGCACCGCGGCAACGTCGACGACCTGGTCGCACGCCTCGGCCTGCCGTGCGTGCTGAAGCAGCCGGACAGTTCGTTCTCCGCCGGCGTGAAGAAGGTCGCGACCACGCAGGAACTCAACGAACAGATCGAGGTCATGCTGGAGAAGAGCGACCTCGTGATCGCGCAGGCGTTCGTGCCGACCGAGTTCGACTGGCGCGTCGGCGTGCTCGACGGCCAGCCGTTGTTCGCCTGCCGCTACTACATGGCCGAGGGCCACTGGCAGATCCTGAAGCGCGACGGCGTCGGCAAGAAGGAGGACGTCGGCCGCGCCGAGACGGTGCCGGTCGAGATGGCGCCGACCCGCGTGGTGAAGACCGCGCTGAAGGCGGCGAACCACATCGGCAAGGGCCTCTACGGTGTCGACCTCAAGGAGGTCTCCGGCAAGGTCTACATGATCGAGGTGAACGACAACCCGAACATCGACGCCGGCTTCGAGGACGAAGTGCTCGGCGACGAGCTGTACCTGCGGGTGATGCGCACGTTCTTCGCCCGCGTCACCGCGCGCCATCGCGGCTGGGGCTCGGCGTGACGCTCGGGCTGTTCGGCGGGTTCGGCATCGAACTCGAGTACATGGTCGTCGACCGCGAGACGTTCGCGGTGCGCCCGATCGCCGATCACCTGTTGCATCGGTTCGCCGGCGCGTTCGTCGGCGACTACGAGGACGGGCCGATCGCATGGTCGAACGAACTCGCGCTGCACGTGCTCGAGCTGAAGACGAACGGCGTCGTGGCGTTGCCCGGCGATGCGCTGGCTGGGTTCCGCGGCTCGCTGGCCCGCATCGACGCCGCGTTGGAGGGGCTCGGCGCGCGGTTGATGCCCGGTGGCATGCACCCGACCATGGATCCGGCCCGCGAGTTCGTGCGCTGGCCGCACGACTACGGCGAGGTCTACGCCGCCTACGACCGCATCTTCGACTGTCGCGGCCACGGCTGGTCGAACCTGCAGAGCTGCCACCTGAACCTGCCGTTCGCCGACGACGCCGAGTTCGGCCGGCTGCACCTGGCCGTGCGGACCCTGCTGCCGTTGCTGCCGGCGCTGGCGGCGAGTTCGCCGTACCGCGACGGAGCGTTCCACGGCTGGCTCGACGGCCGGCTCGCCGTGTACCGCGACAACCAACGACGGGTGCCGCGCATCGCCGGCTTGGTCGTGCCGGAGCCGGTCACCACGCGCGCCGACTACTTCGCGACGATCCTCGAACCCATCTGGAACGACATCGCGCCGTTCGATCCGGACCGGTTGCTGCGCGAAGAGTGGCTCAACTCGCGCGGCGCCGTGGCGAAGTTCTTCCGCGACGCGGTCGAGATCCGTGTGCTCGACGTGCAGGAGCAGCCTGCGGCCGACCTGGCGATCTGCACGCTGGTCGTGGCGGTGCTGCGCGCGCTGTGCGTCGAGCGCTGGGCGTCGATGGCGTCGCTGCAGGCACTCGACACGCGCGAACTCGCCGAGGTGTTGTGGGCGGTGGCGAAGGACGGCGACGAAGCCGTGGTCGCGCATCCCGGGCTGTTGCGTGCTCTGGGGCGCGGTGAGTCCGCGCTGCGCGTCGGCAGCCTGTGGGCGAGCCTCGCCGACGCGGTGCTGCCCGACGAAGCCCCCCTGGCGGCGGAGTTGCAGTCGGCGCTGGCGACGATCTTCGCGCGCGGTCCGCTGGCACGGCGCATCGTCGTCGCGTGCGGCGAGCGGCCGGACGCGCGCAGCTTGGCGTGGCTCGGCCGGGAACTCGCCGACTGCCTGCGCGCCGGAACGGCGTTCTCGCCGTGAGCGGTGGCCGATCCTGGGACTTCGCCCTGGACGTCTGCGTGCGGGATCGCGCGGCGCGGATCGGGCCGCGCCTGGATGTCACGCCGGATCGCTGCGGTCCGGATCGCGGAACGGCGTGATCGTCACGGCGACGGCGAACAGCACGCCGGCCACGAGCGCGTTCGGGAACGGCGCGCCGTTCAGCATCCAGGCGGTGAGGGCCAGCATGCAGCCGCCTTCGAGTACGGCGATCGGCACGAGCGTCGCCGCGAAACGGGCGGTCGCCTGCTGCTGGGGCGGATGGGCAGCGATGCGTCCGTGCAGGATCGCGCGCAGCACGAACGCGAGCACCGCGTTCGTCGCGCCGATGCCCACCGCGGCGATGTCGAGCATCTCGATCGGTGTCTCCGCGAGGCCGCGCCCGCCGTTGCCCTGCAGCACCATCGCCACCACGAGCGCGAACGCGGCCATGCCGCCGAGCAGGGCCAGGAACACGACGCGCTGGACCGCGAATGGCGGCTGGCCGCCGGTCATGTGCGGGTGAACAGGCCGAGCACGTGGCCCGAGCCGATCAGGAACAGGGGTTTCGCCAGCGTCTGGCGGAAGCCTGCTTCCTGCGCGATCGCGCGCACGCGCTCGTTGCGCAGCACGTTCTTGGGCTTCTTGCCGGCGAGCTTGACGCGCAGCTGGCGCAGCATGTTCTTGAGCGACGTCGCCGAGAACCAGGTCACGATGACGTGCTTCTTCGCGACGCGGAACAGTTCCCGCAGGTGGCGTTCGCGCAGTTCCTGGGTTTCCAGGTGGTGCGACAGCCGGAAACTCACCGCGACGTCGACGGCGCCGTCGGGCAGCGGGATCTCGAGGGCGGACGCGCGGCAGTACCGGCGCCGGTCGGTGCCGTGGTCGCGCTTGTTGAGCGACACCATCGTGAACGACCAGTCGCCTTCGATCAGCGTCTTGCAGTGCGCGTGCAGCAGGTCCGACAGGCGGCCGTGGCCGCTCGGCAGGTCGAGGATGCGGTCGACGTGGCCGATCTGCGCGAAGTAGCGCGTCAGCAGCGCCCGCTCGCGTTTGTCCGACCACTTGCGGTGCAGCTTGTTCTGGTAGTCGGCCTTGTAGGCCTCGGCCCCTCGCGGGCTGTTGTAGTTCTGCAGCTTGCTCGGCTGCATCGGGGCGTGCAGGTTCGTCATCGGGCGGGGGTGGGCGGGTGCGGTCGGGGTCGGATCCACGCCAGGATATAGGTGAACGTCGCCATGGCGAGTGCGCGCTCGACGACATTCTGCAGCGGCCGGCGCCGGGCCAGCGTGCGCCACAGTTTGCGGGCCGCGGCGCGGTCGCCGCCGCTGTAGCCGCACAGGAGGCGCAGCCGTTCGACGGCCGACCAGTCGCGCCGGCGGCTCGGCGAGAACGCAGCCAGGAACAGGTCGATGCGGGCGCGGCGGCCGCCGTGGATCGACCCGCGGAACGGCACGCACGCCGGCGTGTCGCACACGGCGAGGCGGGCGTGCGCGAGGTCGCCGACGACCAGCACGTTGCGCGGCATCGGCGTGCACCACAGGAACCCGGCCCGGTGCATGGCGGCGAGCAGCCCGCCCAGGGATTCGGCGAGGCGGCCGCGCGTGCGGTCGGTCGGCGGCATCGCTTGCAGCGCCGCCTTCAACGACGTCGCATCGGGCAGCAGGCGCGTGACCAGCAGCGACTCGTCGACTCCCAGCAGGCGCCGCCGTTCCGCCCAACGCACCGGTTGCAGGCAGGGAATGCCGGCCGCGGTGATCGCGGCGAGATGGTCGTGTTCGCGCTGCGCGCGGCTCCTTCGGCACATCGACTGCAGCCAGCGCAGGCCGCGGTTGCGGTAGGTCTTCTCGACGACCGCGTCGGCGCCGGCGCCACGCACCACCACGGTCGCCGCCGGTTCGTCCTTGAGGACGAACACGGCATCGGTCCTGGCGTCGGCGGCGCGATTCACGGCGCAGCACGATACCGACGTGCAGCAGCGGTCGGTGTCACGTTCCCGTGGCGCCGGTCACTTCCACGCGGCGAGCAGGTCCTTGGGCGAGAACGCGTGGTCGAGGCCGCGAACCGCGAACCCGGAGCGCGACACCGCAACCAGGCTGGCCGAGCCAGCACCCGGCACCGACACCCGCAAGCGCGTCAGGGCATCGAGATCGGTGCGGTCGAACGGGCTCTTCTCGCGCCATTTGATCGAACCCGTGAACACGATGCGGGTCGCGACCGGGGACCGGTCGCCGCCGACGAGGTCGACTTCGATCTCGTTCAGCGCCGAAGCGAGCTCAGGCCGCCGCGCGTCGCCAGGCCTCGAACCGGTGCACCATCGCCGCGGTCAGCACCACCGGCACCAGGAAGTTCACCAGCGGCAGGGTCGCCAGGAACGCGGCGAGACAGCCCATCGCGAGCAGTTCGCCGGAATGACGTTCGCGCAGCGCCCGCACCCGCTCGCGGCCCAGGCGCCGCAGCGCGACGAGGTCGAAGTACTCGCGACCGAGCAGGAAGCCGTTGCCGACGCACCACGCGAGCGGCCACAGCGGCGGCAGCACGACCAGGACGGCCAGCAGGGCGACGTTCACGAGGGCGAGCAGCAGCAGGAAGCGCACCGCACTCTGCACCGCCTCGCCGAGCGGCAGCCCGGGGGCCTTCGGCAGCGACGGCCAGTGCCGCAGTTCGACCGCCACCGCGATCCGCTCGAGGAACAGCGCGACGAAGGCGCTCGCCACCAGCGGGAAGAACAGCCAGGTGACGACGAGCGTCACCGCCCAGCCGAGCAGGTCGAGCACCCATTCGAGCCAGCCGAACGTGACCAGGTTGGTCACGGCCAGCAGCACGCCCATGCCGAGCCACAGCAAAGCGAAGCAGCCGAGGCTCAGCAGCACGCTGTAGCCGAGCACGCGCAGCACGCGCGGGTCGTCGAGCTGGGCGAAGGCCTTGGCGAATGCCTGGAGCATGTCAGCGGCGCTGCAGTTGGCGTTCGAGGCGCTGCACGAGTTCGTGCTGCGGCCAGGGCGTGGCTGGCGCCATGGTCACCAGGTTGGTGAACATCAGCGGATGGTCGACCTTCGGCATCGGCAGGCCGAGCCACGACCGCACGGCTCGCACGGCCAGCACTTCCACCGGATACAGCCGGCAGCCGGGATCGTCGAACGGCGCACCGGCACCCTTGGTCTGCTCGATGTGCAGGTCCAGGACGGCGGCCAGTTGTTGCCCGAACAGCCGGCCTTCGCCGTTCCAGTGCAGCATCGCCTCGTGGTAGGGACCGAGGCGCGGCGTCAGCCTGGGTCGCTCGCCGGCGTGCAGCGCCAGCAGCTGGTGCACGAACAGCGCCAGGTGTTCGCCTTCGGCGAACGTCGCCTCCGATTCCTCGCGCAGCAGTTCGTACAGGCGGTCGGCATGCGGATCGCCGAGCGCCAGTCCGAGCATCGCGGTCCATGCGCCGTGCAGGCGCGAGAACGGCAGCTTCGACGCGCCGCTCTTGCGTTGCGCCTGGCCCTGGTGCTTCTCGCGCAACAACAGCGAACACCGGCGCAGGGCCTGGCCGATGCGGGCTTCGTCGAAGCCCGAGGCGTCGCCGCCGAACACCGCGAGCAGGCCGCAGCCGAGATGCCAGGTGCCCAGCATCCAGGCCGCGACGTGCGCCTGCGTCGACTTCTTCGGGTCGCCCAGTGCGGTGGCCAGCTGCGCCTCCTGGTCCTGCTGCAGGAACTTGCGGTTCGCGGGCCGCGTCGCCCAGTCGTGCAGCTGTCGGTGCAGGGTGGTGATCGCGGCCTGGCTCATCGGGGCGAGGACACTACCGGGAGCGTCGTTCCCGGGCGAACCCGATGCACGTAGAGTGCCGCGGTGGACCTGCTGAAGTGGGTGCTGTTCGGCGTTCTGCCGGCGGTCGCGGCCGTGCTGCTCTGCGTCGGCGTCGGCGGGCCGCGCTTCCTGGCGACCGCCCTCGGCGTGGCGCTCGGGGTGCCGCTGCTGATGGCGAACGGCTGGCCCGGCTGGCCCTGGAACCTGTCGGTGGACCACGGCGATCCGTTCGCGTGGCTGTTCTGGACCGTCGCGGCGACCGCAGTCGTCGGCACCTGCTACGACGCTCGCGTCCTGTGGAAACCGGTTCTGCTCACCGTCGACGTCGTGGTCGTGCTGGCGATGCCCTGGCTGCTGTCGGCGCCGCGGCGAGAGCAATGGACGACGCTGCACCAGGTCGCGTGGTTGTCCGTGGCCTGGATCGTGCTCGCGGCGGTCTGGTGGACCTGGCGGCGCGTCGCCAGGCAGTGGCCCGGGATCGCCTTGCCGCTGGCGAGTGCCATGGTGCTCGGCGCCGACGCGTTCGTGTTGCGCGAACGCAGCGCCGCGGTGGTGTGGGAACTGTCCGGCGTGGTCGCGTGTGCCCTCACCATGGCGGTCGCGACCGCGACCTGGCGGCGGCCGTTCCGCTGCGGTACCGGAGCCGTCCTGGTGGTGACCGTCGCCCACACCGGCCTCTTGTGGCTGGGCCGCGTCGAGGCCGAACTGCCGCGCTTGCCGCTGCTGGTCGCGTGCCTGGCTCCGCTCGGGCTCCTGGTGTCGTTCTGGCGCGGGTTCGGGCGCGCGCGCGGCTTCGCGTTCGCGTGTGGACTCGCCGTCACCGCGACGGCGAGCGTCGTCGCGGTCGTGCAGGCGTGGTGAGCGAGCGGCTACGGCAACGAGAGCGTGACGGAGCACGGCCCCGAGCGCAGGTCGGCGCGACCGACTGCGGTCCGGCCGTCCTTGGTCGTCACGCGCAGGGCGTATTCGCCGGCCGGAAGTTCGACGAAGAACTGCAGCACGTCGGGCCGCCCGACCAGGGCGAAGAGGCCGGCGAACGAGCCGTCGGGCCGTCGTGCGACCAGTTGCGCACCGAGGGCTTCGCGCGCCGTGCCGCGCGGGTCGACCAGCGTCGTGGTGGCGCGCAGCGGCCGCTGCAGGTCGAGGGTCGCCGTCGCGCGTCCGCCGGCCACGATGCCGAGTTCGCATGCGGCGTACAGGCCAGGCGCGTCGGCGACCGCGTAGATGCGACCGACCGGCAGCGCGCGGGTGCGGGCCACGCCCTGTTCGACCGCGACGGTCTCGCACCAGCTGCCGTCTTCGCGCAGGAACACCACGACGCCGTCGGTCGCGGGACGGCCGTCCAGGGTGACCGCGACTTCGGCGCCGCCGGGAGTCGGCAGCACGAAATCGCCGAGCTGCCTGGTCTCGTTCGGCGCCAGCTCGTGCTGGCCGAGCGGGACCCGCCCGAAAGCCGCCGATTCCGCCACCAGCGTATAGCTGCCGGCCCGCACCGGTCCGATCCGGTAGGCACCCGTGGTCGCGTCGCTGTGGTAGTTGACCGCGCGGTTGCTGTCGGCGTGCCACGGCACCAGCGTGGCTGCGACCGGGCGCCCCTGTTCGTCGACGAGGCGCCCCAAGAGGAACGCGTTCGGCCGTCGCGCGTCGTCGAGCGTCACGACGAGTTCGGGCCCGCCGGGGCGCACGTCCGGCACGATCGCGAGCGATTGGAACGCGAACGAGACCTCGACCGACAACGGTTCGGCGCCGAGGTCGCGCAGTTCGAAATGTCCGTCGGCGCCGGTCACGACTTCGCCGCGGCGATCCTGGCCGAGCCAGGCGCTGACCGCGTGTCCGGCGAGCGGCGCGCCATGCGCGTCGACGACGCGGCCACGCAGCGTGTTGCCGATGTCTAGCACCGGGTCCCACGGCGTCGCGACGCCGCCCGCGAGCGTCGGGCGTTCCGCGGTGCGGCTGCCGCCGCGCTCCGCCCGCACGGTGTGGGTGCCGACGGGCAGGTCGCCGAGCGTGTAGCTGCCGTCCGCTGCGGTGGTCGCCTGTGCGTGCACGAACTCGAAGAACTCGCCCAACGAGATCTCGGCGCCGGCAACGGGGGCGCCGGTCGGGGTGCGGGCGACGCCGCGCAGCTGCGCGCCGGGGCCGAGCGTCAGCGCGATCGTGACGCAGCCCTGCGCCGGCACTTCGAGACTGGTCAGCGTCGGCGCGCGGCCCGCCGCCCAGGCCCGCACCTCGATCCTCCCGACCGGTACCCCGTCGGCGTGGAACGTGCCGGCCCGGTCGGTCTCGACCTCGACGCCGCGCGGCACCTGTTCGACGATCGGCCGCGTGTTCGAGTTGAGCAGGTTGTGGTACTGCGGCCCGAGCAACACCTTCGCGAAGGCCACCG
>JAEUHV010000298.1 GCA_016794485.1 Planctomycetota bacterium
ACTTGCCGGCCTGCAGCGAGCCGGTGTCGGCGGCGACCCCCAGGATCTCGGCCGGCGACAGCGTGATTGCGCGCAGGGCCGCGTCTTCGGGCAGCCCGTTGCCGACCGCGGTGGCGGCGGCGAGCGGCAGCAACGACGCCATGGCGCCGCGGCCGCTGGCCAGCGCGAACGGTACCGACGCGGCGTGCAGCCGGGCGGGCACGCGGGCCGGGGTGAGCGAGTCGTAGGGGGCTTCGAACGCCGGGCCGAGCGTCTCGGTCAGCACGACCGAGGCTCCCGCCGCGGCGATTTCCTGGGCGCAGGCGTCGGCGGCGTAGGCCTGTTCGAGCACCAGCACCGGGATCTGGCGGTCACGGCCGAGCTTCAACGCGGCGCGGATCTCGTCGGCGCGGTGCGCTTCGATGCGCAGCGGCAGGTTGCCGTCGGCGACCTCGAGCAGGGCGTCGCGCTGCGGGTCCTTGGCCGGGGCCTTCGGGTAGGTCGGGCGCTTGGGCGCTTCGTCCTTCTTCTCGGCCGGCGCCTGGGCGTTGTCACCGGCCGGCTTGGGCGGCTCCTGCTTCGCCGGATCCTGGCCGGGCGCGGGGGCGGGGTTCGGCTGGGGCTTGGGCGGATCCTGTGGCAGGGCCGCGAGCACGGTCGCCAGTGCGGCCTCGAGTTCGGCGTCGCCCACCGTGCTGCCGGGTGCCTTCGGCGGCTCGTTGCCACCGCCACCGCCTGGCTGCGGCCGCTGGCGGCCCGGCCGGCCTTCGCGACCGGGGCCCGGTCCGGCGCCAGGTCCGGTTCCGGCTGGAGCACCGCTGCCCGGGCCCGCATTGCCGCTGCCGGCCGGCTTGTCGCCGTCCTTCTTCTTCTTGTGCCACTCCAGGTAGTCGGCGAACTCCTTGTCGTACTTCTTCACCGCCTCGTCGTGGTCGCTCTTCTGCTTGCGCCACTCGTCGAGGCCTTCGAACAGGCCGTCGACTTGCGCCGCCTGCTGCTGCCGCTGCAGCGCGTGCGACGGGCCGATGCCGTTGGTGATGCGCAGTTCCAGGGCAGCGGCTTCCTTGCCGCTCCACGGTTCGAAGCCGTCCTTGGTCGGCCGCACGATCGCGCCCTGGCCGCGCACCAGGGCCGGCGAACGCACGGTCACGTAGGCCGTGGTGATGCCGGCGGCGGCGAGTTCGTCGGTGCGGTTGCCCTGCTTGCGCAGGTCGTCGGCGAAGCGGGCGCCACCGTCGTTGCCGCCGTCGTTGCGCAGGGTGTCGTCGGTGAACGCGTCGGTCGCGGCGTCGACGAGACCGGGATAGACGTGGCCGGTGGGGAACGACCGCACGGTCGCATTCGGCGGGACTTCGACCTCTCCCTTCTTGCCGACCGCGACGATGCGGTCGCCGCGGATCACCACGACGCCGTCGGTGATCGCCGGACCGCTGACCGGGTGCACCGTGCCTGCTTCCAGCACGATCGGTGCGCGGCGTTGCCGACCACCACCGCGGCGGCCTTCGGCAGGCGGCGTTTCACCGGGGGCCGCGGGCGTCGAGGTCGTCGGCTGCGCTGGCGGTGGATCCTGCGCGGCCGGGGCCGGCGTCGGATCCTGGGCACTGAGCGACAGCGACAGGCAGCACGCCGCGAGCAGGGTGCTCGCAGGGCAGAAGGGGAGCGTTCGTTCGGTCCGCATGGCGTTCTCGGCAGCCGCGGGAAGCGTGGAGGGGAAGGCGGTTCTACGGAGCCGGGGTCCGCACCCGCCAACGCTTTTTCCGGTTCCTTCCGTACCGCTTCGGTAGCACCCGGCGGTGCCGCGCGTCCGTGCGCGCACCGCCGCAAACGAAGGCGGCGGTAGGCTTCCGCCCGCGTGCGGAAATCGATGGCAACCTGGTGCGTGTGCGTCGGCCTGGTGGCGGCGTGTGCGCATGCCCCGGCCCGGCCGCACGCGGTCTTCTACCGGCCGCAGGCGCCCGGGACCGAGAGCACCTTCGACCCGGCGCGCATGTCGCTGCAGTACGTGCTCGACGGCTCGCAGATCGAAGGCACCGACCTCGACGACTACGGCGACCACCTGCGCGCGGTGTGGGACCACCTGCGCGAGCCGATCCACACGATCGAGACCGGCGACGGCGGTTGGCGCGACTTCGTCAACTCCGAGATCCTGCCGATCGACCCGCCGAACGTCGACGACAGCCTGGCGATCCTGCCGAACGTCTTCCTGCACACGCTCGGCGGCGGCATGTTGTTCCGCAAGACGGCGGAATGGCTCGAGGCGCACGACGCGCCGGCCCCGTGGCTCACCGCGGGTGCGATCGCGATGGCGACCGAGGTGCTCGGCGAAGCGAGCGAGAAGCCGACCACGGACGACACCGACGAGATCGCCGACGTGCTGTTGTTCCGGCCGCTCGGCCTGTGGTTGTTCGCCGACGCGGATCGCGCGCGCTGGGTGCGCGACGAACTGCGGCTGGTCGACTGGCCGTACCTCCTGGTCTGGGACGCCGACGACGGGGAGTTCGCGAACGTCGGCATGAACTACGCCGTGCGGCCGCGCTGGTTCGAGAGCGCCGACACGAGCCTGTTCGCGCACCTCGGCATCAGCAACGTGTTCGGTCTGTCGCACCGGTTGTCCGGCGCGCGGCGGCTGGCATGGGGCGTGGGGGCTTCGACGGTGACGGTGAAGCCGGTCGAGGTGCGCTGGACGGCGGGGTTGTTCCTCGAAGACGACGGCGGCCTGCTCGCGTCGCTGCTGGCGAACTGCGCCGACGGCTACGCGGTGCGGGCGAACGTCTATCCCGGGGCGTGGTTCGCGAGCGACCTGCCGCTCGGCGTGTTCGCCGGTGTGCAGGACGACGGCACGTTCACCGCCGGAGTGCAGTTCGAATTGCCGCTCGGGCTCGGGCTCTGACCGAGTCGCGGGGGCGCCGCCGTTCGTGCGTCACTTCCAGACGCGTTCGCGCAGCTGGCCCAGGAAGTCCGGGTCGAAGTGGTCTTCCTGCACGCGGTCGAATGCCGTGATCGCGTCTTCCGGCCGCAGGGCGAGGGTGAGCCAGCGGGTGGCGATGACGAAGTCGGCCGCGGGGTTGCGCGGGAACGACGCGCGGAACCGTTCCAACGCCAGCGGGAACGTCTTCAGCTCGTGGTCGACGAGCCAGGCCAGCTGCGCACTGGCGAACGCCGCCGAGCGTTGGGCTGCGGGCGGCCAGCGGCCGATGTCGTCCGCGGCGATCGCAGCCCGCAGCGTCGGCACGGCGTGGTCCATCGGCAGGGACTCGTGCAACCAGCCGCCGAAGGTCAGCTGGTAGTACTCGGTCGCGCGCGGGCCTTCGGGCGTGCGCTCGAGCAGCACGCGCACGTAGTCGAGCAGCTGGAACTTCCGGTGGATCCGCAACAGCAGCGTGCGTCGGCCGCGGTCGTCGAGGTCGACCCGCAGGAACGCGATCGTCGCGCGGTTGGCGAACGCCGCGAGATGCTCCGCGAGCGGGTCGGACACGTCGGTGGGGACCGGCTCGGTCGCACCTTCCGGCAACGTCGGCAGGCGCACGGCCAGCAGCGGCCGGAAGTCGGCCGCGGTCTTGGCGCGTTCGAGGCGCGCGGCGATCTCGAGGGCTTCGGCATGCGTGACGCGTTCGGGCTTCTTGCCGAAGAATGCGATCGCGAAGCCGGCGAACAGAGCCAAGGCCACGAGCCACACCCACGGCTTGCCGCGGCGCGGACCAGGCCGTTCGCGGCGCTGGCGGGTGGCGGAGGGCTTTGGGGCGATCCCCGGAGGGGTGGCGGGCGAGCCGGCGGGGGCGTCGGACATCGCGCGCACGATAGCAGTCGCGGCCCGCGCGGTCGCCACGTCCGGTGGCGTGGCCACGGCCAGGTCACTCCCAGGGCAGCTTCTTGCGGGGCGCGCGGTCCTTGGCCGGTCCCGTTCGTTGCGGCCCCGGGGCGGGCAATGCCGGCGGCAGGTTGCGTCGCGGCGGCAGCTGGCCGGTGATCGCGCCGAGCACGAACGCGAGCACGTCGTCGGCTTCGTACACCTTGCCGCCGCGCTTGTGCGGCAGCATCAGGTGCGTCTTGCCCGCCTCGACCGGCCGGACGTCGGCGAAGCAGTCGAGCCACGCGCCGCCGAGCGGCACGCCGGCCGGGTGGCGCACGACGATGCGGTCCTGTTCGACCCACTGCACGCCGTGCACGCCGAGGCCCATCAGGCCGTGCTTGAGCCGGAACACGCGCAGCAGAGTGCGCACTGGCGGCGGCAGCTTGCCGTAGCGGTCCTGCAGTTCGGCTTCGAGCTCGCGCAGCCGGTCGTCGTCGGTGGCTTCGTCCATCTCGCGCAGGAGTTCGAGCCGCGCGCGCGGGTCGGTGAGGAAGTCCTGCGGCAGGAACGCCTGCACGCGCAGGTCGACGTCGACCTCGACCACGTGCACCGCAACCGGCTTGTGCTGCTTGCACGACTCGACCGCCGAGCGCAGCAGCTGGCAGTACATGTCGTAGCCGACCGACGCGATGTGGCCCGACTGCTGCGGGCCGAGCAGGTTGCCCGCGCCGCGGATCTCGAGGTCCTTCATCGCGATCGCGAAACCGGCGCCGAGGTGCGAGAACTCCTCGAGAGCCTTCAGCCGGGCGCGGGCCTCGAGGCCCGGCGGTTCGTCGCGGTCGAGCAGCAGCAGGCAGTACGCCTTCTCGCTCGAACGGCCGACACGGCCGCGCAGCTGGTGCAGCTCGGCGAGGCCGAAGTGCTCGGCACGGTCGATCAGGATCGTGTTGGCGCGCGCGATGTCGAGGCCGTTCTCGACGATGGTGGTGGAGACCAGCACGTCGAACTCGCCGCGCACGAACGCGCGCACCGTCTGCTCGACCTCGGCTTCGCCCATCTGGCCGTGGCCGATCGCGACGCGCGCGCCGGGCACCAGCTGGCGGATGCGCTGCGCCAGCGGCTGCAGTTCGGCGATCACGTTGTGCAGCACGAACACCTGGCCCTGGCGCAGGAGCTCGCGCTGCACCGCGTCCTGCAGCACGCGGTCGTCGCGGAACAACACGCGCGTCTCGACTTCCTGGCGGCCCGGCGGCGGTGCGTCGAGTGTGCTGATGCCGCGGATGCCGAGCAGCGAGCCGTGCAGCGTGCGCGGGATCGGCGTCGCCGACAGCGTCAACACGTCGACTTCGGCGCGCAGCTGCTTGAGCCGTTCCTTCTGGCGCACGCCGAAGCGCTGCTCCTCGTCGACGATCACGAGGCCGATCTCGTGGAAGCGCACGTCCTTGCCGAGCAGCTGGTGCGTGCCGACGACGATGTCGACGGAGCCCTGCGCGAGCCCGTCCTCGACCTTCCTGCGGTCGGCGGCGGTGCGGTAGCGCGACAGCAGTTCCACGGTGATCCCGAATGGTTCGCAGCGGGCGCGGAACGTGCGCGCGTGCTGTTCGGCCAGGATCGTGGTCGGGCACAGCACGGCGACCTGGCGACCGGTCACTGCGACACGGAACGCGGTGCGCAGCGCCACCTCGGTCTTGCCGAAGCCGACGTCGCCGCACAACAGCCGATCCATCGGACTCGGCTTCTGCAGGTCGGCCTGGATCTCGCTCCACGCCCGCACCTGGTCCGGGGTGTCGCGGAACGCGAACGCGTCGAGGAAGTCGCGCTCCATCGCGTCACCCGGGTACGGCGGCCGCTGCACCAGGGCGCGCCGGCTCTGCACTTCGAGCAGTTCGGCGGCCAGGTCGAACAGGGCCTCCTGCACCTGTTCCTTGCGCTTCTGGAAGCCCCTGCCGCCGAGCTTGTCGAGCACTGCCTTGCCGCCGCCGGCGCCGACGTACTTCTGGACCAGGTGGATCTTGCTGGCCGGGACCAGCAGCTTCACCTCGTCCTGGAAGCACAGCCGCAGGTGTTCCTCGGTGCCGCTGCCGCGATGCACCAGCTCGGTGCCCTCGAAGCGCGCCAGGCCGTGCACCGCGTGCACCACGGTGTCGCCGGGGCCGAGTTCGAAGAAGCTCTGGATGGCGCGGCTCGGCACCACGACGCGCTCGCGCACGCGCGGGCTCTGCGGCACGCCGGCGAACTCGACGTTGCTCAGCGCCGTGGTCGCGAGGTCGGGAATGCGGAAGCCGCGGCTGATCGCTCCGGGCAGCAGTTCGACCTTCTCGGCGGCGAGGTCGACGTTCTTGTGCTGGAAGATCTCGAGCAGGCGCGCGCGTTCGTCGTCGCTGCGACAGAACAGCAGCACGCGGCCGTGCACGCCGCGGATGCTGCGCAACCGGCCGGTGGGATCGGCCTCGCCGCTGCCGACCGCACTGCCCGCCGACAGCACCTTGTAGTCGAGGTCGTGGCTCGGCAGCGACGACACGTCGAGCGACGCACACGGCTGCAGCGTGTCCTGCAGGGCCGCCAGCATGTGCCGGGTGTCGGGCGCGAACGCGAGCAGGCGGGCCTGCCGTTCCTCCAGGCGCAGCGGTTCGTAGGTGACGACCAGGGTCTGCGACGGCACCAGGTGCTTCAGCAGGGCTCCTTCTTCGGCGTCACTGTTCTGGCCCAGCGCCAGCACGAAGCGCTCGTGCACTGCGGTGGTGCGCTGGCTGCCGGGGTCGAAGGTGCGGATCGACTCGAGTACCTGGTCGAAGAACTCGAGGCGCAGCGCGGTGTCGGCGCCCATCGGGAACAGGTCGACGACGTCGCCGCGCACGCTGCATTCGCCGGGCGCGAGGACCAGCGGCACCGACCGCAGGCCGGCGGCCTGGGCCTTCTGCAGTACCTGCGTGCGGTCGATCTTCTGGCCGGTGTGCAGTTCGAGCTGGGCTCGCTGCAGGCTCTTCGGGGTGGCGACCGGTTGCAGCATCGCCTCGATGCCGGCGAGCAGCGGTCCCTTGTCGGCGGCGTGCAATTGCAGTGCGCGCTGGCGGGCGCTCTTCGTGGTCGCTTCGGGCAGGCCGTCGTCGCCCTGTTCCTGGCGCGGCAACACGTGGGCCTGCACGCCGAACGCGGCCAGGTCGGTCTGCAGCTGCAGGCTGTCGAGGTCGTCGGCGGTGCGCACGAGCACGATGCCGCGGTGGTGGCGGTGCACCACCGCGAGCAGCAATCCGGCGGACGCACCCCACAGGCCGCCGACCTTGCGGCGCGCGCCGAGTTCGACCTGCTCGAGCACCGTGCGGGTCGTCGGCAGGCGCGCGAACTCGTCGACGAGACGCTGGCTCGGGTGGGTGGGGTTCGGGG
>JAEUHV010000316.1 GCA_016794485.1 Planctomycetota bacterium
TTTCGACTTCTGGCACTGCCGGCAGGGAGAGTCGCAGCGACTGCTGGCGCACACGGTGCCGCCAGGGCGCCCGCACGCGCAGGAACTGGCGATCGCGTGGTGCGCGGCGGACGGCCAGCCGATCGTCGCCGAGCTCCGTCGCGTGGAGACGATCACCACCGACGACGTGAACGGCGTGCGCATGACGCACGAGCTGCGCGCCGCCGCCGGCGCCGGCGCCGTGACGCTCGGGGGCGACCCGCAGCACGCCGGCGCGCAGTTCCGCGCCGTGCAGGCGTTCGCCGAAGCGGACGCACCGAAGGTCGCCTACGTGCGGCCGGCAACCGCCACGGGCGGCAAGGACGACGTGTGGACCCACTGCGCCTGGACTGCGGCGGTGCTGCCGTTCGCCGATGGCCCGGTCACCGTGCTGCGCGTGGAACACCCCGACAATCCGCCGGCCACCTGGTCGACGCGGCCGTACGGGCGGTTCGGCGCGATGTGGACCACGACCCTCGAGCCGGAGGTGCCGTTTCGCGTGCAGGTCGCCTGGCTCGTGCTGCCGGGTACGGCGGACGTGGCGCGCTGCGAACGGCTCGCCGCCGCTGCGTTCGCGCAGTGAAGTCCCCCACCCGGCCGTCAGTCGCCCTGGTTCGGGGACTGCAGCCGCACGATGTCGGCTCGCAGCCGCACCACTTCGGCTTCCAGCACCTCGACGCGTCGTCGCAAGTCGTCCGCCTCGGCTCCGGGAACCGCCGCCCGCGGGCTCGCGGCCAGCGTCGGCGCGGCCACCGGGAGCTCGGTCCCGTCGCCTAGCCGATGCCGCCACCGGCGGTCGCGTTCGCGCGGGCCAAGGGGCAGCAACTCGACCAGTGCCGGCGAACGGGCGGCGAGCTGCCGCAACAGGTCGCCGATCTGCTCCTCTGTGGCGTGGTAGCCCATGCGCGCCACCCGCGGCTTGAGCGCGCCGGCGGCTTGCGCACCACGCAGCAGCAATTCGGCGACCACCGCGAGTTCGTGCGCGCCGAGGTGCAGCACTTCGTCGAGCTTGTGCCGGTAGCGGGCCACCCGGCCACCGCCGTCGACGCGCGCGACGACACCCTTCTGCTGCAGGGCCATCAATGCACCCGCGACCTGGAAGGCGACCAGCTCGGTGGTCGGGTCACGGTTGCTCTTCTGGTTGCAGCCGTCGACCAGCGCGTTCTCGCTGAGCGGGTAGCTGTCGGGCACCGACAGCTGCTTCTCGATCAATACGCCGACGATGCGCTGCTCCGTGGGGTCGAGTTTCATCGCGCGCTCGTGCCTCAGTTCTTCTTGTCGCCGCCGCCACCGAAGCCGGGGATCTGGATGCCACCCGGCAGCTTCTTCTTCAGTTCCTCGGCGGCCTTCTTCTTCAGCTCGTCCTCGGCCTTCTTCTTCTCGGCTTCGATCTTCGCCTTGGCCTCGTCGGCGAGGCGCTTGGCCTCCGCTTCGGCTTTCTGCTTCGCGGCGTCGACGTTCTCCTGCACGCCCTTCTGCGGATCGACGATGCCCTGCAGCTGCGTGGGCAGGCCACCGAGCAACTTGCCGGCCTGGCCCTGGACGAAGTTGGCGAGCTCCGCCTGCCCGGCCTTCAGCAGCGCGTCCTGCAACACCTTGTCGTCGAGCGACACCGACGGCCGCGTCAACGGCCCGCGCAGACCGATCGGCACCAGCAGGGAGTCGACCTTGGTTTCCTTGGCGCCGGCCAAGGCGAACGTCGTCTGTTGCAGCGTCACGTCGAGCGGTGCATCGAGCGACAGACCCGCGGCCCCGCGGGCGAAACCGCCGTTCAGCTTCAGGTTCATGGTGCCGCCGCGCAGCGGCGCCGCGCCGGCGAGCTTGAGCTGGCCGAACACCGAGTCGACCGGCAACCCGGTCATCGCGAAGTTCACGCCGAGGGATTTCTTGTCGGCGGCGGCGTTGGCACGTCCCGGCTTGAGGAAGCCCATCGCCATCGAGCCCGATTGCGCCGTCAGGTCGAACTTCAGGTCGCCGTCGACCAGGGACGGCGCGTCGGACAGGTTCTTGGCGACCAGGTCGAGCTTGTCGGCCTTGCCGTCGAGCGAGAAGCCGATGCCCTTGATCGCGACGTTCTCGATCACGAAGCGCGGCGCCGCGTCGAGCAGGTGCGTGGCGACGACCTTGGCGAGGCCGGCGTTCTCCTGCTCGGTGCGCTCGGCCTGCTTCTGCTCGGGCGTGGGCTCGGCCACCGGCTCGTCACCGCCACTGATCTTCTCGATCCACTCCTGTGCCTGCTGCAGGCGCTGCTTCCAGACCTCGTAGTCCTTCACCCAGTCTTCGATCGACTTGGTGCCTGCCGGAGGGGCCGGCGGCTCCGGCGGTGCCTTCACATCGGGATTCCTCCTGCCCGGCTTCGCGCGCGCGCTGCCGGTGCGCGCCGTGTCGCTGACCAGGTTCTTCACCACCACGCGCTTGCGCAGCAGTTCGCCGGTGTCGATCTGCGCCGTCACGAGGTCGGCGGCGAACACGTCCTTGCCGAGGTCCTTGCTGTCGGCGATCGCGAGCCCTTCGAGCACCGCGGCGCCGTCCGACATGCCGATCGACGCGCCCTTCAGGTCGACGGTGGCGCCGTTCATCGCCTGCAGGCTGTCCTGCACGACGCGGGTCAGCACCGGCTTGCTGAAGTACGACTGGAACACCCACACGCTGGCGCAGAGCACCACCGCCGCGAGCACGCCGACGATGCGCACCGGCATGCCGAGCTTCTTCTGCTCGGCGAGGTCCTTCCACGACGTCTTGCCCTTGCCCGAGCCGAGGAACAGCCAGGTCAGGAACCGGACCGACTTCTTGCCCGAGTACTTCTGGTAGCGCTCGCTGTTCTCTTCGAGCCCGGCCATGTGCGTGCGCAGCGCCTTGATGGCGCGGTTGAGCAACCAGCCGCTCGCGACGCCGAACACGAGGCCGAGCACGAGGCCACCCACCGTCGCGTAGTACTCGAGACCGAACCACGCGGTGACCTTGCCGTTCACCAGGCTCTTGAACAGGCCCTGCAGCGGGCCGTCGAGCAGCCAGCGCCCGACCGCGTAGCTGACCGGCAGCACGACGAGGCTGAGCAGCTTCGCCACCAGGGTGCACAAGCCGAACACGCCGAGGTTCGCGTTCAGCACCAGCACACAACACAGCAGCAGCAGGATCAGGCCCGGGGCCTGCAGGAAGCCACCGCCGAGGTCCCCCGGCAGGAAGAAGCCCGGCACGAAACCGAGCAGACCACCGAACACCGTGGCGAGCATCACCTGGAACGGCGTCGCCTTGCCACGCAGCACCGAACCGATCTTGCGACTCAGGAACATGCCGGCAACGTAGGGCGGCGGCCCATCCGGCGCCAACTACCGCTCGCGCACCCCGGGGTGCAGCCGTTCCAGCTGCTCACGCCAGCGATGGCGCAACGCCTGGTGCAGCGGCCGGAAGCGGTCCTGCGGACCGACGGTCGGGCCGAGCCGCACGAACGGCGCGACGAGGTCGTGCAGCGCAACCGGTCGACCGGCCGCGCGTTCGGCCGCCCATGCCGCCTGCAGTGCCGCACCGAGGGCGGCGGCCTCGTGCTCCTCCGACACCCGGACCGGCACCGCGAACAGGTCGGCGAGGATCTGGCGCCACAGCGGGTTCTGCGCCGCACCGCCGCACAGGCGCACCTCGTCGACGACGAGGCCGAGCGCGCGCATGCGGTCGAGGCCGAACGCCAGCGTGCAGCCCGTGCCCTCGAGCGCCGCGCGGTAGAGCGGGCCCGGCTGCAGCAGCCCCGGCCGCAGACCGAGCAACGTTCCCGTCGCCTCCGGCAGGTCGGGCACGCGCTCCCCGCACAGGAACGGCAACCAGGTGAGCCCACTGCTGCCGGGCGGAACGGCGGCCGCGAGTCCGGTCAGTTCCTGGTGCGAGCGGCCGGTCGCCGCCTTCACCTCCTCGCTGACGCCGGTCAGGTTCATCACGCACAGCAAGGGCAACCAGGCCCCGTCGCTGCTGCAGAACGGGGCGATGAGGCCGGTCGGGTCGACGACGGCGCTCTCGGTGCGTGTGAAGATCGTGCCCGAGGTGCCGAGGCTGCACACGACGATGCCCGCGGCGGTCGCCCCACTGCCGATCGCCGCCATCATGTTGTCGCCGCCACCGGTCGCCACCGGCAGCCCCGGAGCGAGGCCGAGTGCTTCCGCGGCATCGCCACGGAGTCGTCCCGCGAGCCCACCCGGCGCACGCAGCGGCGGCAGCATCGCCGCCAACCGTGGATCGATCGCCGCCATGGCGGCCGCGTCCCACCGGCGCGCCACGGGATCGAAGAACCCCGAGCCCGACGCATCGCCGAACTCCATCGACCGCTCGCCGGTGAGCCAGAAGTTCACGTAGTCGTGCGGCAACAACACGGCGCGCACCCGGGCCCAGTTCGCCGGTTCGTGCTGCGCCAGCCACAGCAGCTTGCTGGCGGTGAATCCGGTCGGCACGGCCCGGCCGAGTTTCGCGGCGAGCTCGCGGGCTTGCTCCGCGGTCGCGGTGTCGCACCACAGCTTGGCCGGGCGGACCACCGCGCCATGGTCGTCGAGCACCACGCAGCCGTGCTGCTGGCCGGACACGCCGATGCCGGCGACCGCCCGGGCATCGACCTGGGCCAACGCCGCGCGCCCGGACTGCTGCACCGCCGCGAGCCACATTCCCGGATCCTGTTCCATGTGTCCGGGCGGCAGCCCCGGGAGCAACGCGTGTGGGCAGGACGCCCGCGCCACCACCCTGCGGGCATCGACGTCGACGACGAGTGCCTTGGTGCTCTGGGTGCCGACATCGAAACCGAGGAACAGGGAACCGGCGCGCTGCATCGACGCATCGTGCCGCAAGACGCCGACCGTTGCGACCGCGCGCGGCCGGCGCGGGCCAAGGCCAGCTAGTTCGGCGGCGCGACCACGACCGTTGCCACCACCGCCTCGAGTCGCTGTGCAGCAGTGACCAGGTCGCGGCCGCTGTCGCGCGCAATCAGCAAGTTCTGCACCGCTTCGCGGGTACTGGCATCGCTGCGTTCGATCTGCTCGGCCAGCATGGCCCCCGCGGACTCGGCGCGTTCGCTGCCGCGGGCAACTGCCACCAGTTCGGCACTGGCGGCGGCGAGCCGGCTGCGGATGTCGGCGGCGAGCGCCTGCTGGTTCGCGACCACGGCCGCGATCTCGTCGGACCGCGATGCCGCACTCGCGACGGCCGAACGTGCCGCCGCCATGCCTTCGGCAGCGCTCCGGCTCGACCGCTGGATCCGTTCGACGCGAGCGGTGATGTCCTGGGTCGAGGCCGCCGTCTGGCGGGCCAGTTCCTTGACCTCGTTGGCGACCACCGCGAAGCCCTTGCCGGCCTCGCCGGCGCGGGCGGCTTCGATGGTTGCGTTCAGGGCCAGCAGGTTGGTCTGCTCGGCGACCTCCTGGATCGCCTCGACGACCCGTCCGATGCCCGCTGCCGCCTCGGTGAGTTCGCCCATCGTGCGGGCGCCGTCGTCGCTGCGCACCGCGGCGTCACGGGTCGCGACGACCGCACTCTGCGAGGCGGCATCGACCGCGGCGAACTGCGAGTGCAGCTCGGCCACGGCTCCAACCAGGAACTGCAGGTTCTCGCTGGCACACTGCGTGGCCGCGGCCACCTGCCCGAGCCCCGCCTTCAGGTCGTCTCCCGCGGTGGCGGTCGTCGTGGTCCGGTGCTGCGCCGTGCGGGCCGACTCGACCACCTCGTCGCTGATCCCCTGCAGCGAGTTCGCGGCCGTGGTCATGGCGATGGCGTGATGGCGGGCGAGCTGGCCCTTCGTGGCGACGGCCTCGAGCAACTGGTTGCAGGCCTCGAACAACGGCCGATGGCCGCTTTCGGCTCCGGGCGACAGCCGGCGCGTGAAGTCGCCCGTGGTCCGGATCGTCGCCAACTGCTGCACGGCCGCGCCGAGCTCCCGGCGCCGCGCCCGCTGCGCCATTCCGTCGATGGCGATCGCACTGCCGATCCCGAGCAGGAACCCGGCGGCAAGCCTCTGGCCGGGAAGAGGAGTGCACGTCGCCAACCCGAACCAAACGCTGCCGGCCACGGCAGCCGCGATCGCCCACCTCATCGAGTACACGCCCCTCCTTCGGGCTCGCATGGCGGCCCTATCGGGCGCACCGCACCGAGGCCCTGACCCGGAGCCTGGAATCAGCGCCCCGACCGCAGTTCCTCGGCGGTCCACGGCTCGGCGCGCGTCCCGTGCGCCCGCCGCAGTTCCGCCAATTGCCCCGGTGCCACGGCCGTCTGCCGGTGGCCGAACGCGCGCCGCACGAAGCTCAACGCCGCCGCCAGTTCTTCGTCGGACAAGTGCGACTGCCCTGGCATCTCGAGGGACCAGGTCGAACCGGCGACCTCGATCGGTCCCTTGACTCCGTGCAACACGATGCGGCCGAGCCGGTCGATCGGGCCGAGCACCCATTCCGAATCCCGCAACGGTGGCGCCAGTCCTTGCATGCCATTGCCATCCGGCTGGTGGCACGCGGCACACGCGCGCAGGAACACGCGTTCGCCGGTCCGCACCCGCGCCTGCTCGTCGGGCGTCAGTTCGGCGATCGCGGCCGTGCCCGCGGCGCCGGTGAGGGCACAGGCGGCGAGCAGTTCGGTGGCCGGCCCCGCGATGCGGCGGTCGCTGCGCGTGGCCAGCTGCGCCAGCGCCGGCGGCACCCCGGCGAACGACAACCACCCGCTGCGGGCTTCGCCTTTCGGCAGCACCTCGGCCATGCCGGCGAGCACCGCAGCCGCAAACCCGTCCTGGCCGTCGGCGGCAAGGGCGAACAATGCCTCCTGCACCGCAGCGTCGCGCAGGCGCGTGGCGCGTCCCGCCAGGTCCCTGGCGATCGCAGCGGCGCGCCGTTCGTCGCCGGTGTCGCCGTCACGCCACTGCCGCAGCACCGCGGGAATGCGGGTGCCAGCGGCCGTCGCCACGACCGCGCGCAACGGCGCATCGGCGTCGCCGGCGAGGCCCAGGGCGAGCAGGCGGACCACGTCCGCGGAACGCGCGGCAGCGTCGCCCACGTCGCCGAGCGCCAACACGGCATGCCAGCGCACGGCCGGCGGACCGGAGCACAGCGCTCGCTCCACCTGCTGCCACACCCGCCGATCGCCGCGGGCGAGTTCGGGGCCCGCGTGCTGCAGCGCGAAGGCGACCACGCCCGGATCCGGATCGCGCAAGCCGGCGCGCACCGCCGTGGCATCCACTGCGCGCAACGCCGCGAGGGCCGAGAACGCAGCGATGCGGACCGCCGGCCGTTCGTGCCGCAGCATCGCGACCAAGGCCGGCACCACGGTGGCATCGCGCCGCTGCGCCAGTTCCTGCAAGGCCAGGTCGCGCACGAGGCCGTTGTCGTGCGCCAGCATCGGCACGAGTTCGGCGACACTCGCCGCAGCCGGAGTGCGTTCGAGCACCCGCGGCGGCGCCCGGTCCGGAACGATCCGCCAGATGCGACCGAGCCCGGTCGGCTTGTCGAGGCCGCGCTGTTCGATCTGTCGGCGCAGGAACGTGGTGACGAAGTTCCGGTGCTGGATCACGCCGCGGTACATGTCGACCACGAACAAGGCCCCGTCGGGCCCGGTGAGCAGATGCACGGGACGGAACCGTTCGTCGGTCGAGGCGAGGAACTCGCCGCGTTCGGCCGCGTACGGATTGACGCCTCGCAGCGTGCCGTCCAGGTCGTGCAACACGAACCGGCGCACGAGATTGCCGGCCGGTTCGCAGACGAACACGTCGCCGGGGCACGGCAGCAGGCCGCCGCGGTAGACGTGCGGCGAACAGACCGCCGTGTGGATCGCGAGCACGCCGTCGACGAGCCGACCGGGCTGGTAGCCGCGGTTGACCCCGGGCGTGACGCGGATCGGCCACACGCTGCGTTCGGACACGACTCGCCAATTGTGCTGCGGCACGCCACCGACGGACTTCGCCATCGGACCATGGCGCCCCGGAACGAGGTCGCAACGCAGCCAGTCCTCGTTGTAGTTGAAGAACAACCGGCCGCGATCGTCGTGCGTGAGCCCCCACTGGCCGCCGCCGGCACCGGTTTCGACCACGAACGCATCGCCGAGTCGACGCAGCATGCGCGCGTCGTTGGCGAGATGGATGCGGTGGTCGAAGCCCCACAGCAACCCGTTGCCGGAGTGTTCGGGATTGTCGAGACCGGCCTCGAATCCACCCATCACGACCGACTTGCCGTCCGCGACCAGGTCACCGTCGGCGTCGGGGCACCACCACAGTTCGGGCGGTGCCACCACCAGCGCCCCGCCGCGCAACGGCAATACCGCGCGCGGCAGCACGAGGCCGTCCAGGAACGTCGTGGCGGTGTCGGCCTTGCCGTCGCCGTCGACGTCGCGCAGCACGACGATCCGCCCGACCGGGGCCCGCTCGCCGGTGGCCTCGAGATCGTTCATGTAGCCGCGCATCTCGACGACCCACAGACGAAACTGCGCGTCGAACACGGCTGCGATCGGATCCTGCACCATGGGGTCCGTGGCGAACGGCGCGATCGAGAATCCCGCGGCCAGGCGGAACGTGGCGAGCTGTTCGGCCGGCGAACGCGGCGTGGCCGCCGGAACTTGCAGGCCTTCGGGCAACGGCACCTGGGCTTCCCCCGGCCGATCGCCGCGTTGGGCCGCCGCGGTGGCGGCCAGCAGGCAGGTCGACACGGCGAGCAGGTTCCGCATCGCCGCAGTATCGCCGTCGAACACGTCCACCGCGACGACGCGTTCGCTACTGCAGCACGACGAAACCAGAACTCGGCACCGACACCTGGTACGTCGCCGACCCGATGGTCACGCGATAGTCGCCGGGCGGCACGTCACCGACCTCGTAGTCGGACGCCGGCCCCGCGAACCGCACGAATTGCGGACGCAGGCCAGGCAGCACTTCGTCGAGCCGGACGAAGCCGAGGGTCAGGTGGGTCTCCGGATGCGCGTTGCGCACGCTCTGGCCGACCAGGACGCGCCCCGGTTCCGCCAGGATCGCCGACGTGATGCCGGCGCGGAACTTGTCCTGGGACAGGAATGCGGTCGAGCCGTCGGGGGCGACCACGACCAGGTTCTCGGTCTCCTGCAGATAGGGCAGCGCAATCACCCCGTTGGTGTCGGTCAGACCGAGGAACCGCACGATGGCGCCGTCGCGGGGCCCGCCAGCCGAAACGCCGAACACCTGCGCGTCTTCGGTCACGAGCCCGGTCGGCTGCACCACGCTGAGGTCGGCAACGCCGGCCTCCACGGCCGTGGCAAACCGCTGGTGCCGCCAGATTCCGGCGACAAACACCTGGGTCCCCGTCAACGCCAACGAATCACGGAACAACGCGTCGAGGGACTGGCCTGTCCCCACGGCTGGGCGGTAGGTCACCGGACCTGGAGCATCGACGAGCACCAGTTCGCGCACGACCTGCGACCCGGACACCCGCGCCCAAAGGCGGCCGGTGCCGACCAAGGCCTCGAGCACCCGGCCGGCACCGTCGGTGTGGACGGCCTGCTTCCGGTAGCCCATGTCCGCGCCGATGCCCGGCAATTCCTCGAACACTTCCACCTTGGCGAAGGCCGGCAGCATCTCGAGACGCACCTGGCGCGACGGACGCAGCGTCACGTCGAACGGCGGGCGCACCGCCATCGCCGACCCGCGCGACGGCACGGGCAAGGCAGACACCGCGGATCCGTCCTTGAGCAGCAGCAGCACGAGTCCCTGGTGGGTCGGCAGGTGGGCCGGCAAGCGGGTCACCGTGAACATGCCGAAGCCGTCGGTCGACGTGCGTTGGCCGCCGAACGGCAGCACGCAGCCAAACCACTCGTCGACCAGACACGGCACGACGTCGACGCCGGCCATCGGCGACCCAGCCAGGTCGCGCACGACGCCGCGGACCGGGATGGAGGCGTCGAACACGAGATGGCGGCCGAACTGCGCGTGCAGCCCATTCAGCTGCAGGCGGTACACGTCCGGCGCCAACACCCCGAGGTCGGTGCGGCTGGCGGCTGGCGATGCCATCGCGATCGCGAACGGCAACCCGACGGCGCCTTGCGTCTGCACGACGAAGCTGCCGTCGTAGCCCACCAGGCCATGGCCCGGCCAGGACAGTCCGGCGGACGCGTAGGCCAACAGCACTTCGGTCGAGGGCACGACGGCTCCGGAACGATCGCGCGCCTGGCCGAACAGCAGGGCCTGCGGCGGCACGTTCGGCAGCGGTTGGCGCATGCTCGGCCGTTCGCTTGCGACGACCGGACCGCCTCCGACCGCGGTGACCTGGACCGCACTGTCACCGCTGTAGACGCCGATCTCGCCGGCGGAAACCAGAGTCGCCCCGACCGCCGAACGCACGATCGCCGCGGACGCCCCTGACTTCACCTCGACGGCGATGTGCAGGTCGCGCGGCATCGCTTCGAACGGATCCTCGAGCCCAGACCAGCTCGGCTCGGATTGCGCCGTGGCCGCGACCTCGTAGGTGCCGACCCCGAGTTCGAGCCGGCTGCCGTCGGCCATCGGAATCACGACCTCGCGGTGCGTGGTGATCTCGACGTTGCCTTCGAGCAACAACGGCTGCCCGGCTTCGAGGCGCATTTCGCCCTTGCCCTGCAACCACATCGTCGCCGCGGGCTGGGCCTTGGTGGTCGGGTCGTGCCACTGGACCCGCGCCCGCCCGCCCGGGGACAACCGCAGGGACTCCTGCTCGCCGAGGCCATCGCCACGCACGAGGCGGCGGCCGAGTTCGAACGTGTCGTGCGCCTCCAGCACGACGAGGCGAGCGACGCCGTTCGGAACGTCGGTCACAACCGAGAAGAACTCGGTGCCGAGCAGCAGCCCGACCACGAGCATGAACGCGGCGGCCAGCACGCGCCCCGGCGTCAGCAGCACGCGTCGGCCACGGTCCGCCCGGTTCGCGCCCGGCACGGCGCGGGCGGCCTTGGCCTGCGCCGCCGCGGCGGCTTCGGCCAGACGTTCCTTGCTGACCAGGGAAGTCTCGTCGAGCACGAGGCGCTGCACGAGCCTGGCCGCAAAGCCGGCCGGAAGCGCCGGAGTCGACGCACACGCGCCAAACAGCCGGCGCAGACGCAACACTTCGTGTTCGGCGCGGCCCAACTCGACCGCACAGGTGCGGCAGCCGTGCACGTGCTGCTCGACCAGGGTCCGCTGCGCCGGTTCGAGGTCGGCGTCGACGTAGTCGCGCAACCAGCCGCGCACCTGGGCGCAGGCGGGCGTGGTCGGCGGCACCCGGCGCAGGTCGTCCGGGTTCGGCGGCTGGTGCAGGGGCTCACGCATGCTGCTCATGCTTCGCGCACCCCCTGCAATCGGCTGGCGAGGATGTCCTTGCCGCGCGCCAACTGCACCTTCACGTTGCTGATCGAAATGCCGAGGGCCTCGGCGATCTGCTGGTTGGTGAATCCGCGCAGGTACTTCAACTCGAGCGGACCGCGCACGCGATCGGACAGTTGCTCGAGCTCGCCACGCACCGAATGGTCTTCGAGCTGGCGTGAGGCTCCGTGCGCCGCCCGCGCGTCGGGCAGGTCGAGCAACAGGTCGCCGAGGTCGTCGCGCCCGCGCACCACCGGCAACTCGGCAGCCTTCAGCCGGCGCAGCTTGTCGCGGCATGCATTGCCGGCGATGCGCAGCAGCCAGGGCTCGAGGTTGCGCGACGGATCGAACGTGCCGCGGGCGCGGAACAACTTCAGGAACGCATCCTGGGTCGCTTCCTCCGCATCCTCGGGTCGCCGCAGCATGCTCATCGCGAGTCCGTGCACCATGGCCTGGTAACGCAGCACCAACTGCTCGAACGCGCCCAGATCCCCGGCCTGGATCTGCAACATCAGCTCGGTGTCGGAACGCTGGCTCAAGGGTGCGGGACGGGAGACGAGGGAGCGTGGCAGTATGCCGGCTCTACGCTGGAGCAGGGCAGGGGCGGTCGGTCTTTCTGTACGTACCACCTCCCTGGCCCGACCAGGGCATTTCTCCACGGCCTTCAAGCAGGCCTCGGAACGAGCCGATGCCATGGGCGAACCCCAACCACCCCCACATGGCCAAGATCCCAGACAAGCAGGGCCTCTTCTTCGAACTCGACGGTGTCCTCGTCAGCCGCGCCGTTCTCGGCGACGACGGAGCCATCCCGTTCCTCGAGCGTTCGCTGCAGGCCCTCGGCCGCATCGACCAGAACCAGTTCCGGCTGTTCGTCGCGACGAGCCGCCAGGACATCGCCTTCGGACAGACCAAGGAACGCGACTTCACCCGCTTCTGCGAGGCGTTCATCGCCCGCATGCAGCAGGAGCAGATCCCGATCGCCAAGATCTACAGCTGCCCGTACCACCCCAAGGGCAAGGGCCGCTTCCGCAAGGAGAGCGTCTTCCGCAAGCCGGGACCGGGCATCTTCAAGATGGCGCAGCAGGAGTTCGACCTCAACCTGCAGCGCTGCTGGATGATCGGCCATACGACGGCCGACGTGCTCGCCGGCCAGCGGGCCGAACTCGGCACGATCCTGGTGCGCACGGGCAAGGGCGGCCAGGACGGCGAGTTCCAGGTCGAACCGCACTTCGTCGAGGACGACCTGTGGTCCGCGGTCGCCAGGGTGAACCAGTTCGAGTTCGCGCTGCGCACCTGACGCGAAGGGGCTGCTCCGGCCTCAGCCGCCCAGCGCGGCCACGCCGGGCAGCTTCTTGCCTTCGAGCAGTTCCAGCGACGCGCCGCCGCCCGTCGACACGTGCGACAGCTTGCTGGTGATCCCGAGCTTCTCGGCCGCCGCGACCGAATCGCCGCCGCCGACCACCGTGAACGCGCCTGCAGCCGTTGCCGCCGCCGTGGCCTGCGCCACCGCTTCGGTGCCCTTGCAGAACGCGTCCATCTCGAACACGCCCATCGGCCCGTTCCAGACCACGGTCTTGGCGCCCGTGAGCGCCGCAACGTAGTTGCGCACCGTCGACGGGCCGATGTCGAGCCCCATCAGGCCATCCGGGATCGACGTGTGCACGCTGGCCGGACTGTCGGCCTTGAACTCGGCCGCACACACGTGGTCCACCGGCAGCAGGATCTGCTTGCCGGCCGCCCTGGCCGCGGCGAGCACCTTGCCGGCCGCGTCGACGAGGTCCTTCTCGACCAGCGACTTGCCGACCTTCTGGCCCATCTGCACGAGGAACGTGTAGGCCATCGCCCCGCCGATGATCAGCGTGTCGACCTTGCCGAGCAGGTTCTCGATCACCGGCAGCTTGTCGCTGACCTTGGCGCCGCCGAGGATCGCGACGAACGGCCGCGCTGGGCTCGTCAGCACCTTGGCGAACGCCGACAACTCCTGCTGCATCAGGAAACCCGCCGCGGTCGGCAGGCCCTGGATGCCGCTGACCGAGCTGTGCGCGCGGTGGGCCGCACCGAAGGCATCGTTGACGTAGACGTCGCCGAGCTTCTTCAAGCTCGCGCGGAACGCCTCGATCGCCGCCGGCTCCGCCTTCCGGCTGGTTTCGGTGCCGTCCTTGTTCTTCACCTTGACCTTGCCTTCCTCCTCGAGATGGAAGCGCAGGTTCTCGAGCAGCACGACCTGGCCGGGTTGCAGCTTGCCCTTCGCACACGCCGCCTCGACCTCCGCCCCGACGCAGTCGCCGAGGAACTGCACGGGCTTGCCGAGCAGCTTCTGCAACTCGACGGCGACCGGCTGCAGCGAGTACTTGGCGACCTTCTGGCCGTCCGGACGGCCGAGGTGCGACATCAGCACCACCGCAGCGCCCTGTTCGAGCGCGTAGCGGATCGTCGGCAATGCCGACACGATCCGCTGGTTGTTGGTGATCGCCAACGTCGCCTTGTCCTGCGGCACGTTGAAGTCGACGCGCATCAAGACGCGCTGACCTTGGAGCGGCAGATCGCGAAGGGACTTCCAGGCCATGGACGACTCCGTACTACTTGATGCCCTTGGCGATCTTCTGGGTCAACTCGACGACGCGGTTGCTGTAGCCCCACTCGTTGTCGTACCAGCTCACCAGCTTGAAGAAGTTCTTGTTCAGCTCGATCGAGCTGCCGGCGTCGAAGATCGACGACGACTTGCAGTGGATGAAGTCCGACGACACGACCTCGTCCTCGGTGTAGTCGAGGATGCCCTTCATGTAGGTCTGCGACGCGCGCTTGATCGCCTGCTTGAGCTCGTCGAGCGTGGTGTCCTTCGCGGTCTTGAAGGTCAGGTCCACCACCGACACGGTCGGCGTCGGCACGCGGAACGCCATGCCGGTCAGCTTGCCCTTGATCTCCGGCAGCACGAGGCCGACGGCCTTCGCCGCGCCGGTGCTCGACGGGATGATGTTCTGCGCCGCGGTGCGGCCGCCCTTCCAGTCCTTCTTGCTCGGGCCGTCGACGGTCTTCTGCGTCGCGGTGTAGGCGTGGATCGTGGTCATCAGTCCCTCGGTGAGACCGAAACCCTCCTTCAGGATCACGTGCACCAGCGGCGCCAGGCAGTTCGTCGTGCACGACGCGTTGCTGATGATGTGGTGCTTGCTCAGGTCGAGCTTGTCGTCGTTGACACCGAGCACGACGGTGATGTCTTCGCCCTTGGCCGGCGCGCTGATGATGACCTTCTTGGCGCCCGCGGTGAGGTGGCCCTTGGCCTTCTCGGCCTCGGTGAACAGGCCGGTCGATTCGATCACGACCGTCACCCCCATCTTCGCCCACGGCAACTCGGCCGGCGTCTTCGCCGACACCACCGCGATCTCCTTGCCGTTCACGACCAGCACGTCGTCCTCGGCCTTGTCGGGCGAGCTCTTCTTCGACGACACCTCGCCGGCGAAACGGCCCTGGATCGAGTCGTACTTCAGCAGGTAGGCGAGGTTGTCGGCCGGAACGATGTCACCGACGGCGACGACGTCGAGCTCCTTGCCGAGCAGCCCCTGCTCGACGAGGGCGCGGAAGACGAGACGACCGATGCGACCGAAACCGTTGATGGCGACCCGGGTGGCCATGGCGAGGTAAGCTCCTGAGTGTTGTTGGCTGCGCGGAAAATCGGCCGAGCAGTCTAGCGACGCACCTGCCAGAGCCAATGGACAGCTTCACGCGACTCTGCGATGCGACCGCACGCTGCCTGTGCCGCTACGAGAACCTCGTCGGCCAACGCACGGTGCTGGCGGCAATTTCGGGTGGTGTCGACAGCACGGCACTGCTGCTGGCTCTCGCCAGGCTGCAGGGGGAAGGACGGCTGCCGGGCCCGCTGCACGTGGCCCACGTCGACCACGCGGTGCGGCCGGACAGCCGCAAGAACGCCGAGTTCGTCGTCGACCGCTGCGACCGGCTCGACGTGCCGGTCTCGATCCGGCGCCTGCCCGCACCCGCCGGTTCCCCGAGTGAGGACGACCTGCGGCAGGCGCGTTACGCGATGCTGCAGGACGTGGCCCAGGAAGTCGGCGCCGGCCTCCTGCTGACCGCGCACCACGCCGACGACAACCTGGAGACCGTGTTGTTCCGCATGCTGCGCGGCACCGGCCCGCGCGGCCTCGCCGGCATCCCCGAAGCGCGCTGGCTCGGCCGCGGCCAGCAGCGGCTGCTGCTGGTGCGCCCGTTCCTGCGCACGCGGCGCTCGACGCTCGAATCGATCCTGCAGACGCTGCGCGAACCGGTGTTCGCCGACAGCACCAACACCGACCTGCGCTACAGCCGCAATCGCCTGCGGCACGAAACCATCCCGCAGCTGCGCCAATCGCTCGGCATCGGCCTCGACGTGGCGCTGATGACGGTCGCCAGCACGGCGCGCGCCGCGAACGAAATCGTCGAGGCGCAGGGGCTGCGCATCCTGGCCCAGTGCGCCCGGCACAAGACCGCGTGGCGCTGCGAACTCGACCTCAGCCAGATCGACGGCGATTCGCGGCCGTTCGTGCACGAAGCCGTGCGCCAGGCGCACCTGGCCCTGCATCCGCACGGCGAAGCCGCGAGCCCGAGCTGGCTCGATCGCGTCGTCCTGCTGCTCGACCAACCCGACGGCACCCGGGTCGCCGGACGCGGCGGCCTGCTGGCCGAACGCACGCGCAGCGGCCTGTTGCTGCTCGATCCGGACCGCGCCGGGGCTCCGCCGGCCGCGAGCGACGGCGGACAACTCTTCCTGTGGGACGGCGGCCGGCAACGCTTCGGTGCGACCGAGTGGTGGCTGTCGGCGCACGAACATCCACTGCCACCGCTGTCGCCATCGCCGAGCGAAGCCGGCCGCCTGCGCGCGTTGCTCGACCCGCGGCAGTGTCCGTTGCCGTGGCGGCTGCGCACGCGCCGGGCCGGCGATCGCTTCCAACCGCTCGGCAGCAGCCAACCACTCGAACTGCGCCGCTTCCTGCAGAGCAGGCATCTGCCGCGGTTCGACCGCGATCGGGTGCCGCTGCTGGTCGACGCCAACGACACGATCCTGTGGATCCCCGGCGTCGAAGTCGGCGAGCGCGCGCGATTGCAGCTGAACACACGCCGCTGCGTCGAAGTGATTGCGCATTGCGGCTGACGACTGGCCGAAGCGAGCACCGGCGACCATTCCCGCCGACCGCAAGTCCAGTCGCTGCCGCATTTTCCCGGCCGTCGGCGACTTCCATGTCGCTTTGCGCGTGTTACGATTTTCGCAGCTTCTTGCTCGTTTCCATGCTGCTTGGGGGCGTACCCCAACGAGCTGCGAAGCAACCTGCTACCTCGCCGAAAACACATGCGACTTTCTGCCCTTTGCCTGTCATCCCTCGCGCTGTCGCCAGCATTGCTGGCGCAGACGCGCGTTGCCGAACTCGAGCCAAACAACTCCAACGCCGCCGCCCAGGCGATCGCCGTCGGAGACCAGATCGACGGCAGCCTCGCGGCTGCTGGTGACCAGGACTGGTACTCGTTCACGCTGGCCGCGAACGGCCGCGTGCGCATCCACACGTCCAACTCGGACACGCGCATCGCGTTGCTCGACGGCACCGGCACGATCTACCGCGCAATCGACGACGACGCGCGCGGTGTCAACAACGGCTTCTCCAGCGAACTGCAGCTGAACCTGTCGGCCGGCAACTACATGGTCCAGGTCGTCGGCTACCTCGGCACCGCCACCGGCCCCTACTCGCTCGAAGTCTCGAGCATCGACCCGGTCGTCTACGACGGCAACGAGATCGAGCCGAACGACACGCACCTGACGGCGACGCCGACGGGCGTGCTCGGTGCGGGCACCAAGAAGTACCACGGCTCGCTCGGCGCCAACACCGTCGTGTTCACCGGCACGGTCGACGTGCCTGCGGTCCCGCCGGTCGTCTACAGCAGCGCCTGTGTGCCGCTGTCGAACATCTGGACGGGCACGGTCAACACGACCCCCGCGAGCACCACGACGGTGACGCAGAGCGCCAGCGCGGTGGTCCTCCCCGCGGCGAACCCGCTGCCGACGGCGCTCACGCCCGGCATGAACATCACGATGACGAGCGGCGTCAACGTCGGCCTCGCCCGCCTGATTTCCGCCACGACGGTGTCGTCGATCACGTCGGGGGCGTTCCCGGTCGCCAACGCGGGCGGTGACGGCTTCAGCATCGACACGGTCAACACGACCACGATCACGTGGGTCGCGTCGCTGCCGGTGTCGAACATGTTCGTCGGCAACCTCGGCTACTCGATGGTGATGACCAGCGGCGCCAACGTCGGCCTCATCCGCACGATCAGCGGCTGCACCGGCCCGTCGAGCTTCGGCTCGGCGATCACGACGGCCGCCTGGCCGGTCGCCAACGCCCCCGGCGACACGTTCGACGTGATCTGCACGGGCTCGAACCAGGCCGTGCGCGTCGTCGGCGCCCCGCTGACGGCGAACGCCTGGAACCCGACCACCGGTGGCAGCACGCTCGGCCACTTCCACATCCGCTTCACCAGCGGTGCGAACGCCGGCCTGACGCGCCAGATCCGCAGCAACACGGCCGCGTCGATCACCACCGAGACGACGCTGACCGCGGTCCCGGCCGCCGGTGACACGTTCGAGGTCGAAATGGCCGACGCCGATTACTACCAGGTCGTGCTGACCGCGCCGCTGACGTCGGTGTGGTTCCAGATCAACGAAGGCGACGACAGCTTCCTCTACGGCCACCGCTACGAGATCTACGACGCCAGCGGCAACGCGCTGCTCCCGGCCACGTCGACCTTCGCCCCGGCCTTCGGCACGCAGAACGGCCTCGCCAACACACTGGTCGCACGCACGTCGCAGACGCGCGTCTGGCCGGCCGGCACCTACTACATCGCGGTGCGCAACGCGCCGACGCCGTTCACCGCGGCCACGGGCATGGCCGGTGGCGTCGTGCCGGCGGGCAACTACATGTTCGAGCTGGCCACGCAGCCGATGAACACCGGTGCCGCGGGCGCCGAAGTCGAAGCGATCGGCGTGCAAGTCAACAACACCCAGGCGACGGCCGAGCCGATCGTCCCCGGTGACACCATCTCCGGCAACCTGTCGGGCACCGACACCTCGGAC
>JAEUHV010000328.1 GCA_016794485.1 Planctomycetota bacterium
CCTTGCCGCGGCGTTCGCGAAGGGCGACGACCACGCGGGCGATGCCTTCTTCGCGGCACAGGGTGCGCAGGCCTTCGAGCGAACCCAGCAGCGGCGGCAGACCCGGGCCGACCGGCAGCGGCGGCTGGCCCGGCTCTTCGACGATGCCGAGCACTTCGTAGCCCGACATCGGACTTTCCATGACCATGCGCGCCAGCTTCTGGGCCTCTTCCGAGCTGCCGACGACGACGATGCGTTCGCCGAAGCGCCACTTGTAGAAGAACCAGTGGAACGCGACCCGGAACGCCCACACGAACCCGAACGCGATGCCGACCAGCACGATCAGCTTCCAGGTCTCCTGGTTGATGTTCTGGATGCCGGGCAGCACGAACATCGATCCACCGACCAGCGCGAGGAAGCCGAGCATCACCAGCGCGTAGCCGGCGGCGTGCACGAGGCGGTTGGCGAGCTCCGCGCGGTTCTGCGCCGTCTTCCAGTCGTAGAGGTCGTTGTAGCTCAGCGACGCCTGGCAGATCACCGCAATCGTGAAGCAGGTGAGCAAACCGCGCAGCAGTTCGGGCGAGAACTCGAGCAGGTGGAAGCTGCGCGTGCTCAGGGGAGGCGCGCTGGTGCCGACCAGGAGCACTCCCATGAAGAGGATCGTCTCGCACAGCATCAGCAGCAGCTTGCGCCGCGGGATGATCTGGTCAGCGAGGGTGGGCATCGGCGGGAGCGGCAGCGGCAACGGAGGGTGCGAGGTACAAGGACTGGTCGGTCGGCGGGTGACCCAGGCATGAGCCCGTCGGGTCGGGCCTATGGCATCGGTCGGCCAGGGAACGGTGCGGAACGTGGGGAAATGCAGCAGTTCTGGACCTTGATCGCTCCAGCGGACCGCGACGACGTCGACCGCGAGGGAACGCGGCCGCGGCCGCAGCGTGGCAGCGAGGCTCTGCAAACTTCGTTCGAGGCGATCGAGCTGGTCCGGATCGAGGCAGCGTTCGGGGGCAGGATGGTCCGCCCGTGCCTTGACCTCGACCGCGCGGTAGTGGGGCCCCCGCCGGACCAGGAGGTCGATCTCGCCGTGCCGCGTGCGCAGGTTGCGGCCGACGATGCGGAACCCGGCGTGTGCCAGCGCCGCCGCCGCGAGGTCTTCGCCGCGACGGCCGCGCTGTCGGACCGGGCCGGGTTCATCCCTTGGGTGACGCGGCGGCATCATCGCGCTCGATCCGCGCAATGGCCGTCCGGTCGAAGGTCATCTGCACCGTGTCGATGCGCAGCGTGACCGTCTTGTCGGTCAACGCCGCGACGACGCCGTGCATGCCGCCCAGGGTGACCACCTTGTCGCCCTTCTTGATCGCCGAGAGCATCGACTGCTGCTCCTTGCGGCGCTTCTGCTCCGGCCGCATGACCATGAAGTACATCAGGGCGAGGAACACGCCCATGTAGATCAGGGTCTCGGGACCGCCACACGGCGACTGCGGCGAGGCTGCCGGCTGCTGCGTGCCGCCGGTGGTGCCCGCGGGGGCCGGGCCGGAGGCCTGCGGCGTGCCCGGGGTCGGTGCCGGAGCGTCGGTGTTGGTCTTCGGATCCTGCGAGACCAGGGCGAACTCGAGCGGAAGCAAGAACGTCTGCGACATCGTGAAGTGGGGGGCGCCGGAAATGGGGCGAGGAGTATAGGGACCAGCCCCTTGGCGTGGCAGACAAAGGTCGGCATCTTGCTTTCCCGCCGTTCCCCGCCTTCCCCATGCGAGTCCTCTGTGCGATGTCCGGTGGTGTCGACAGCAGTGTCGCCGCCCTGTTGCTGCAACGCGCCGGCCACGAGGTCGTGGGCGCGTTCATGCGCAACGGCGTGGCCGGCAAGTCGGCCCAGGAGAAGTCGTGCTGCTCGGCGAGCGACGCGCGCGACGCGGCGGTGGTGGCGGATCGGTTGGGCATACCCTTCTACGCGGTGGATTACGCGGCCGAGTTCGCGGCGTTGATGGATCACTTCGCCGAGGAGTACCGGCGTGGCCGCACACCGAACCCCTGTGTGTTGTGCAACCAGCAGCTCAAGTTCGGGCACTTGTTGCAACTTGCAGACGATGCCGGCGCGGCGGCGGTCGCGACGGGCCACTACGCGCGCGTCGTGGACGGCGAACTGCACACGGCGCGCGACCGGCAGAAGGACCAGACCTACTACCTGTTCGGCATCGAGCGCGGCGCGCTGGCGCGCACGCTGTTCCCGCTCGGCGACCTGGAGAAGCCGCAGGTGCGGGCACTGGCCGCCGAAGCCGGCCTCGTCACCGCCGACAAGCAGGAGTCGATGGAGATCTGCTTCGTCACCAGCGGCGACTACCGGGACGTGGTGCGGGCCCGCGGCGGCACCGGCCGCGCCGGGCGCTTCGTGGATCCGAACGGTCGCGAACTCGGCCGTCACGACGGTGTCGACGGCTTCACCGTCGGGCAGCGCAAGGGCCTGCCGGCCCTCGGCGTGCCGCACTACGTCGCGGCGATCGATCCGCTGTCGGGCGACGTCACGCTGGTGCCGCGCGACGGCATGCAGCGCACCGTGATGTTCGTCGCCGGAGTGCACTGGCTCGTCGATGCCCCGCCGGACGGGGAAGTGGTCCACGCGGCCGTGAAGGTGCGCGCCCGCCACGACGCAGCTCCGGCGACGATCGTCGCGTCGGGAACGACGGCCCGCGTCGAGTTCACGACTCCGGTCACGGCGATCACGCCAGGCCAGGCGGCGGTGTTCTACGCCGGCGAACGTGTGCTCGGCGGCGGCTGGATCGAAGGCGCGGCGTAGCGCTCACGCCCTTCGTCATCCGTGCGGTCGCCAACT
>JAEUHV010000396.1 GCA_016794485.1 Planctomycetota bacterium
CGGCGACGGCACGAGGCTCTGCAGTTCGGGCGGCAGCGCGGTGTCGCGGTGGCTCTGCCGCTTCGCGGTGCGCCAGTGCCGCAGCCGATCGACGACCTTGCGGTGCGCGGTGGTGAACAGCCAGTCGCGGAAGCCGGCTTCGCCGCCGTGCTGGAAGCGGTCGCCGTGCTGCAGCACTTCGCGGGCGACCGATTGCACGATGTCGCAGCTGTCCTCCTTGGCGCGCAGGGCCTTGCCCATGCGCAACCGCACGAACGTGCGCAAGGCCGGCAGCAGGCCGGCGACGCGCGCGTGGATTTCGTCGGCTCCGGACGTCACGTTCCGACACGATACACGAGGAGCGGCCGGGCCGGCACGGCTCGGCGCTACCCTCTCGCCCTCGCGTGAGCCCCGACTCCCGACCGCCTGCCCCGACCGCCGAGCGCCTGTTCGCCGAGTTCCTCGACCTGGTCGAAGCGGGTGCGCCGGCCGACTTCGAGGCCGTCTGTGCCGCCCATCCCCACCTGGCCCAGGCCCTGCGCAAGGTCCACGAACGCTGGCAGGCGATGACCGCGGCATTCGGCACCCTGTCGCAGGACGCCGCCGGATCGACGGCCGCTGCCGCGAGCAGTGTCGTCGAACTGAAGGAACGGCTGGCCACGCCCGGCGGGCGCCTGGCGCGCTACGTGCTGCGCGGCGAGATCGCGCGCGGAGCCATGGGGCGCATCGTCGGGGCCTGGGACGAAGACCTGCGGCGCGAGGTGGCGTTGAAGATCCACCGCGGCGAACTCGGCGACGCCCGCCAGCAGCGGCGCTTCCTGGCCGAGGCGCAGATCACCGCCCAGCTCGACCATCCCGGCATCGTGCCGATCCACGAACTCGGCGTCGACGCGGACGGGCGGCCGTTCTTCGCCATGCAGCTGGTGCGTGGGCGCGACCTCGGCCAGATCCTGGCGGACGTCGCGGCCGGCGGCACGGACTGGACGCGGACGCGCGTGCTGCACGTGCTGTTGCGCGTCTGCGAAGCGATGGCGTTCGCGCACAGCCGCGGCGTCGTGCATCGCGACCTCAAGCCCGGCAACATCATGGTCGGCCGCTTCGGCGAGACCTACGTGATGGATTGGGGCCTGGCACAGGTGGTCGACGGCGCGAGCGAAGGTGCGGTGGCCACGCTGCGCGACGCGATCGCCGACGAGGACGCCGACTCGCCGTTGCTGACCCGCGCGGGCGATGTGGTCGGCACGCCGGCCTACATGGCGCCCGAACAGGCGATCGTCGGTGCCGCGGCGACGGGCCCTGCGGTCGACGTGTATGCGATCGGCGCGGTGTTGTGGCACGTGCTGGTGGGGGCGATGCCGTACGCGAGTGCGGCGCGCGGCGCCGACGGCGTGTTGCAGGCGTTGCGGCGCGGTTCGCCGGGACCGTTGCCGGAGACCGTGCCGCCGGAACTGCGCGCCATCTGCGAACGGGCGATGGCGCGCCGACCCGAGGATCGCTACCCCGGGATGATCGAGTTCGGTGACGACCTGCGGGCGTTCCTCGAACTGCGCACGGTGCGGGCCTACGCGACCGGCCGCTTCGCCGAACTGCGCAAGTGGGTCGCACGCAACCGGCTGCTCACCGCGACGACGGGCGTGTCGCTCGCGGTGTTGCTGGTCGGCGCGATCGCCGTGACGACGTTGTGGGTCAAGGCCGAAGACAGCCGGCGACGCGCCGACGCGAGTGCGTCGCGGCTGCAGGTCGAACTCGACCGCAGCACGTTCCAGCGGGCGCGGCAGGCGATGCGGCTCGACAATTCGCTGCAGGCCAGTGCGGCGCTGTGGCGCGCGCACCTGCTCGGCACGATGCCGCGGGCGACCACCTGGGCGCTGAAGGAACTGGCGCAACGCGATCCGTACCTCGTCGTGCAGCCGATGCCCGACAAGGTGCCGCTGCTGTGGAGCCGTGCGGGCACGACGCTGTTCGTCGGCGGCGTCGACGGGCGGCTGGAGCGGCGCGATCCGCACACGTTGGCCTTGCGCGGCAGGGTCGGCGTCGCCGGGGCCCGGCTCACGGCCCTCGTGCGTTTGCCCGACGACGTCGTGGTCGGCGGCACGGCCGACGGCAGCCTGTGCCGCTTCACCGCCGACGAAGCAGTGCGCACCGCGCCAGCGCACACGGGCGAAGTGGTCGCGTTGGTCGCCGTGCGCGACGGCGGCCTCGTGTCGGCCGGAAGCGACGGCCGGTTGCTGGGCTGGTCGGAAGCTCTGCAGCCGACGCTCCTGTACACGTACGACGGCCCGTTCACCGCGTTGGCGAGTGCGCCGGACGGTGGGTTCGTCGTCGCCGCGACTGCGGACGGCCGCGCCGTAGGTGTGGCACCCGACGGCACCGTGCGATTTGCGCCCATGCGCCTCGCGTTGTCGCTGGCGAACGTCGCGTTCGGCCACGATCCGGACCTGCCGTGGGTGACCGACCACAGCCATCGCGTGCGCCGGCTCGACCTGGCCGGCACCGACCGCAAGTGGCTCGACTGGACGCGCAACGGCACCGGCTCGGCACTCGTGGTCCTGCGCGACGGGGGGGCCCTCGTCGGCGGCTGGTGGCGCACCGATCGTTGGTCGGCCGACGGCTCGACCCGCACGCCGGTGGCGTTGCGACCGGTGCAGCGCCTGGCGTTGTCGCCGGACGAACGTTGGCTGGCGACGTCGAGCGCGAACGGCGGGCTCGGGATCGTCGACCTGGAGCCGGTAGCACGCCGCACCATTCCCGGAGTCGGCGCGGTCGCGTTGTCGGGCGACGGCCGCATCGCCGCCACCAGCAAGGGCGAGTTCGCGACGGTGCACGACGTCGCCACCGGGGCCCGCGTCGTCGACCTGCCCCACGGCAGCAACGGCTGGCTCGCACTCGACCAGCACGGCCGGCGGGTCGCCGTCACCAAGCTGCAGCCGCCCAGGTTGCACGTGGTCGAGATCGCGTCTGGGCGCACGCTGTTCGCCGCCGCGGGGCCGAACGAAGGTTCGGGGTTCTTCGCGCGGTTCTCGCCCGACGGCGACGAGTTGGCGTTCGCGTCGGGGCGCGGGCTCGTGCGTCGGGTCGCGGCGGCCGACGGCGCGCCGCGCGCGGACTACGACCTCGGTGCGACGACGGCGTGTGCCGTGGCGTGGTCGGGGGACGGGCGCTCGTTGGCGTTGGTCGGCAACGGTCCGCCGCTGCTCGCCGTGTTCGACGTCGCCACGGGCCGAAGGACCGACATCGACCTGACCGGCGCGTGGCCGGCGAACGTGGAGCGGGAGCTCGACTCCGTCGCCCTGTCGCACGACGGCCGCACGCTCGCCGTCGGCAACGCCAGCGGGCGGATCCGGGTCCGGCGCCCCGACGGGACGTTCCTGGACCTGGCCGGCCACGACGGCACGGTGTGGAGCCTGCAGTTCGCCGGCACCGACGACGGCCTGTTGTTCTCGAGCGGCGGGGCCCAGGGTTGCGCAGCGTGGGACCTCGACTCCGGCGAGTGCTGTTTCCAGCCCCGCGCCGAGCAGATGTCCCAGCTGCACGTCGACGCGGCGGGCGAGACCCTGGCGTGCATCACGCCGGAAGGGGCGGTGTTGCTCGACCTCGCCTACCACGATCGGCACATCGCCGGCAACCTGCGCATGCACCAGGAACTCCTGTCGCCCGAGGAACGGGTGGACGCGGCGCGAACGGCACGACTGGCGGCCTGGGCGGCAGAGGTGCTGGCGCGGCCGTGGCCGCGCTGGCGCTAGCCGCGGCGGTTTCCGGCGCAGCCGCGTCACACTCCGCGCGGCCCGACGATGGAACGATTGGCTCCGCCGTCGTTCCCCATGCCAGAAACCAACCTGTTCCGGTCGTTCCGCGCCGTCCTGTTCGCCCTCCTGCTCGCCGCGCACGCGCTGACGCAGACGGTCGTCTCCTACCACGGGGTGTCGTCGGCGACCCACCAGACGCAGTTCACGACCCTGAGTGGCCAGGGCTACCGCATCGTGTCGCTCAGTGTCGCCGGCAACCTGTCGGCGCCGCTCTATTCGGCGGTGTGGGAACAGACCGGCGGTCCTTCCTGGCAGGCCTCGCACGACATGTCGGGCACCCAGTACGCGACGTTCCGCACGAACTGCATCGCGCAGGGCTACCGCGCCAAGCTGATCACCGCGGCGGGCACGACCTCGGCGAACCGGGTGTTCGCGGCGGTGTTCGTCGCCGACGGAGCCACGGTCGTCGACTCGACCGGCTACTTCGAATCGACGTTCGTCGACACCTGCAACACGCAGCGGACCGCGGGGCGCATCCCGGTCTCGGTCGACAGCTACGGCGACACGGGCTACGGCCCGTACGTGTGCGCCGTGTTCGAGCCGAACACCGGCAACAAGGTCTGGGGTTGCCACGTCGACGCGAACAGCACCGAGTTCGCCGAGACGCGCGCCGCGCACGGGGACGGGGACGCCCGCCTCGCTTGCCTCGGCATGTCCGACACGCAGCGCTACGTGAGCGTGTGGTACGACGACCGCGTCGGCACCGAGACCATGTCGTGGAACGCGACCGGCACCGGCTGGCAGACGTTCTACAACGCGCAGAGCGGCTACCAACGCACGATCGCTTCGGGTGGCAGTGGCGCGGGGCTGCGCTTCGCCGGCTCGTTCGCGCAGTACCGCTTCCCGTTGATCCGCACCAACACGACGACGGGCGTCTACCGGTCGCAATTCGCGGCGATGGACACGCACATGCAGTCCGTGCTGGTCGACAGCGGTGCGCGCGCGGCCGCATTGGCGATCGCCAAGGACGGCAAGCTCGTCTACGCGCGTGGCTTCACGCGGGCCGAGGGCACCTACCCGGTCACGCAGCCCGACGACGTCTTCCGGATCGCGAGCCTCACCAAGGTGATGAACGCGGTCGCGACGCACCAGGCCGACGAGATGGGGCTGCTCACGATGACGGAGAAGCCGCACACGGTGCTCGGCATGGGGTTCGTGTCGGCCGGGTTCCCCAACATCGAGATCCGGCACATCCTCGACTACACCAGCGGCATCCAGACCAGCTACAGCGCGGCGGGGATCGCCGCTGCCATGAGCGTGCCGTTGCCGATCTCGGTGACCACGGGCGCGTCCTGGCTGTCCGGACAGGCGCTGGTCTTCCAGCCGCCGTCCGTCCTCGGGCCGACGTACTACATGTATTCGAACGCGGCCTGGATGCTGACCGCCGAGTGCATCCGCGTGCGTTCGGGCCTGCCGTTCACGACGTTCCTCGACAACCACGTGTTCGGACCGCTGTCGATCACCGGCGTCAAGGTCGCCGCGTCGTCGCGGCTACAGATGGGGCCGAACGACGTGTTCCCGCACCTGACCTGGCTGCGCACGGTCCCGACCGAGCTGAACAACACCGGCACGCGCGTCAGCGAGCAGTTCCACGAGGACCTGAACTTCAAGCGCACGTCGGGCGGGCTCGCCTGCTCGGCGATCGACTACGTGCGCTTCCTGTCCGGTGTGTTCGACCTGCAGGGCGCCGACGCGATCGTGCTGACCGACGCCACGCGCGCCTACGCGCTGCAGCAGCACACGTACGACGACTACGAGTCGACCGGGACCAAGGACATCTGCCGGGCCGGGATGTCGTGGCACAGCCGCGCCAATGGCGTGGTCGCCTACACCAAGGGCGGCTCGCTCGAGAGCGCCTCGACCAACGCCGGTTGGCGCACGGACGGCTGGTCGTTCGCGGTGTTCGCGAACATCGGCGACGCGAGCCTCGGCGGCGAGACGATCCAGACGTTCCTCGACGGCCTCACCAGCTGGCCGAACGTCGACGAGTTCCCGAGCTACGGCATGCCTTCGTTCGCGCAGCGGCCGCGGCTCGAGTCGATCGCGCCGGCGTCGCTGCCGAACGTGACGACGTCGCGCTTCACGATCACCGGCAAGCGCATGGACACGGTGACGCGGGTCGACTTCGGCAACCTCGCGATCACGAGCCAGTCGCCCGGCAACTGGGCCGACGGCTACTTCGAAGTCGTGAGCCCCACCGAATTGCGGCTCTACCCGCCGCAAGGCCGGGTGCCGGGGACCTACACGGTGCGGCTGGTGAACGCGGTCGGCAACAGCGTCGGCTCGGACGTGGACCTGACGTTCGCGACGACGTTCCGGATCGGCGCGCCGGGCACGGTCGGCAACCAGCCGTGGGCGTGTGTGGTCGCGCGCGGCACGCAGAGCGGTCTGCCACTGGCGACGTCGTTCACGATCCTGTGCGCGAGCTTCAGCAACGTGCCGTCGTCGGCGCCGGGGCTGGTCAATCTGGGGCTCGGCAACCAGTTCGGCGAACTGCTCACGACGGGTGCGTTCCAGTTCGGGCTGTTGAACAGTACGGTGCGGTTCGACCTGCCGGTGCTGCCGACGGGCACGATCTACCTGGAAGCGGTCGGTTTCGATGTGGCGCAGCCGAGCATCTTCCCGCTGTCCACGACGACGACGCTGGCGGTCACGCGGCAGTGAGATTGGCAGGGTCGCCGCCAGATTTGGTCCAAGAATGGCGACTCCGTCGCCATTCTGCATGGGGCCTGCCCTTGCGTTCCAAGGACGTTCTGGGCCGCTCGTGGCGTGGAGCGCGGGAAGAACCGTGGCGCGCAGCTGGTCTCTGTTCGAACGATGGCGATCCACCGGTTCCTCCGCTGCCTGCCGACTGCGGTCGCGCTCCTCGTCGTGGTCGCCTTCGTCATGACTCTGCTCATGCCCAGCAAGGTCGGCAGCTTCGAGCCTACGTCGCAGGTGGCGCGATCGAAGCTGCAGACACTCGGCAATCAGTCGAGACTCCTGATCGCGATCCACGGACGCGAACCAATGTTCGTGGACAGGCTGGTCGAACTGCTGCAGATGTGGCCTGATCGTTGGGGTGCAGAGATCCGAGCTGAATGGAACGAACGGGAAATCGTGCTGACGAGTGCTGGGCCCGATGGACGGTTCGACACCGAGGACGACATCGCGACGTCGCGATGAGCCACCGATGAGCCAGCCCTTCCGCCGGTGATGGCCTACGGCGCGCAGCCGAGCACTTCGCGCAGCAACTGCGCCCGCCGCTGGTCCCGCTCTTCCGGCCGCAACAGCTCCCGCGTGTGCTTCTGCAGATGCCCGGGCTGCGACAGCAACAACGCCCGGTTCACCGCCGCGATCTCGAACCCGTCCAGCAGCTCCGACTCGATCCCGAACCGCACCGCCGACAGGCACCCGAGCGCCTCTTCACTGGTGAGGATCTGCGCCCGCTCCAGCGTTCCCAACGCCCGGTGCACCCGGTCCATCGTGCGCACCCGTGCCGAGCCGCGCAGCAGAGCCCCGCGCACTTCCCGTTCCCACTGCACGAGCCGCCCGACCGCGAGCAGCACGTCGTTCTGGATCGTCACCTCGTCGCGCCCGAGCGTGACCTGGTTGCTCACCTGGTAGAAGTCGCCGAGGGCACGACTGCCTTCGCCGTAGAGCCCGCGCACCGCCAGGTGGATCTTCTGCGCCGTGTTGGTCGCCTTGTCGATCTCCTCGGACCACACGAGGCCCGGCAGGTGCAGCATCACCGACAGCCGCAGCCCCGTGCCGGTGTTGGTCGGGCACGACGTCAGGAATCCGAACTCCTCCGACCACGCGATCGGCAGCCGTTGGATCAGCGCGTCGTCGAGCCGTTCCGCGTGCCGCCAGGCGGCTTCCGGTTGCAGCCCCGGAGCGAACACCTGTACCCGCAGGTGGTCCTCCTCGTTGATCATCACCGCGACGCTTTCCTCGGGGTCGACCGCGACCCCGCTCGGCCGCTTCGATGCCGCCAGTTCGCGGCTGATCAGGTGCCGTTCGACCAGCACCGAACGTTCGAGCTCGTCGACCGGGGCCAGGTCGACGACCGCCAGCTTGTCGGGCAACGGCGCCTGCTTGAGCCTGGAGGTGACGAACTCGTAGAGCTTGGTCGACTCCGCTTCCTGCAGGCACGGCGCGAACGCGAAGCCCTGCAGGTTGCGCGCCAGGCGCACGCGCGTGCAGATCGCGATGTCGTTGTCGGGGCCGGTGCCGAGCAGCCACGTGCCCGGCCGGAACTCCGGCGGCTTGTCTCCACGTCGACCTTTGCTCACGGGTGCATCCTCGGGGTCACGTCGGTTGGCCGCGTTCGAGCTTGCGCAGTTCGTCGCGCAGCCGCGCCGCCTCTTCGTAGCGTTCGCCGCGCACCGCGTCCTCGAGCCGTTTGCGCACGTCGCTGAGCGACCGTTCGTCGGGAACGGCCGGCGGGGCGGCGACCACTCCGGGCAGCCGGCCGCTGTGTTGCTGGGCCTCGTGGATGCGCTGCAGCAGCGGGATCAGTTCGGTGCGGAACGTCTCGTAGCAGCGCGGGCAACCCAGGCGCCCCTTCTGGCGGAAGTCGGCCGGCGTGAGCCCGCAGCCAGGGCACGCTTCGGTGGTGCGCGCCGGCCGCCGCGCCTGCTTCATGCCGCCGAGCAGGTCCTCGAGCATCTCGGGCGAGAACTTCGCCGGCTTCACATTGCCGACGCCGAGCTGGTCGGCGCAGGCCTGGCAGACGTGCTGCGAGCCCGTCACCGAGCCGTTGGTCAGGTCCATGATGACGACCGTTGCGATCGCCGTCTGGCATGCGGTGCAGTACTGCATCGGGGTGCGAGTCTAGCCAGCGCTGGTTTCGCCCGCACGGGCTTCGGCCAGCAGCGAATGGAACTCGAGGGCGCGGGCGCGGAAGTTCGGATACTGGTCGAACGAGGCGAACGCCGGGCTCCACAGCACCGCGTCGCCGGGCTTCGCCGCGGCCAGGGCCTTCGGCAGCGCCTCGCGCAGCGTGGTCGACACCGTGGTCGGCACCTTGCCGCCGATCGCGCTGGCCAGCGGGCCGGCCGACGCGCCGAACAGGTGCGCCGATGCGATGTGCGGCACGACGGCGTTGGCGACGGTCGCGTAGTCGCCGTCCTTGCTCTTGCCGCCGCCGAGCCAGTGCACCGTGCCGCGCAGCGTCTGCAGCGCCGAGCGCGTCGACTCGACCTCGGTCGACACGCCGTTGTCGTAGATGCGCACGCCGTCCTTCGTCGCCAGCAGCTGCAGCCGGAACGGCAGCGGCGCCGCGGTCGCCATCGCGAAGCCGATGCCCTGGGGCGTGCCGCCGCACAGGCGCGCGGCGAGACTCGCGGCCATCACGTTCTCGACCTGGAAGTCGCCGAGCAGGCGGAGGGCGTCGCCGTGCACGATGCGTTCGCCCGGCCCGTTGCCGAGCCGCAGTTCGACGAAGCCGTCGTGCACGCCGGCACTGTGCGGCGCGGGTTGGGTGAGCGCGTAGCGGAAGCGCTGCGGCGCCGCGCAGGCGTAGGCCTCGGCCACCGGGTCCTCGGCGCAGTAGACGACGAACGTGCGCGCGGCGGCGGCGAGGCGGCCCTTCGCGGCATGGTAGGCGTCGAGCGTGCCGTGCCGGTCGACGTGGTCCTTCAGCACGCGCGTGAAGACGGCACCGTGCACGCGCAGCGAGGCGGCCATGCGGTCGAGCTGGAAGCTCGAGATCTCGAGCACCGCAACCTGGTCCTTGTGCCAGCGTGCTTCGTCGGCGAGCAGGCTGTTGCCGATGTTGCCGCCGAGCAGCGCGTCCTTGCCGCTCGCGACCAGGGCCTTGTGCAGCAGCGTCGACGTCGTCGACTTGCCGTTGGTGCCGGTGACCGCGACCACGGTGCCGGGATAGGCGGCGAGGAACAGGTCCGCTTCCTGCGTCACCGGAATGCCGCGCCCGCGCGCCGCGGCGAACAGGGCGTTCTGGTCCGGAATCGCCGGGTTGGCGACGAACAGGTCGACGCCGTCGAGCAGGCCCTCGTCCTCGCGGCCGAGTTGCCAGTCGAGGCCCGGCAGGTCGGCCAGTGCTGCACGCACCGCCTGCAGGTCGTCGCCGGCACTCTTGTCGGCGATGCGCACGCGCGCGCCGGCGCGGGCCAGGAACCGCACCGCTTCGCGGCCGCCGCCGAAACGCCCGAGGCCGTGCACGAGAGCACAGCGGCCAGCGAGGCGGGCGACGTCGATGTCGGCGTTGGTCGGGATCATCGGGACGTGCGCGCAGCGTGGGCGCGGGCGACCAGCGGGTCGAGTTCGGTGTTGGCGAGTTCGGACTCGGCGCGGGTCTCGGGCGGGGCCTTCTGCACGGCGACCTCGGCGGTCGTGTCGCGTCGGCCGTTCGCGAGCCGGGCCAGCAGTTCGAGCGGGAAGTCGAGCGGGAACAGCAAACCACTGACCGGCGGCTGCACCGGCACGAGCCGGCTCGTCGGCACGTGCCCGAAGTCGCTGTGTTCGGCATCCGGGTCGCGCGGCAGGGCGTCCCAGCGGGTGGTGCCGTAATAGCGGAACGGCAACGTCGCGGTGCGCTGCTGCACACCGTCGACGTAGACGGGGTGGCCGTCCGGGTTGTGCAGGTGCAGGGACGGGCCGGTGCAGGCGAGCAGCAGCACCGGAGTGACCAAGGCGACGGTGGGCTTTCGCACGGGTGGGGTCGCGATGCCACCGCAGCACCCTGACCGGGGTGCTGCGGTCCAGTTCCTCGCGGGAGAAACTGGCGGAGAGGGGGGGATTCGAACCCCCGGTACCATTTCTGGTACACCGCCTTAGCAAGGCGGCGCAATCGGCCACTCTGCCACCTCTCCGGCGGCGGGCGGCGAGTAAAGCCCCCGAGCGGGTTCTCGGCAAGTCGGTTCTTTCGGAACGTCTGCGCGGCCCGAGGTGGGGTCAAAGCACCGGTGGGCGGAGGAGCCCTTCCCAGTCGCGTTCCCCGCGTTCGACGAACAGGATCTCGACGCCCGCTTTGCCTCGGCGGTAGGCGATCAGGGTGGGGGCGACGACCCAGAATCGGATCGCGGGGTCCGCAGTCAGGTCGCGCCGCTGGTGGCCGATGCCGGGACTCGGGCCAGCAATGCAAACGCCGCGAACAACTCGTCGAGAACCTGTTCGGCGGTGCGCGATCCGAAGTGTCGGTCGACGTGCTCGACGATCCGGCGCAAGCCGTCGCGGCTCTTCGGGGTGAGTTGGCATGACAACCTACTTGCCCTTGGCCTTCTTGGACCGCTTGCGCAGGGCGGTGCGCAACTCGCGCTCTACGGCGGTGCCGTCGAGGAGTTCGCCACGGTTGGCTTGTTCGAGCCCTTCCGCCAGGGCTGCCTTGAGGTGGGCCGACCGCAGATGGTCGTGTTCTGCCATCAACCGCAGGGCCTCGCGCACGACCTCGCTCTGGTTGTTGTAGAGGCCCGACGCGACCTTGGCCTGGACGAGGCGTTCGAGTTCCGGGGTGAGGTTCACGTTCATGGGGCGCACGCCAGAGGCTTGGCAAGGATTGTCCATCCCTGACATTCCTTGTCGCCCATGCTGCCGCAGCCGATTCCGGGACAGTGGAGGGCTTGGTCACACGTTCGACGGTTCCAGCCAACGGTCGCGCAGGTTCTGCTGCGCGTGCATCATCAGAAACTGCATGTCGCGTGGTACGGTCACCGTGCAACTGGTCGGCCTGCTGGGGATCCTGCAGGCGTAGCCGATCGGCAGCGTCTTCCAGTAGGTGGCTGGCCAATCGTGCAGCTTGGTGATTTCGGGTGCCGGAACGGTCTGGCCGACGAGCCGCTTTTCCATGCGAACCAGTTCGACCATGTCGCGCAAGGCGCGCTCGCTGCCCGCGGAGTATTCGATCTCGTCGCTCCCGAAGTCGCTGCGTCCCGTGATGAACCGCGACCAGTCGGGCTGCATCGCGCCTTCCCAGAACGCCCCGCCGGCTGTGGTGAGTTCCGCCATGTCTTCGTCGATGCGCACGAATCCCTGGCGGTGCGCGTCCTCGAGGGCCTGGAGTCTCTGGTGTGGCGTCGACGTGAGGTTGCGGTTCAGGAACTCGACGAGGTTGTCACCAGCGAAGACGCGGGAACTCAGCTTGCTGGTGGCCAGCATGGTGAGCACGTGCACCACGATCGGGTTCTGCATGGCTTGGTGCGCATTGGACCCGAGCCCGGAACGGGTGGCACGGGGGGGCGCGGAGAATGCCCGCTCCGCTGACCCGCTGCTTACATCGTGACCACCCCGTCGCCATACGGTCCTGGCTCCCCTTCACGCAACGCCCCGCCCAACCCGGATCCTCCATGCGCAGCCGCACGCCCACGTTCCTGTCCGTTCTCCTCACCGCCGGACTGGCGCTGCCCGCCCAGCAAGCGCAGAGCCGGCCCGAGCCCGAGCGCACCGCGACGACGCTGACCGTGAACGCGCCCGCCGGCGAACTGCTGGCCGCGGTGTCGATCAGCTATGGGCAGGCGGTGTGGCGCGCGAGCCACGACGCGGCGCTGCAGAACCCGTCCGGGAACTACATGCGGCTCGGCATCGGCTGGTGGACGACCTTCGACACGGTCGGCCCGATCGACCTCGGCGGCGTGCGCATCGAAGCGGGCAGCTACTTCCTCGGCTTGCAGATGGGCAACGACCGGACGTTCCACCTGCTCGTGTTCGACAGCCAGAAGACGATGCGGGCGCGCGTGCTGCCGGCCTCGACGCCGCTCTATCGCGGTGACGTGCAGCCCACGGTGCGGGTGCCGATGGAGTTCGCCCAGGGATCGTTGCCGGAGGTCGTAGGCAAGCTGCAGATCGAACTCGGCGCGGATCGAGCCGACGCCCAGAAGGGCACGCTCGCGATCCGCTGGGGCAAGCACGAACTCTCGGCGCCGTTGCGGCTGTTGCCCGAGCCGAAGGCCGAGGCCGGCAAGGCGAAGTGATCGCGTTCGGCGTGGGACATAGTGGCGGTGGGAGAGGGATTCGAACCCCCGGTGCCGATGAAGGCACAGCGGTTTTCAAAACCGCCGCATTAGGCCACTCTGCCATCCCACCACGGGACGCCGCGCGACGCGGGCCGGACGGCACGCTAGCCCGCGGCGAACGCGAACGCCAGCCGCCGCGCGACCCGACTACTCGACGGCCTGCGACTCGAACACGTCGCGCGCGACCAGGATCGGCGCGCCGGTCTGCACGGCCAGCGCGATCGCGTCCGAAGGCCGGCAGTCGACGACCTTCTCGTCGAGCATCGCCGTGCCGGTCTCGCGCGGCACCAGCACCAGCGTCGCGAAGAAGGTGCCTTCCTTCAGTTCGCTGATCACCACCCGCGCCAGCCGGTGGCCGAGGCTGCCCAGGATGCGCCCGATCAGGTCGTGCGTCAGCGGCCGCGGCGCCTGCACCCCGCACAGCTTGCGGTTGATCTCCTCGACTTCGTTGTAGCCGATCACGATCGGGAAGCCGCGGTTGCCGTGCCGTTCGCGCAGGTGGATGAACTGCGCATCCCCCTTCTGGTGGATGACGACGCGCGCCAGTTCGACTTCGACGAGGTCCATGGATGCTGAGGCCGAGCATATAAGCGGCCGGGACCGGCGGCGCGAGAGCGGCGTGGAGACGCGACGGTATAAGGTGCGGGTGCCCGCCGTTCCGCCGACCACGCCCGATCCGTCCACCGCCGCCGTCAATCCCGTGCTCGCCGTCGCGACCCGCAGCGGCGCCGTCGAGTCGTGGCATCGCGGGGCGGTCGTCGTCGTGCACGGCGACGAGGTCGCGTTGCGCCTCGGCGACGTCGAGCGGCCGGTGTTCGCGCGCTCGGCGGTGAAGCCGTTGCAGGCGTTGCCGTTCCTCGAACGCGGCCTCGACAGCCGGCTCGGCCTGCCGGCGGACGAACTGGCGGTGATGTGCGCCAGCCACGACGGCGCGAGCGTGCACACCGCGGCGGTGCGGTCGTTCCTGGCCCGCGGCGGCTTGCGCGAGGACCAGCTCGGCTGCGGCCCGCACGCGCCGTTCGACCAGGAGGCGCGGCTCGCCCTGCTGCGCGGTGGCGAACGGCCGGCCCGCGTGCACAACAACTGCAGCGGCAAGCACACCGGCTTCCTGCACCTGGCGGCGGCGTGCGGCGACGACCTGGGCGCCTACCTGGACCCTGACTGCCGTAGCCAGCGGGAGGTGAACGCCGCGGTCGCGGCCATGGCCGGACTCGATGCACCGCTGCCGACCGGGCTCGACGGGTGCGGTGCGCCGACGTTCGTGCTGCCGCTGGTCGCGTTGGCGCGGTCTTTCTGCCGGCTGGCGAACCCGACGGCGTTGCCCGCCGTTAGAGGCGACGCATGCCGCCGCATCCTGCACGCCGTTGGCCAGGCCCCCAGCTTGCTGGCGGGGGAGCGGCGGTACTGCACTGCCCTGTTGCGGCAGTGGCCGGGTCGGGTGTTCGCCAAGAACGGCGCCGAAGGCGTCTACGCCGTGGCCCTGGCGCCCGACCCGGCGCGGCGGCGTTGGCCGCAGGCGCTCGGCATCGCGGTGAAGGTCGACGACGGCCACGAACGCGGCTACCAGCCGGTGCTGGTCGACCTGCTGCAGCGGCTCGGGGCGTTGCCGGCCGTGCTGCCGCGCGAGCTCGCGCCGTTCGCGCCGGTGCCGATCGACAACACGCAGAAGAAGCGGGTCGGCGAGGTCGCGTCGGTGGCCCCGTGGGAGTTGCCGTGAAGCGCGTGCGCGGGTTGCCGTCGTTGCCGGTGCGGCCGCGCGACGCCCACAAGGGCACGTTCGGCACCGTGCTCGTCGTCGCCGGCAGCCGCGGCATGCTGGGTGCTGCGGTGTTGTGTGCGACCGCGGCGCTGCGCGGCGGGGCCGGCCTCGTGCGGGTGATGGTGCCGGCGGCGCTGCAGCCGTTCGTCGGGGTCGCGGTGCCGTGCGCGACGTCGCTGCCGCGTTCGCCCGCGGCGTTGCGCGCCGCGCTCGCGAACGCCGATGCCGTGGTGGTGGGGCCGGGACTCGGCACCGCGGCGGCGACGCGTGCGGCGGTGCGCGCGGTGCTGCGGCACGCCGACGTGCCGGTCGTGCTCGATGCCGATGCGCTGAACGTGCTGTCCCCGCTGCGGGGCCCGCTGCGTTCGCGCGCCCCGCTGGTGATCACCCCGCATCCCGGCGAGGCGGCGCGGCTGCTCGGCTGCGACGCCGCGACCGTGCAGCGCGACCGCGCCGCGGCGGCGGCGGCGTTGTGTGCGCGCAGCGGTGCTGTCGTCGTGCTGAAGGGGGCCGGCACGCGCGTCGCCGACGGCGTGCGCGAGTTCGTCAATGCGACCGGCAATCCCGGCATGGCCACCGGCGGCTCGGGCGACGTGCTCGCCGGCCTGCTCGCGGCCTTGCTGGCACAAGGCATGGCACCGTTCGACGCGGCGCGGCTCGCGGTGCACGTGCATGGGCGTGCGGGCGACCGCGTCGCGCGCCGGCTCGGCGAACGTGGCCTGCTCGCATCCGACCTGCCGGCGGCGATCGCCGTGGAATTGCGGTGAAGGCCATGCACCTGGTCCTGGTCGGCGCCGCTTTGGTGGCGGGACTGCGCGCGCAGGCTTTCGACGCGGCCGACAGCGCCCGTCGCTGTGTCGACCTCGCGGCGCTGCAGGACCGCGGGGCCCTGACCGTGGAACTGGCGGTTGCCGCGTTGGCCGATGCCGACGACAACGTCGCGCGCACGGCGGCGGCGATCGTGCGGCACGAGTGGGCCGAGTTGCCCTTGGCGTGGTTCCACGCCGTCGACCGCGAGCCGGCAGCGGCGCGCACGATGCTGCGCGAGTTCGCCGCCGGGCCGCGCCTCGCGGCGGCCGTCTGGGTCGAGGACCGCACGCGCGCCGTCGTCGGCCGCACGTTGGACGATCGCTTGCTGGCGATGGCGGCGCGCGGCCGGCCGCTGGCATTCGCCGAAGCGACGCTGCTGCTCGACGTGCTGGCCAGCGGCGAGGCCGGCGACGGCTTCCGCGCCGCCGTCGACGGGCTCGGGGAACGCACGGCCGATGCGCTGGTGGGCCGTCTGCACGCTGCGTTGCAGCAGGGTGTGCTGCCCATGGAGCGGGCGTGGCCGCTGCTCGATCGCCTGTCGGCGAAGGGCACCCTGGCGCTGCTCGGCGTCGTCGCCTCGTTGCCGGCGAAGCCGGCCGAGGCCTTGCTGGCGTACGTGCATCAGCGTGCGCCGGAAGTGGTGCGCGAGCGGGCGGCGTCGGCGCTCGACGGCGCCGAACGGCTCCAGCCGTGGTTGGCGTACGTGGCGCCCGTGCTCGATCGCCCGGCGCGCCTCCAGCGGGTCGTGGCGTTGGCCACCCGCGCCCCCGAGTCCGCCGCCGTTCGCGAAGCTGCCGTGCGTGCCCTGCTCGATGCTCCGGCCCTCGACGGTGCGACGTTGCACCAGCTGGATCTCGTGGGTTCCGAGTCGCTGCGTGCGCTCGCGGTGGCGATCGACCGGATCCCGGTCGACCTGCTGCGGCAGTGGTTCGATGGCGGCGTGGACCTGCGCAAGGCCGTCGTGCGGGCTCTGGCACGTCGGCAACGACTCGAACCCGAACTCGAGTCGTTCCTGGTCGACGAGATCGAGGCGGCGGGCACCATCGACGGCGAGCACTGCAGTGCCGTGGCCCACGCGTTGGCGCAACGCGGCGGGGCCGCGGCCCTGGCCCGGATCATGCCTTGGGTGCGCGCGAGCGAGCACGGCGGCGAAGTCATCGCGGCGCTCGGCCGGCGCCAGGACGCGTTCGTGGTCGATCTGCTGCACGCGGAACTCGCCGTCGCCGACCGCGGGCCGGCGGCTGCCGTGCGCTCTGCACACCGCGACGACGTGGTGCTGGCATTGGTGGCGCACGGGGACGAGTCGATGCTGGAACGCCTGGTGGTCGCGACCACGGCTGCTTCGACTCCGCCCGCGTTCGTGCGTCGCTGCGCCAACCACGCGCGCCCGCTCCCGGCGCGCTTCGCCCTGCGCCTGCTCGGCGTGGTCGGCGCGCGCGGCGAACCCACCGCGCACCTCGCGCCGGAAGTGCGTGCCGAATTGCTGGCTTGGGCGGCTTCGGCGGTGGCGGACGAGGCGGTGCGCGACGCCCTGGTCGGGTTCTGGCGGCGCCCGATCGACGATCCGGACGGCGAACTGCAGGACGTCGTCGCGCACGCCCTGGCCGGGTCGCCGTTCCGCGCGACCATGGTCGCCGAATTGCGCGCTGCGATCGCCGTCGGGCCGCTGCCGGAGGACCTGCACGGGCTGCCGTTCGACCTGCTCGGCACGATGCCGCAGCCGTTGTCCCTCGCCGATCTGGAACTGTGCGCGGACCTCGTGCTGCGCCTGCCGCGCACCGATCCCGAACGCGAACGGTCGGCGGTGCGGCGGTGGCCGGACGGCATCAGCGGCTTTCCGCTGGTCGCCGCCGTCGCCGAACAGCTGCGCTTGGCGACGGCGGAGGCGGCCGGGGCCACGTTCGCGGCGGCGGTGGCGCACGCGCTCGCCGATCCCGCCCACACGAACATCTCCCGGTCGCGGTTGTCGGTGTTGTGGCGCGAACTCTGGTGCGCACCCGCGGTCCAGCAGGCCGTCGCGGCCCCGACGGCGAAGCTCTGGCTCGCTTTGCCCGAGCACGCGGGCTCCGCGGCGGCGGCCGGTGCGGCGCACCT
>JAEUHV010000426.1 GCA_016794485.1 Planctomycetota bacterium
AACGACACCAACCTGATCTTCGACGGTGACGTGCCGGTCGCCGAACTCGGTCCGGAAGTCGAGGCGATCCTGAAGAAGGCCGGCAAGGAAGGGCAGAAGACGATCGGCTTCCCGTTGACCCTGCACTTCGGCGGCGGCATCGGCGTGCGCGGCACGCTGCGCTGCGCCGTGGCGAACGCGAAGGGCGAACCGATCGAAGGCGTGCTCGTGTTCGACGATGGCACGATGCGCACGACCACGGCGCCGGGCGTGGTGACGTTCTGGCCGCTGCAACCGCTGAAGGGCAAGATCAACTTCCAGTGGTCGTGGCAGAACGGCGACCAGCAGATCGCCTTGAAGGGCGCCTTCTCCGCCAAGTGATCGGGCCCGGCCCGTGCCAGACGACCGATGCCGATCGGCGGAAAAGCCCTCGACCGCCTGCTGGAACGCGCCGGCCTGTGTTCGCGCGCGGCGGCCCGTGCAGCCGTCGCCGCCGGCAGGGTCACCCTGAACGACCGCGTCGTGCGCGATCCCGACGAGTGGGCCGACATCGCGCACGACCGGGTGCACTTCGACGGCCAGGCCGTGCTGCCGCGCCCGCGCGAAGTGTGGGCCATGCACAAACCCGTCGGCCACGTGACGACCACGGACGACGAACACGGCCGCGCGACCGTTTGCGATCTGCTGCCCGCGGACCGACCGTGGCTGGTGCCGATCGGCCGGCTGGACCTGGCCTCGTCGGGGCTGTTGTTGTTCACCAACGACAGCCACTTCGCCGCGGCCCTGATGGACCCCACCAGCAAGCTGCCGAAGGTCTACGAAGCGCGCTGCAAGGGCCACCTGCCCGAGGCCGCCCTCGACCGGCTGCGCACGGGCGTCCTGCTGCACCGGCACCGCACGCTGCCCGCGACGGTGGAGCCGCTCGACCACGACGCGCGCACCACGCGGTTGCGCATCACGCTCGTCGAGGGCAGGAACCGCCAGATCCGGCGCATGCTGAAGGCGGTCGGTTCCCGCGTGAACACCCTGCACCGCGTGCGCATCGGCCCGTTGTCGCTCGGCGACCTGCCGGTCGGTGCCTGCCGGCAGCTCGACGACGCCGAGGTCGCTTCGCTGCGCGCGGCGGTCGCCGAACGCACCGGGCCGGACCCGATCACCAGAACAGACGCTTGCTCGTGACCTGCACCTGCTTCACTTCCGCGCCGCGTGCGACCCAGCAGCGCCATTGCAGGCCGTCGTAGTTGCCGAGGCTCCGGTCGTTCCACAGGTCGCGCAGCGCGTCGACACTGCCGATCCGGACCAGCAGCGCGTCCTGCTTCTCGGTGATCAACTCGCACGCGAGCAGCAAGTCGCCGGCCTGCACGGTGTCGGCCGCCTGCTGCTCACCCGCGTACACCTTCTCGACCAGCACCAAGCGCTCCGGGATCACCCCGGGCTCCCCGGTGGTGTCGCCGGTGAACGCGCGGTGCAGTCCGATCGCCGCGGCCCGAACGCGCGCCTCGTCCTCGGCGAAGGCGAAGTCGCGCACCGCCAGCCCCGACTGCCGCACCACCGCCCAGACCGATGCCGGCATCGGCACGACCTGCACCTCCGCCGCCTTGCCGTCGCGTTCGTAGCGCAGCGCCACCGGCGCGCCGGCTGGGGTGTGCAGCAGCGTCAAGGCCCAACCGGGACTCCACGTGATCGCGGTGCCGCCGAGCGCCACGATGCGATCGCCCGCAGCCAACCCGGCCTTCGCCGCCGGACCGCGTGGATCCACGTCGAGCACCGACACCTTGCCGTCGGCATCGAGCACGCGCATGCCGAGGTCGGGGCTGCGCAGCTTGTAGGCCGCGAACAGGAGCCCGAGCAGCTGGTTGCGCACGTGGTCGACGGCGATCGCGTAGCCCTTGTTGTTGAACGTGCCGCCGCCGGCACTGTTGATGCCGACGAGCCGCCCGTTCATGTCGAGCAAGGCACCGCCGCTGTTGCCGCCGTTGATCGCCGCGTCGGTCTCGATCAGGTGCTTCAACGCGGCCCAACGGCCCCGGATCCGCAGTTCCTGGTCCTTGGCGGTGACGACGCCGAACGTGATCGTGTTGGCGGCGCCGTGCGGATTGCCGATCGCCGCAACCGGCTCACCGATCGCCAGCGCATCGCTGCTGCCGAACTCGACCGCGGGCAGCAATTTGCCGGGCGGCAGTTCGAGCTGCAGCAGCGACAGGTCGTCCTCGCGCGAGATCGACAGCACCCGCACCGGGTACTCGGTGCCGTCGAACGTGCGGACCGTGACGCGGTGGTCTTTGACCATCGAACCGTCGGGCTGGGTGGCGTCGTCGACGACGTGCCAGTTGCTGATCGCGATGCCGGACGGGTCGATGACCACGCCGGAGCCCAGGCTCAACGGCTGCCACTTCGGCTCGGGCGCGAACGGGTCGTCCTCCTTCTGCACCGCGACGTTCTTCGCCAGGTAGACGTTCAACAACGCCCCCTTGGTCTTCTGCACCATCGCCACCAGCGCACTCTGCCGGGCCGCGAGATCGGCGGCCGACGGCGGGGCCGCAGCGCGGATCGACTCGGCCGGATCGGCGTCCTCGAGCTCGGCGGCGAAGGTCTTGCGCACGCGCGCGATACTGACGAACGTCGACAAGTTGGTTTCGGTCGAGATGCGGTCGCCGCGCATCGCGAACGCCATCTCGATCGGGTCCTGCGCCCCGGCGTCACCGATGCCGAGCACAGAGCCGCGCACGTCGACGATGGCACCGCCGCCGTTCTGGTTGCCGAGGTTGGCGTCGGCCTGGATGCGCGCGCCGTCGCGGCCGCGCAGCGCCGACACGACGCCGCCGGTCACGACGACGCCGGTGCCGATCGGGTTGCCGACCGCGAGCACGACTTCGCCGAGCAACGGCGCATCGTCGGATTGGCATGTCGCCGCGGGCAACGTGCCGCCCGCCGGCAGTTCGGCGCGCAACAGGGCGAGGTTGTTGCTCGCGTTCTTCTTCACGACCGCGGCCGGGAACGTGCGGCCGTCGAGCAGCCTGATGCGGACCTTGCCGCTGCCGACCACGTGCGCGTTGCAGACGACCAGCCCGTTCTTGGCCAAGACCACGCCCGACCCGAGCCCCTGGTGGCGCACCACGCCGCCCGGGTCCTTGCCGCCGAGGGCGGGCCAGTCGCCGTCCCCGGCCCACACCGACACCACCGCCGGCGCCACCCTGGCGACCGCGGCGGCCGAAGGTGCGACGGCGACTTCGACCTTGCCGGCATTCGGCAACTGCGCCGCAAACGCCTTGCGCACGCAGCCGACCGGCACCACGACGCCGAAGCTCGGCAGCTTCAGCTCGTCGAGCGTCGGCTCGCTCTTGTCGCGCTGCACGTGTTCGCTGGCGTAGAGCCCGACCAGGGCCCCGTTCCGGTCGAACACCGGCGCTCCGTCGCACCGTTCGTCGTTGCGGGTGTCGGTCATCGCCAGTTCGCCTGCCGCGAACTCCTTGCCATGCAACGTCACCGCCGACAGCGCCGCACTCGAGTATCCGGCGAACGCCAGCATCTCCTTGCCGGCCGGTCGGGCCAGCACGACCACCGGCTCGCCGGCCCCGATGCGATCGGGACCCAACGGCACCGCGACGAGGCCCGCCGCCGGCGGAGTGACCCGCAGCAGTGCTAGGCCGGTCGCCGCATCGTGCTGCACGACGCTCGCGGGCAGCCGCGTGTTCTCGGCGTCGTCGAGCTGCACGAACAGCCGCTTGTCGGCAGCGCCCTCGGCCTCGCGCACCAGGTGCGAGAAGGTCGCGACGAGACCCGCGCCGTCGACCACGACGCCGCTGCTGGCGCGTTCGAGGGTGAACTTGCCACGCGGACCGTCGACCTCGACCGCGACCCAGACCACCGATGGCCGGACCTTGGCGACGACACCGGCCGTCGCCGCGCGCCGCGCGGGGTCCTTCGCCTCGTCGGCGCGCGCCTGCAGCAAGGTCGGCTGGACGGTGCCCTGAGCGGGCAGCACCACCACGGCGGCGGCCACCGCCGCCAGGAACACAACCACGGAACTCGAACGCAGCATCGAGCCCAGACTACCGCGACCGCCGCACGCCCGGCAGCGTCACTTGCCCTTCTGCTCGCCGGCCAGTTTTGCGTTGGCCTCGGCGCGCTTGTGCGCCAGGTCGAGCATGCGCTTCTGGTGCTTCAGGTAGTACTCCGCGCTCTTCTTGGCGTTCGCGATGGTGTTGGCCTCGTTCTCCGCGCTGCCCTGGAATTGCTTGCCGGCGTAGATCTTGCCCATGAAGTCCTCGAACGGCTTGCCGAGCCGCTTGAGCGGCGGAAACGTGCCACCGGCGGTGTCGCAGGCCTTGACCAGGGCCTTCACCGACTTGCGGGCCTTGTCGCCACCCGCGGGCTCGATCGCACCGACTTCGGTGAGCGCCGCGTCGACCACCGTGATCGCCTTGGCCAGGTCCTTCACCGAGGCTTCGCGCAAGCTCGGCTTCAACGCGGCCGGTTCGACCAGGCGGCTGCCGTTGCACGTCCCGCACTTGAATGCGCCGTCGCCGCGGCAGCTGGGGCAATCGCTCCACTGCTTGGCGCCGCCGATCTTCAACCGGCCGCCGCCGCCGCACACCGAGCACAACTGGAACGCAGCCCCCTGGCATCCAGGACATGCGACCTTGTCGAGGGGATCGGCCAGCTCCCCCGTGCCGGCGCAGATCCGGCAGACGGCGAGCCGTTCCTTGCTGCGCTTGCAGTCCGGGCAGTTGGTGGCGTCGTCGCCGAAGCGGTCGCACACGTCGCACTTGACCTTGCCCGAACCCGAGCACCCCTGGCACTTCACGCCCTTCCACGGCGCCCACTGCACGACGCCCTTGTCGTCGGTGACGGTCGGCCGCTCCAGCTTCTCGGGGAGGAGCACCTTCTGCTGCGCCGATGCTTCTGCGCCGAGGAACAGGGAAACGAACAGGACAACGAGGCGGAAGAGGCAGGTCATCGGGTTCTCCAGGCGCGCCGCACGATACCCGGCCGCCGGTCAGCGGGAAACGCGCGCGCCGACGCGGCGCGAGAACCGCAACCCGGACCAGGTCGCATCGATCGCGCACACCTTGGTGTCGACCAGGCCCTGGTCGAGGCCGAACGCCCGGACGACACCGTCGGACAGGTCGGTGACGAGACCGGCTGCCTTCTTGGGCCACGCCACCCACAAGCTGCCGCGCTCGGCGAGTGCGGCAGCGGCGGCGGGCCAGTCCGCTCGCAGCTCGGCAAGGGCCCGGCAGAACAACACGACCACGTCGTGGGTCTTGCCGAGCTTCTTCGCGTGCACGCAGCCGGGCGGCAGCTCGCCGAGCGTGGTGGCGAAATCGGCAGGAGCGCGCACCGTCGCCAGCGCCGTGCCCTCCTTGCAGCCGAGCTTCTTCGGCAACGGCGTCCCGGAGTAGTCGGGTGCTTTGGGCACGACCGGATCGCGCGGCGGCGCCGCGATCGCCTTCTTCAGCGCTGCCGGCAGTCGCGGCCACGCGGCATAGGTCGCATCGGGGAACGTCGCACGCAACCGTTCGGTCTTCTCGACGTCGCCCGGCACGAACACCAAGGGCACGTGCCGCAGCGCCTTCTTCTCGCGCACCCAGGTCGCGATGGCGCGGCCGTGCGACGGCAAGCGACCGAGATCGATCACCACCGCATCCGGCGGCGACGCGGCGAGACCTCGCGTCAGCGCGCTGCCGTTGTCCTGCTGCCAGTGCACCACCACGGCGTGGCCGGCGGCCCGCAACCGCGTTGCTCGTTCGGCGGCTTCGGCCTCGTGCCAATGCACCAACCAGACGCGGCTCATGGCGCGCCATCTCCGGCATCGTCGTCGCCGCCCCCGTCGACCTCGACATCGTCGGCGATCCCGGCCCGCTGCAGCTTCAACCGCACGCGACGGTTCTGCCGCCGCAGCCGGTCGTTGCTCTGCATCAGGCGCCCGAGTTCGTCGAGCACCCGTTGCAGATCGGCGGCGGCGATCCCGATGTCTCCGGACGCATCGCGCAGCTTGCTGCGCAGGCGCTTCTTCAGGGCTTCGAGTTCACGGTCGGTGGCCATGCCGGCACCGTCGAGGATGCACCGCGAATGCGCAAGCGCGGCGTTGCAGCGGTTCGAGCCGACCGCATGATCGCCGCGCCATGCACGACCTCGAAGGCTGCCTGCGCCGCGCGATCGGCACCCGCGCCGACCTGCTGGGGCGCCTGCACGCGGACGGCACGGATTGCTACCGCCTGCTGCACGGCATCGCCGAGGGCCAGGAGGGCCTGACCGTCGACCGCTACGGCCCGCTGCTGCTGCTGCAGACGTTCCGGGCACCGCTGCCGGGATCGGCCGTCGACGCACTGCACGCAGCCGCCGAACGCGAGCTCGGCTGCACGCTGCTGCCGGTGCACAACCATCGCGGCGGCCCGGCCGCCGCCGACCACGTGCCGCACACGCCGACCACCGCCGCACTCGCCGAACACCTGGCCCACGAACGCGGCGTGCGCTTCGTGCAGCAGGCCCGCCATCGCGGCCAGGATCCGTGGCTGTTCCTCGACCTGCGCGCCGGCCGAGCGCTCGTGCAGTCGATGGCCCAAGGCAAGCGCGTGCTGAACCTGTTCGCCTACACCTGCGGCGTCGGCATCGTCGCCGCCGCGGCCGGCGCCGCGCGTGTCCTCAACGTCGACTTCGCCGCTTCGGCCCTCGCGGTCGGCGGCCGCAACGTCGCCGCGAACGGACTCGACCCGGCCCGTTGTGCGATGCTGCATTCGGACTGCCTGCCCGTGTTGCGCCAGCTCGCCGGCCAACCCGTGCAGCGCCGCGGCAAGCACGTGCCGTTCGTGCGCGTCGACCGCGAGCCGTTCGATCTCGTCGTGCTCGATCCCCCGCGCCACGCCAAGTCGCCGTTCGGCACCATCGACGTGGTCGGCGACTACCCGTCGCTGTTCAAGCCGGCACTCATGACGCTGGCCGAAGGTGGTGCGGTGCTGGCGACGAACCACGTGCCCACCGTCGCCGCCGACGCCTGGCACGACGTGCTGCGCCGCTGCGCCGCGAAGGCCGGCCGCCCACTGCGCGAGTTGGTGCCGATCCCGGTCGACGCCGACTTCCCGTCGTTCGACGGCCAGCCCCCGCTCAAGATGGCCCTGGCCCGCCTGTAACTCGTCCCGCGATCCGAACGGTCGAACACAATGCCCATACGGCCTTCAGGCCAATGCGCCATCGCCGTTGAGCCGCGCCCACTGCGGGCGTCGGCTCCAACAGGCGGTCGCGGCCGCGCGAGGTCTAATAGACCTTTCCGCCAGCGCGGCCGAGCACTTCGTCGAAGCCCATGCCGAGCAGGGCGAGCAGCGAACCGTAGGTGAAGGTCCCGCGGCTCTCGAGCGTGATGCCGTCGTCACCCACGCGCCACGTCATGGTGCTGGTGCCGAGTGCCTTCGCCATGGTCTCGGCGTCCGGCAGGGCTTCGCTGCCGAACCCGACCTCGTCCTTGTGCGCATCGAGCTGCGGGTAGGCCATCGTCTCGATGGTGCGCCAGCCGATTTCGGCCGCGCGCGACCAGCGCAGGAACACGAGGCCGCTGGCGTCCTTGGCCGTCTTCACGGCAGCCTGGAAGTCGGGCTGGGCGGCGAGGCACTCGTCCTCGGTCTGGCGCAGCGCCCGCACCAGGGCAGCGACGTCGGAGCCGAACCACAGGGCGTCCTGCGTCAGCACGTAGCACGGGCTGAGTTGCAGTTCCGCCTGCGGCAGCGGCACGTTGCAGAACCGGACCTCGTGGCCGTCGGCCTTGCGCGTCTTCCATTCGACCTCGGCTTCGCGGGCGACGAGCGCTTCGAACTTCTGCAGCAGGCCGAGCACCTTCTCGCCGTCGCGCACGGCGATGCGGGCCAGCAGTTCCGGCTTCGGCACGGCGCCCTTCTCGAGCGCCAATGCGAACGCGAACTGCGAACCGAAGGCACGCAGCGTCTCGTCGAGTTGCGGCAAGGTGCCGAGGTGCCGCAGTTCACGGCCGAGCTCGCGGCCCGCTTCGCGCAGCATCTCGTCGCGCACCGCCGGCGGCAGCAACCCGGCGAAACGGTGGAACGCGTCGAGCACCGCCGGCACGTCCCAGCTCATGCTGGCGAACGCGACCGTGTTGGCCGAGCACGCGCGCGCGAACGAGAGGTCGGCGGGTGCGGCGACCAGCGCCTTCAGCAACCCCTTCTCGTCGCCCTGCAGGCCGAGGTGCAACACGTCGGCACCGCCTTCGGCGTTCGCGGTGTATCCGGCCCAGACACCGTCGAGTGCGCCGACACCGAGCGCCCGGCACCAGTCCTCGGTCTCGTACGGCATGTGCGGCGCGAAGGCCGACAGCACCCGCTCGGTGTTGAGGAACCACGACGCCAGGGCCGGCGCCGGGAGCATCGCGTTCAACTGCACGAGACGCGTGCTGCCGACGAGGCTCGCCTGCTTGCCGGCGACGACGTCGATCATGTCGCGCACGTAACCGCGGCTGTTGCTGACCACGTAGTAGCGATCGCCCAGCGACCCGGCGAACAAGGTCGGCGTCTCCGGCGACGCCAGGGTGTGGAACTTGTGCCCGCCGATGTCCACTTCGCCGCGCTGCGTGCCTTCGGCCAGTTGCTCGACGAGACCAGCGCCCCACTGCACCATGCGGTTGACCGCCTGCCGCTGCTCGCCGACCTCGACGACCAACGCCACCGACGGGCCCATGCCCTCGATCGACAGGCGACCGACCGCCAGCGTCATCGGCCGCGCCAGGAAGCCGCGCACGTCCGCGGGCCGCAGCCCGGCGTGCTGCAGCTGCTGCTGCAGCTCGCCGGCGGCCTGGTCCAGCCTGTCCTCGAGCCATTGCTGGCGGACTTCGGCCGGGATCTTGGCGAGGAACGCCTGCACCGCCGGCGCCAGTGGCAGGGCCATGGTCGCGTCGCGGCAGGCCGCCAGTCCACCGAAGCGCGCCGCAGCGTAGGTCGACGCCGGCAGCATCGCCTCGGCGGTCTGCGGCATCTTGTTCGGGGCCTGGGCGAAGAGGGGGACGCCGATTGCTGCGGCGACGAGCGAACGGACCAGTGTGGCTTGCATGCGGGGTTCCGGGCCCGCGAAACGGCGGGCGAGTACGAGTATTGCGCGGTGGACTCCCGATCCGGAAAGCTGTCGTCAGGTGTCGACTTCGCCGGAGGTCGGGAGCTCGCGTCCGGGCTCGTCGCCCGCCGGCGACAGGTCGCGGGCGTAGAGCACCGCCAGCAGGAACAGCCCTTGGGGCGGAGCGGTCGGCCCCGCCCGACGGCGATCGCGCGCGGCGAGCACGTCGGCGAACCACTCGGGCGGCCGGTTGCCGTAGCCGACTTCGAGCAGGCTGCCGACCAGGTTGCGGACCATGTTGTAGAGAAAGCCGCCGCCCTGCACGACGAAGTCGAAGCCCGAGGCTCGCGGCAGCAGGTGCACGTGGTGCAGCGCCCGCACCGTGCCGCGCTTGCGCGGGTAGCCCGGATTGCTCGCAAACGAGGCGAAGTCGTGCCGCCCGCGCAGGCATTGGGCCGCGGCGCGCATCGCCGCGAGATCGACCGGCCGCCGGATCCAGTGGAAGAGGTCGCGCCCGATCGCGGGCCGCACCGGCGAACACAGGCAACGATACGCGTAGCGCTTGCCGCGGGAATGGAAGCGGGCGTGGAAGCCTTCGGGCGCACGCCGCACCCGTTGCACCGCGACGTCGTCGGGCAGGTGCGTGTTCAACGCCAGCAGCAGCCGCTCGGGCGCGAACTCGCGGTCGATCACCACGTGCGCAGCCTGCCCCAGTGCGTGCACCCCGGCGTCGGTTCGGCCAGCGCCCTCGACGTGCACGCCCGGACAGTCGATCGCCGCGAACGCATCGACCAGTTCCTGCTGGACGGTGCGAAAACCGGCTTGCTGCTGCCAGCCGTGGAACGCCGTTCCGTGGTAGGCGATCGTCAGCAGGTAGGTCGGCACGCGCGACAGCGTAGGGAACGGACCGCCGGAGTCGACCGCGGGTCCGGCTCAGCCGCGCAGCGACAATCGGGTGAACGCAGCCCCCACCAGGCTCGACAAGGCAGCGATGCCGGCCATCACCGGGTTGTTCTGCATCAAGTAGAACCACGATGCCGCGGTGCCGCCCACGGCCAGCACGGCCAACGGCACCAGTACGGCCGCGATCCCGGCGCTGCGCCGCATGGGCATCATCGGTGCGCCACGCCGGACCGGCTGCGTCGGCGCCTGGGCCGCGGCCGCGCGAGCCGCCGACTCCGTGGCCTGGATCGAGCCTCCGGCAACGCGCGCGACCGGGGCCGCCTTCCCTGCCGGTGATGACGGTGGGACGGCCGGCTTGCTCCGCGGCGCTGCGGCCGCAGCCGGCTTCGCCGGTTGCGGCGTGGCTTTCTGCGCCTTGCCGACCTTCGGGGCTGGCGGTGGGGCCGCGCGCACCGGCTCCGGTCCGACCTCGCCCAGGATGTCGGCTCCGAACTCGATGGCGTCGGCCGCGGGCGCGGTGGCGCCGGGCAACAGGCTGTCGACACTCTCGTCGAGCAGGGCCCAGCTGTCGGCGGCCGCCGGCGGGGCCTGCTTCACCGGCCCGGCGTCGGCGAACAGCATGTCGTCCGGTGCGGGTCCCCCCGCGGACGGCGCCTTGTCGCCGAGTTTGACCTGGCCGAACGAGAACGGGTCGTACTTGGTCATGCGGAGTCTCCGAACCTACGCCGCCGGTAGCTCGACGGGATGCCCAGGGCCTTGCGGTACTTGGTGATGGTGCGCCGCGCACAGCCGGCCACACCGCGCGCGGCCAGGGCCGTGACGAGATCGTCGTCGGACAGCGGCGCACACTTGTCTTCGGCGGCGACGAGCTCGGCGATCTGGTCGGAAATCGCCATGCGGCCGCGCCCCGCGGCCGCCGGCCCTTCGAGGCGCGAGCCGTCGAAGAAGTCGCGCAGGCGGAAGACGCCGCGATCGGTCTGCACGTGCTTGCCGGCGATCGCGCGACTCACCGTCGACGTGTGCAGACC
>JAEUHV010000435.1 GCA_016794485.1 Planctomycetota bacterium
AACGTCGCCAGCACCACCATGCCGTCGCCACCTACCTTGCGCGCGAGCGGCGGGGCGACGCGGTCGGCCGCGGCGTCGTGGAAGCCGATCGCGACGTCGAGCGAGTCGCCGGCCTGCACGCCCTCGGGTGCGGTGCGGAACACCAACGGCAGCGAATACTCGACCGGCTTGTTCTTGGCCCACTGCTTCGTCGGCACGGGCGGCGCATGGTCGCGGCGCAACACGACGCGGCCACCGCGGCGGATCTCGACGCGCACCGCGTAGGCACGGTCGAGCACTTCCTCGCACAGGAACGTGAAGCGCACCGTCGCGGTGCCGGTGGTCGCCAAGGCTGCAGCATCGACGGTGGCGCTGGCCTGCACCGGCAGCGACATCGGCGCGTCCTGGGCCGGCAACGGGGCCAGGACGGCGACGAACAGGAGCGACGCGAGGGGACGATGCATGCCGCGGAGAGGGTGCGGCAGTCTAGCCGGCACCGGGGCACCCGTTCAGTTCAGCGTGATCGCGAGGCCTTGCGACAGCTGGGCAAAGCCGAGGAACTGGCCGTTCGGATCGAACACCAGGTGCTGGGCGAACAGCGTCAGGCCGGCCAGCGCCGGCGTCGCGGGGATCGGCAGCGGTGCGCTGGTGAATCCGAAGATGTCGGTGAACGTGACCGGCAGCAGCGTGACGGGCCCGGCCAGCAGCGCCGTGCACGAGCCGACGGGGATGCTCGCCGGCGCCGCGGACACCGCGACGGTTGCCGCCGCCGAGGGGAACGCATTGGTGACGCCGAGTGCGAAGCCGGCGTTGCCCAGCGTCGGCTGGCCCACACCTTCCGCCTGCGCCGGGAGCGGCGACGTTCCCGCGCATGGCACACCGTAGGCCAGGGCGACGGCGGTAGCGGTCAGGTCGCGCACGAGCGCGTCGCCCGTGCCGTTGCCGTCGGGGATGACGATGTTGGTGGCGGCACTGCCGAACGCGATCTGGTTGCCGCTGGCGGCAACCGAGGGCTCGCTGCTGTTGCTGCGCGCCTGCAGACCCGACGAGCTCAGACTGACTCGGGTCGTGGTCGCCGTCAGGCGATCGCGCAGGAAGCAGTCGCCGACGTTGTTGGTGTCGTTCGCGACCAGGACCGCGGAGTCGCTCCAGAACGCGACGTAGCGGCCGTCGTCGGTGATGGTCCCGGTGTACGCCGAGCCGGTCGCCGCGACGCCGGTGCTCGACATGCTGATGCACTCGGTCAGGCCGAGCACGCGATCGCGCACGAACACGTCCAGGCCGAAGCCGTTGCCGGGCCCGGTGCCGGCGCCGAAGTTGCTCGCACTGCTGGTGAACACCACGAAGCGACCGTCGGCCGACACACTGGCCTCGAGGCTGCCGCGATCGCCCTGTGCGCCGTTGGTCGCGACGCTGGCGATCTCGAGTGTTCCCGTGAGGCGCGTCCAGACGAACACGTCGTTCCAGCCGTTCAGGTCGGAGGTGACGAGGTCGTCCGCGACGCTGTCGAACACCACCGTGCTGCCGTCGTCGGAGACTCGCGGCGACTGCCGCGAATTGAACGTCTGGCCGGTCTGGTTGCTGGCACTGACCAGGAGGGTCGTACCGGCGACGCGATCGCGCAGGAACACGTCCTTGCCCACGCAGACGTCCCCCGGCACGAGGTTGTTGTCGTCGCTCTGGAACGCGACGAAGCGACCGTCGGCCGAGACCGAGGGGCGCGAGGCCCCGACGGCCGACTGTTGGCCGGAGGCGCCGATGCCGACGCGCGTCGTCGTCCCGGTCTGACGATCGCGGCAGAAGACGTCCATGGTGTTGTTCGTGTCGCCCGCGACCAGATTGCTCGCGTAGCTCTCGAACACCACGTAACGGCCGTCCGCGGAGATGTCGCACAGGCCACAGAAGCCGTTGCCCTGCACGCCCGCCGAATCGACGCTGACCCGTTCCGTGGTTCCGGTCTGGCGGTCGTGCACGAAGATGTCGTTCAAGCCGTTGGTGTCCCCGGCCACGAGGTTGGTGGACGCCGACCGGAAGGCGACGAACCGGCCGGTGGCCGACAGCGACGGGCTGCTGCTGCCCAACGAGCCTTGCACGCCGGCGCTCGACACGGACACCCGCACGGTGGTCTGGGCTTGGGCGGCGGCAGCGAAGGCGAGGCCCACGATCGAGACGATCCGGAACGGCGAGACGGTGGAGGGCAAGGAAGGCATGGGTCGTGGATTGGCCTGACGGGCGAGCAGCGACCCGGGCGGTGGCTCGTTCGCGGAAACCCGGCAAATGCCGCGCGGTCGACGACGCCCTGACCTACTGCCAGTTCTCCCACTGCTCGTAGGCGGCGGCGAGCTCCTGCTTCTTCTTCACCTCGGTCGCCTGCAGGTCCTTCATCTTGCTCGCCGACGCGTAGTTCGCCGGGTCGAGCATCGCCGCGCGCAGCGCTTCGATCTCCGCCTCGAGGACGAAGATGCGCTCCTCGAGCTTCTGGAACATCAGCGGGTTGCGGACCTTGCCGGTCTCGATCGCCTTCTTCGGCTCGGCGGCGGGGGCCGCGGCTTCGGCCTTCTTCGCCGCTTTCTCGCGCGCCTCGACCTCGGCGGCGCGCGCCGCGGCGCGTTCCTCGGCGAGCACGCGCTGGCACTGCACGAGCCCCTGGTCGAACGTGCGGATCGTCCCGCCTTCGACCCACAGCACGCGGTCGGCGACCTGTTCGACGAGCTGGCGGTCGTGCGTGATCAACACGACCGTGCCGGGGAACTCCTTCAACGCCTGCTCGAGGCCTTCGGTGCCGGCGACGTCGAGGTGGTTGGTCGGCTCGTCCATGCACAAGAGGTCGAACTGCGCGCGGGTCATGCGCGCCAGCGACAGCCGCTGCTTCTCGCCGCCGGACAGTTCGCCGACCGGCTTCTCGACGTCGTCGCCGCAGAACAGGAACAGGGCCAGGTGGTCGCGCAGCGTGCGTTCGTCAACGGTGCGGTCGAGTTCACGCAGTGCGTCGAGCACGGTGCCGTGCATCGGCAGGTCGTTCTTCTCCTGGCTGAAGTAGCCGATGCGCAGGTTGTGGGCGCGCTTGATCGTGCCGCCGGCAGGCTGGCCGATGCCGGCGAGCAGCCGCAGCAGCGTGGTCTTGCCGGCCCCATTGCGGCCGAGCAGCGCCGTGACCTCGCCGAACCAGACACGGAACGCGCCGTGCTCGATCAGCGTGCGCGCACCGGCCTTCACCAGCAGATCCTCGCCCTCGAGCGCCACCTGGCCTTCCTGGCCGCGCGTCGTCGAGCCGAACGTCAGCTTCATCTGCGCGCGGTTGCCCTTCGGCTTGTCGATCAGCTGCAGGCGTTGCAGACGCTTGAGCCGGCCCTTCGCCTGCGCGCTCATGCGGCCCGCCATGTTGCGGCGGATGAACTCCATCTCCTTCTCGACGAACTCGCGCTGGCTCTTGAACGCGCGCGCCTGCGCCAGCAACGCCAGGTCGCGCTGCTGGCTGTAGTGCGAGAAGTTGCCCTTCCAGCGGGTCGCGATGCCGTCGCCGACCTGGACGATCGCGTTGGCGATCGCGTCGAGGAACCGGCGGTCGTGACTGACGACGACCGACGCGCCCGGATACCGGACCACGAAGTCTTCGACGAACTCGATGCCCTGCAGGTCGAGGTGGTTGGTCGGCTCGTCGAGGATCAGCAGGTCCGCCGGCGTGGTCATCAGGATCGCGAGCTGCACGCGCGACTTCTCGCCGCCACTGAGCACGCTGACGTCCTTGTGCAGGTCCTCGATCGGAAAGCCGAGGCCCCCGAGCACCTTCTCGACCTGGTGTTTGCGGTCGTAGCCGCCGCCCGCCTCGAACGCCGCCTGCAGCACGCCGTACTCGCGCAGCGCGGCCTCGTCGCCGCCGGCCATCTTCGCCTCGAGCGCCCGCATGCGTTGCTCGAGGGCGCCGTGTTCGCCGGTGCCGCGCAGCACGAGGTCGAGCACCGTGGTGCCCTTCGGCATCGCCGGCATCTGCGCGCCGTAGGCGATGCGCAGGCCGTTGCGGGTGTTGCGCTGGCCGGTGTCGGCGTCGTCGACGCCGGCCAGGATGCGGATCATCGTCGTCTTGCCGGCGCCGTTGTCGCCGACCACGCCGATGCGGTCGCCTTCGTCGACCCGCAGCGACAGGCCGTCGAGGATCGCCTCGTCGCCAAATCGGCGAACGATCTTGTCGAGGGTGACCAGGGTCATTGCACGCGCTGCAGTTCGGAACGAGCCGTGCGAAGGGAAGGTGGATGGAGTTCTGCAGAACCACTCGTGCACGCCGTAACGAGCGGGCGGCAATCGACAGGTTCCTGACCTCGGGCTTTGTAGTCGGCGACTTCGTCGACCGCCTGCCCTGCCGCGAAGCGGATCCAGGTCTCGATGTTGCGCCGGGGCACGACGTAGGCGATGCGTTCGTTCGGCTCGCGCGCCGCTCCGCTCGAGTTGTCCAGCTGCCGGTGCCGCTCTGCCACCAGGCGGTCGTCTGCATCGATGGCGGTCACCAAGCCGAGGTCGGCCTGGGCATGCGACCGAGCCCGGTGCTTTACGGCTGCTTGCGCGTGCCGGGCGATCACCCAGGCATCCCCGGCGCCACTCCCTCTTGGACATGTCTCGAACAACATGTCGTGTGCCGAGAGTCCTCGCGCCCTGAAGAAGTCCCGCAGGAACCTCTCTTGTTGGCGATCCTCCGACACGATCACGAGCCGAACCCGCCTAGGCATCGAGCCAGCCTCGCGCCAGCGCTTCGCTGGCCTTCAATCCGTTCGAGACGTCGATGTGCCATGGGAACACCTTGGTCGTGCCGTCGGCATCACGCTTGACCATGGTGGTTCCACTACCCGCCAGGTAGTCGATGATCTCCGGGTGGTGCGACGCAACGACCGCTTGGCCGCCCGCCGCGTTGACCTTGTCGGCGAACCCGACGAGCCAGGGTTGGAGTTCGGCCAAGGCCACGAAGTTGTCCGGCTCGTCGAGCATCACGAGACTGTGGGCGTTCACCGCGCAGTGCATGATCGTGTAGAGACCGATCAGTGCCCGCTGCCCATCCGACAACTCCGCGAACCGGTAGTCCTGTTTGCCCGAACCGGCGTCGAGCTCGACCCGAAGGTCGCGCACGTTGTCGGGGAACTGGACCAGCTTGAGTTTCTGGAAGCCGGGCACGACCTGGCGAAGGTCGTCGAACAGGTCGCGCATCCGTTCGGCGTGCTCTTGTGACAGGTGGCGATACCAGGAAGCGAAGTCGGACAAGTCCGGCAACGGATGGGGCACTTCGCCGTCGGCTCGACCCAGCATCGCGCCCGGAGTGATTCGGGCGAGCAGGAACCCGGCCACGAGTTCGCGGAAACGAACCAGCTTCTTGTTGTCCGGCTTCGGCTCGAGCGCGGCAATGCCCGATCGCGACCAGTCCATGATCAGCGGCGGCCCTTCGGAATGATCGTCGCGAAACAACCTCGCCCTGCCCTTCTCGGCGAGGAAGAGCGGTTTGCCGCCGAGTGCCAATCGTTCTTCACCGATCCGCACCTTCCCCTGGTCGGGAACGTGTTCGACGATCAGAACGTACTCGAACACATCACCGCCGTCCTCCAACTGCAGGACGACCTTCTGGGTGGTATCGGTTCGCCATCGGGTCAGGGTGCTCGGCGAAAAGAGGGAGCCGACATTGGCGCCGTCGACGACGAGGCGACGCATGCCATCCAACAGCTCGAACAACGTCGTCTTCCCCGATCCATTCAGGCCCACCAACAGACACAGACTCCGCGGCTCGAACACCGTGTCGGCGAGCGAGCGATAGTTGTGGACCTCGAGTCGCTTCAGCATCGGCAAGCACGGTACGAAAGGGATGACGCAACCGCAACCGCAGGGGTCTACGCTACCTTCGACCCATGAAGTACATCGACGGATTCCTGCTGGTCGTTCCGAAGAAGAAGCTCGCCGAGTACCGCACGCTGGCGCAGAAGGCCGGCAAGGTCTGGATGGAGCACGGCGCGCTCGACTACCACGAATGTGTCGGCGAGGACGTGCAGACGGGGTTCGGCATTCCGTTCACGAAGCGCGTGAAGGCCGGCAAGGGCGACCTCGTGGTGTTCTCGTGGATCACCTACAAGTCGCGCGCACACCGCGACAAGGTCAACAAGAAGGTCATGCAGGACCCGCGCCTGCTGGCGATGTGCGGCAAACCGATGCCGTTCGACATGAAGTCCATGTCGCACGGCGGCTTCGAGGTCCTGGTCGACCTGTGACCGCGCGACGTCAGGCGTCGCGACCGGACCCGAGGTAGTCGCCGCTGACGCGGTCGGCGAGCAACAGTCCGGCGGGCGTCAGGCGGGCACGCACGCCGTCGAAGGAGAGCAGGCCGTCGCGTTCGTGGCGCGCCAACAACGCCGCGAAGCGTTCGCGCACCGGCAGCCGCAGGCGCGCTTCGATCGCAGCGAGGTCGATCCCGTCGCGGCGGCGCAGGCCGAGCCACACCGCTTCCGCGGCGCGCTGCAGCGGCCACAACGTCTCCGCCGAACCGGACGCCGGCAAGCCGGCGAGGGCCGCCTTGGCCCAGGCCTCGACCGGCTTCATGTTGGTGGCGCGCACGCCGGCCCGGTGGCTCGAGGCGCCGGGACCGACGCCGACGTAGTCACCCTGCAGCCAGTAGTGGTCGTTGTGCCGGCACGCGCCGCCACGCCCCGCGAAGTTGCTGACCTCGTAGGCGTCGTAGCCTGCGGCGCCGAGCCGTTCGCGCGTCCACACGAACATCGCGCGGTCGCTCTCCTCGTCGTTCGGCGTCACGCGGCCGTGCTGCAGGTCGTGGGACAGCTTCGTGCCCGGCTCGAAGGTCAGGTTGTAGCAGGACAGGTGGTCGGGCCGCAGCGCCAGCGCGCGCTCGAGGTCCTGCTGCCACTCGGCGAGCGTCTCGCCGGGGATGCCGAACATCAGGTCGATGCTGAC
>JAEUHV010000533.1 GCA_016794485.1 Planctomycetota bacterium
TTCGCTGTCCGCCATCGCGAGGCTGTCTTCGCCCGCGAGCCGCAACCGCATCGCGCGGGCTTCTTCGTGCAACTGTGCGGCTTCGTCGAGTTTGCCGAGGTCGCGGCGGGCGCGGCCGATCAGGTCGAGGTTGCGCGCGACCTCGAGGTGGTCGCCGGCGTGCACCTTGCGCAATTCGGCCAACGCGTCGCGGTAACCCTGCTCGGCGCCGGCGAAGTCTTCCTGGAAGTGGCGGAGTTCGCCCAGGTGGAACAATCCGTCGGCGAGCAACTCCGGGCCCGCGCCCGTTTCGCGGCGCAAAGCCAGCGCCGCTTCGAACTGCGTGCGGGCGACGTCGAAGACACCGAGGTGCTGGTAGACGATCCCCATCGTCGTCAGCAGCCGGGCCCGCACGGTCGGTTCGTTGTGCAGTTCGCGGCCGATGCGCAGTGCGCCGAGGTCGAGAACCTCGCGGGCGGTGATGGTGCGGCCGCGGTGCGCGCTGCGGTCGGCGACTTCGAACAGATCGATCATGAAGTCCGTGATGCGTCCCGCGGTGGTCGCCTCCGTCGTCGCGGCCACCTGCAGTTCGCTGGCCCGCGCGCGTTCCTGTTCGGCGCGGATCGCGAAGAACGACACGGCACAAAGGCCGACGAACAGCGCCGCCATCAACGCGGCGACGAGTGGTTCGCGCGCCAGCCAACGGCGCAGCCTCGCCCATGCCGAAGGTCGGCGCGCCAGGATCGATTCGTTCGCGGCCACCCGCAGCAGTTCGTCGGCGAACGCGGCGGCGGTCTCGTAGCGACGGTCGCGATCGACGTCCATCGCCGTGGCCAGCACGACGTCCAGGTCGGCGGGAATCGCGCGGTTGCGCGGATGCAGCGCCGCGGCGCCACCGGCCAGTACCCGCCGGTAGAGCGCTTCCCGCGTCGGGGCCGCGAACGGATGCACCCCGCCGAGCACCTCGTGCAGCGTCACCGCGAGCGAGTAGACGTCGGAGCGCCGGTCGAGCCGGCGTCCACCGGGCGAGATCTGCTCCGGGGACATGTACGCCGGCGTGCCGAGCTCGTCGCCGGATTGCGTCAGGCCAGCGCCGTCGTCGAGTTCCGGGCGCGCCAGGCCGAAGTCGAGCACGACCGGTTCGCCGGCGGAGTCGACCATGACGTTGCCAGGTTTGACGTCGCGGTGCAGCAGGCCGGCCTGGTGCGCGTGGTGCAGGGCCTCGGCGATCTTCGCGAACAGGCGCACCGTGGTGAGCACGCCGTCGCGCGTCGTCGCGTGGCTGGGACGAGCGCCGAAGTACGCCAGCAGCGAGGCGCCTTCGACGAGTCGCATCGCGACGAACGGCATGCCGTCGGCTTCGCCCGCTTCGTAGACCGTGCAGATGCCGGGATGGTCGAGACGCGACACCGCCTCGACTTCACGGCGGAAGCGCTGCCGCGCCCGCTCGACCACGAGCAGTTCCGGCCGGATCGTCTTCAGGGCGACCAGGCGCCCGGTGCTGCGTTGGCGCGCGCGCCACACGAGTCCCATGCCGCCACGGCCGAGCTCGGATAGCAGGTCGAAACCCCCGAAGGCGCTGGTGGTCGGACGGGCCGGTCCGTCGCACAGGCCGGCCGCCGCAAGCATCGCAAAGCGCCGGCGCAGTTCGTCGGCGAGGTCTGGATGGGACCTGGCCCTGTCGTCCACCGCGGCATGCCAACGGTCCGCTGGCTGCGCGAGGCACTCGTCGAGCAGCTGCTCCACACGATCCTGGCCGTCGTCGTTCATCGCGTCCTCGGCCGAAAGGCTAGACTGCCGCCGTGTCCGAATCCGGCCCCGATTCGCAGCATCTCGTCGCCGCCGCCCACCGCGGCGATCGCGACGCGCTCGATGCGCTGTTGCGCCGCCACCTCGCCGACCTGCGGGTGTTCGTGCGCGCGAAGAGCGGCCCGGTGCTGCGCGAGCAGGAGTCGTGCTCGGACCTGGTGCAGACGGTGTGCCGCGAGGCGTTGCAGAGTCTCGACCAGTACGAATGGCGGGGCGAAGGCAGCTTTCGCCGGTGGCTGTTCACGCTGGCGATGAACAAGCTGCGCAACCGGGCCGACTTCCACGCCGCGGAGCGCCGCGATGCGGCGCGGGTGGTGGGCGCCGATTCCGTGCTCGGCGGGGTCGCGGCCGGGTTTGCACCGAGCCAGCACGCGATCGGCAACGAGGCCGCAGCGCGCTTCGAAGTTTGCCTCGATCGGCTCGATCCCGACCAGCGCGACGTGATCCTGATGGCGCGCGTCGTGGGCATGGAGCACCGCGAGATCGCCACCGAACTCGGCATCGCCGAAGGGGCGGTGCGCACGCGGCTCAGCCGGGCGCTGGCTCGTCTGGCGACGCTCATGAGCGCGAGCTGACCCGCGTCCGGCCGGTCGCGAACTCGAAGCCACTGCGCGGAGCATCGTGGGCGAGGGATCCCGCTGGCAAGCAGAGCGGTGCGACCGCGTGCACCCGTCCCGCGGCCGGCGGCAGCGTGGTGGTGACCGACGTGCCGACCAGGCCACCACGGTGGTCGAGGCGTTCGCAGTGCAGCGTGCCTGGATCGTTTGCGATCGTCGGCGGCAGATCGATGCACAAGCGGCCGAACTCGTCGCTACTGGCCCGGGTGCTGGTGCCGTCGGCGAACGTGCAGCGGATCGTCGTGTGTGGCAGTGGACGCCCCTGCTCGTCGACGAGGGCCGTGTGCACTTGCGCGCATTCGTCGGCGAGCACCACGACGTGTTCGAAGGTCCGACCGACGGGGCGGCCGGCATCGATCCGGGCCACGCTGCGGCGGCCATGCGACGTCACGCGGAGTTCCAGCTCGGGTCCGGGTGCCGCCTGCGGAAGGGCCGCGCGCCCGTTCGCGTCGCTGCGCAGCGCTTGCCGGCAGCCGCCGCCCGACACCACGACCTCGGCCCCGGCGACGGGACGTCCCGCGGCATCGGCGACCAGCACGACGACGGCACCCGTGGGTTGCAACACGAGCATCGGTTCGACCGTGTCGGCCCCGATCCAGAGTTCGCCGATTCGGCCACCGGGTGCTTCGGCGACGACCAGGCCCGTCCGCCCGTGCGCGAACGGCAGCGAGCCGTCGGCATCGGTCGTGCCGAGCGGCAGCGTGCGCGATTGCCCGCGCAGCACGTCGACGGATTGCAGTGCCAACGTCACGTCGCGCTGCGGGCGACCGCTCGCATCGACCACGGCGATGCGGCGCACCTCGTCGTTGCGGGCGGTGTCGCGGCCAGCAGTCGTCGACGCTGCGTCCTGGGCCGTCGTGCGGGCGTGGCGTTCGCCGGCCAGCACGTCGACCACCACCTCGGGCGAGAACGGCAGAGCCGTCGCTGCGGGCGCCACGCTGCTTGCGTCCATCTCGACGACATCCGGGGTTTCCGGAGTGACGGCATCCGCATCGCCGCCGTGGCCGATCGTTCCTGCGACGACCACCAGGGCCGGGACCAACAGCCAGACGAAGCGATGGGCGCGCATGGGAGGCCTCGCAGGTTTGCCGTGGTTCAGGGGACGATCGCGCCGGTGATCGTGCCGTTGCCCAGCAGCGTCGACGTGAACGTGCCGCTGAAGCTGCGGCCATCCGTGGCGAACGTGCCGTCGATCGCGAACGTCAGCGTGCCGCTGACCGCCGGGGTCCAGGCTGCGCCGGTGAGGTTGCCGGTCCACACCGAGGTGATCCCGCTGTCGCTGTAGTTGAACGTCACCGAAGCACCGTTCTGGGTCAGCTGGCCGTCGTCGAAGAACAGCAGGCTACCGTTCAGGTCGACCGAGAAGGTCCAGGTGCCGGTCGCCAGCGCGAGCGCATTGCCGCCGCCGCCACCGCCGCCACCGCCGCCACCCGCGGGCGTGCGGACCGCGACCAAGGAGAAGGTCACGGTGGTGGTGACGCCGCCGCCCGACTCGGTGGCCGTGCCCGTCCCGGTGAGTCGGTCGTCGCTGCCGATGTCGAGGGTCAACGACAGCCCGGGTCGGTTGAGCACGGCCCGGTTGCCGGCGATCGTGCCGGTGAGGTCGCCGGCCTCGTTCTGCAGCGTCGCCTGCGTTCCGGCCACCGCGATCGTCACGGTCGCGAGTTCCTGTTCGCCGACCGGAGTGCCCGGTTCGTTGCTCGCGGTCACCGTGGTGGTGACGTCCCACGAGCCGGCGAACGCGCCGAGGGGGGCGGGCTGGGCGTTGCCCGTGCCCGATCCGCCACCCGAACACGCGGCGAGGCAGGCGACGAAGAACGTGGAGAGGGCGCCGAGGGCGCGACCGAGGACAGTGCGGGGACGGGTCATGGAAGGGCTTGGGTTTGGGGTTCGCCCTGCCGAGAAGCGCCGCCGCCGCCGCGTTACCGGAATCCGCCGCATTTTCGTCCGCCGCACGGACGTCGCACGACTGTCGCACGGCAGGCATGACCCGGCCCCGAGCTAGATTGCCGCCCATGCTGCGACTCGCCCTCGTCGGAGCGCTGGCCGTGCCGGCGCTCGTTTCCCAGGCTGCCATCAGCCACGCCAACTACGACACCCTGGTCTACGACACCAACCAGAGCATGGGCGGGCCGAACCTGCTGCTCGCGGTGAAGACCACGATCCCGACCACGTTCGTCGCCTCGCGCATCGAGTGGTTCACCGGCGAGCGCACCGGCCTCAATTCGGTCTCGGTCTGGAGCCACGACGCCGTCGGCAACCGTCCGCTCGCGCAACTCGCCAGCGGGTCGTGGCAGATGGGCTACACCAACACCTGGCAGGGGGCGCCGCTGACCGTGCCGCTGCAGCTGAACGCGAACGACGAGGTGTGGGTCGTGTGGGCGCCGCAGAACGGCTCGCAGAGTTCGGTGCAGGCATCGAGTGGCAGCACCCAGCAGTACCGCGGCAGCTTCGACGGCGGTGCCACGTGGACCGGCCCGTACCAGGGCGTGCAGTGGAAGTTCCGCATGTGGAGTGGACCGGCGGGCCACTACGAGTCGTACGGGGCCGGCTGCGCCGGGACCGCCGGAGTGCCACGGCTGTCGTGGTTCGGGCTGCCCATGGTGGGAGCGAGCTGGAACGTGCAGATCGCGCGCGCGCCGGGCAGCGGCGTGGCACTGCTCGCGATCGGCGACAGCGACACGGTCGCCAATGGCCTGCCGTTGCCGTTGTCGCTGGCGGCGCTCGGCGCGCCGGCGTGCTCGCTGCTGACGTCGTTCCCGGTCACGGTCGCGACGCCGACCGACGTAACCGGCGAAGCGGTGCTCACCCTCACGTTGCCGGCGAACCCCGCCATCATCGGCTTCGAACTGTTCAACCAGTGGTTCGTGCTCGACCCGCCCGCGAACGCGTTCGGCTTCACCGTCAGCAACGGTGGCAAGGCCACGGTCGGCGGCTGACCCGCGTCAACGGCCGCGCGGGAAGTCGGCTTCGCCGATCACGAATGGTTGGAACCGTGCCCGCCAGACTTCGGGCAGGCTGCACTTCTGCATCGTGCCCATGTCGACCGTGGCCGTGAGCACGCGCGCGCGGCACGCCGGGCGCTGTTCGTCGCCCTTCGTCATCCAATAGCCGAACTCGACCGAGCCGGTGCCGAGGCGCAGGATGCCGAGGTGCACCTTGGGTTCGTCGCCGTAGCGGATCGGCGCGAAGAACTCCGCCTCGAGCTTCACCGCCGGGAAACCGAGTTTGTCCTCGTGCAGCAGCCGCGGGTACGGATGCAGCAGCGCGTCGGACCACCAGTCCTCGAACGCGCAATGGAAGCAGTGCAGCAGCTTTGGGTAGTAGGCGATGCCGGCGTCGTCGATGTCGCCGAAGCGGTAGCGCAGCTGCGTGTGCCAGCTCATGCGCCGGCACCACCCGCCTTCTGCGCGATCGGATCGTCGTCCCGGTTCTTCTCGCTGTTGCGCGAGCAGAACTCGGCCAGACCGGCGACGTCGCGCGGCAGGGTCGGGTGGCGGTGGAGCTGCGCGAGCAACACGTCGATCGTGGCCTGGGTGTCGGCTTCGGCCGAGTGCGCGCCTTCGAGCTCGCGGCCGCAGTAGTGCCGGACTGCGGCGCTGAGATTGCGTGGGCCCATCAGGAAGCGGTCCCACGACGTCTCGCACACGTTGAAGATCACCTTCGCGTCGATCAGGTGCCGCCCCTTGGGCTCGAACGCGATGCCGTGCCGTTTGCACTCGGCGAGCCACAGCGGCACGTCGTAGGCGATCTGGTTGAAGCCGCCGAGGTCGCTGTCGCCGAGGAACGCGAGCAGTTCGTCGCCGAGCTTGCGCAGCGGCTGGGCCGGCTTCTTGCCGCCGTCACCGAACAGTCCGCAGGCGTCGGCCGAGTGGATGCCGGTGACCTTGGTGGCCCCCTTGCTCAACGCGATGCCCGGGTTGACCTGCTTGACCAGCGACTCGCGCCGGCCATCGGGATGCAACCGCACGAACGCGAGTTCGACGATGCGGTCGTTCTTGATGTCGAGGCCCGTGGTCTCGAAGTCGAGGAAGACGACAGGACGCTTCAGGGAGAGGAGCATGCGCGGTTGATGCGGCACCACGCGAGCTGACCGGCTCGTGACCGTCGCGGTGCCGGTCCAGTGCGCGCATTCTGCGCGCGCGACGGCGGCGAGCAAGGCCGGGCCCAAAACCGCAACCGCGACCCGAAGGTCGCGGCGTGAAGTCCGACGACCGCCCGCGTTGCGGGCGATCGTGCAGAAGGTCGGGCGATCAGAGGCCCAGGTACCACTCCAGGGCGTTCGACAGCGCGAACTCGCCGTTGGGCAGGTTGATGTTCGCGTTCTGCCAGTTCAGCGGGCCCGCGCCGTTCAGCGCCGGGTTGTTCGGGATCGCGAACGTGAACGCGTTGTCACCGATGGCGAGCGGCAGGGTCGGCATCACGAACGTCGCGTCGAGAGTGCCGAGCAGGATGGTGCCGATGCCCGGAACCGGCAGGTTGGCGCGGCCGGTGCCGACGGCCATCACGCCGATCGCGGCGACGTCCTGGTTGTTGACGATCATCGTCGCGTTGGTGCCGATGAACGGCAGCGTGCCATTGCGCAGGGTCGGCGCCACCGGGCCGAGGCCCGACGGGGTGCCGGTGCCGTACGGGACCGACGTGCAGGCCGAGACGCCGAGGATGACGCGGCTGATCGCCCCGGTCGGCTCCTGCCAGTACGGGTGGTTGGCACCCGTCGTGTTGATGTTGAACTGCGTGCCGAAGCGCGTCAGCGTCGTCGGGACACCGAGCACCGAGGACGCGTACGAACCCGTCGGCGTGCCGTACGAGTTGCGCATCGTCGTGGTGCCGCAGGCACCGAGCACACCGACCCACTCACCTGCATCGAAGCTGACGGCGCAAGGAATGGGTACGCCGGCCGGCTGGGTCAGCGCCGCGAGCTCGAGGCCGCCGGTGGCGGTGGCCGAGTAGACGGGCGGCGCCGCAGTCAGGCGGTAGATGCCGACGTTCTGGATGGTCTCGGCCGGCACGAACTCGTTCGGCACGTTGGCCGAGACGATCGAGAACCGGGTCGGAGCCTGGAACCAGAATCCGCGCGTGGCCACGGTGCTGCTGAACGTGCTGCCGAAGTTCGGCACCGGGATGATGCCGAGGCCCAGGTTGGTGATCGCGGTGTCGGTGCTGATCGCGTCGGAAGCCGTCAGCTTGCAGTTGTAGGCGCCCGGAGCGGGATACGTGAACACGGCGGTCGGGCCGGTCGCGTCGACGATGCCGTCGTTCTCGAAGTCCCACGACCAGCTGGTCGGGCTACCCGTCGAGGTGTCCTGGAACAACACCGTCGTGCCGGTCACGACCGTAGCCGTGAACGACGCGTCGACCGCGTCGATCGTGATGTAGTTCGTGCGCGTGAACGTCTGGGTGCCGTTCAGCGCATCGGTCGCCTGCAGCTTCACCGAGTAGATGCCTTCAGTGGCGTAGGTGTGCGTCGGGTTGGTTGCCGACGAATCCCACGTACCGTCGTTCTCGAAGTCCCACTGGTAGGCGAGCACGCCACCCGGATCCGACGTGAACGTCGAGTTGGTGAACGTCACGCTCGTGTTGAGCGGACCGCTCGTCGGCGATGCCGTGAACGCCGGGTAGAGGCCGGCGGCCGGCACGTAGTCGACCTGGACCACGACCGCGTGGTTGGTGCTGATGCCGGTGCCGACGGTGCCGGGGTAGCCGGGATTCGTGAAGCCCGTCGTCCAGTAGACGCGCGAGGCATTGGCCTGGCCGACCGTGGCGTGCACGTCGAGCTGGGGCGCGCCGCCGACGTAGCCGGTCTGGATCGGCAGGTTGCACTCGATGTTGAGGTCACCGTTGTTCGGGTCGTAGACGAACGGCGTGGTCAGCGGCACGTTGATGCCGAACGGCGTCGGTCCGACCTGGGCCGGCTGCGCCGGGAACGTCACCGGTCCCTGGAAGCACAGCGTTTCGTCGAGGCCGCGGTGGTTGGCGAACGTCGTGGTGACGCCGCTCCAGTCGATCGGGCTGGTCGACAGCCGGATTTCGCAAGGCGTCGGGAACGTCGTCGCGACCAGCGCAACGTTGGTGTTCGGGCGCCAGCGCAGGCCTTGGATCACGATCGGGTACGTGATGCCCTGCGCGGTGAAGTGCGAGCTGTCGTACACGCACTGCATCAGGATGCCTGCACCACCGCGTCCCCACGGGAACGCATTGGCGCTGCTACCTTCCGCGGTAGCCATGCCGTTGGGCAGGACGACACTGAGTTGGGCCGACGCGACGGCCGCGAACGAAACGAGTGCGATCGGAACAAGGAGTCTCTGCATGATTGGTCTCCGACAGGGACGAAGGACTCTCTGGACCAGGGTCCAGAACGAGGCTGAGGTCGTGCAACCATAGCTCGGAAGAGCTTCGGACAATGGGGCTTGGCGCGCGGGAGAGAATTGGTACACGTCCGATCGGTCAACCGAAACGAGTGGCTTCCAGCCCGTTGTGGAGCGGGTGGTGGCGTCGCTACCGTCGTTGCCATGCACGTTCCGTCGATTGCGTTTGCGTTCACCATCATGGCGACCGTGGTCGCCCAGGCCGCCAATCCCACACCAGCCACCCAAGATCCAAAAACTGCGGCGAAGCAGCTCGACCCGACGCAGTGGGACCACTTCGGCGATGGCATCACGGAAGGCTCCGCCGTGCCGCTGGCCGAGGTGTTGAAGAAGCCGGACGACTTCACCGGCAAGGTGGTGCGGATCGAAGGTCCGATCACGGCGGTGTGCCAGACGAAGGGCTGCTGGATGTATCTGGGCAAGGGCGATCCCAATTCACCGTTCATGGTGAAGTTCAAGGACTACGGGTTCTTCGTGCCGAAGGACGCGAGTGGTCGCACGACGATCGTCGAAGGCACGATGACGATGAAGCAGGAGACGGTCGCGGAGACGAAGCACTACCTCGAGGACGCCGGCAAGACCGAGGAAGCGGCGAA
>JAEUHV010000547.1 GCA_016794485.1 Planctomycetota bacterium
CACGTCGACGCCGGTGGCGTCGCCGCCGGCGCGCGCGCCGCTCGCGACGGCCTGCCAGAACACGTGCGTGGTGCCCTTGGGGATCACCGCGACGCGCGGCTTCTGGCTGGTCGGGGCGGGAGTCGCGGAGGAACCACCGCAGGCGGCGGCCAGCAGGAAGGACGCAAGGGCGAGCGAGCGCAGCATGGGAGTGGGGGCGGGTGCGGGATGCTAGCAGCGCCTTCGCGAGGGGCCGCGCAAAACGTCACGGGGTGGCCCGGACCGACGGTCCGGGCCACCCCGTGCGGCGACGCCGCTGTGGCGCGCGCGTGGATCAGAACGGTGCGATGTAGGTCGTCACGGCGTTGCTGACCGTCATGCCGAACGAGTTCTGGCCGTTCGGCAGGCTGTTCGGCGCGACCAGCGCCACGGACTGCGAGTAGAGGGTCGTCCCGGCCGGGATGCCGGCCGGGATCGGCAGCGTCACGGCGTTGGTCGGGCCGCCGACCATCACCTGCAGGAAGTCGAGCGTGCCGACGTAGCCCAGGCAGTCCGGCGCACCGAGGATCACGAGGTTGAGGCCGCCCGGGATCGTGGTCGTGCTGAGGATGTTGGTCGACAGGTAGATCCCGCTGGTCGAAACGTACTCGGGGATGTTGTTGGTCGTGTAGGTCACGACGGTGCCCGAGGTCGCGGACGAGATCGGGGCCGGGGCGCCGGCGAGCGTCATCGAGCCCATGTTGGTCGTGCTGGTCACGAACGGCGCCGCCGCCGAGAGGTCGACGCTGCCCGCGTTGTTCGAGGCGCCGATCGGGCCCCAGCCCACCAGGTAGGCGCTGCCGTAGATGCTGGACGGGTTGCCGTCCATCGTGTTCCACGCGAACGTGACGACGCCAGACGTCAGGTTCAGCTGCATCTGCCACGTGCTGCGGTTCGTCACTTCGGGCGACGCGTAGCTCTCGACGTCGTCCCACGTGATGAAGGCGACCGTGTCGGGACCGACGAGGACCTCTTCGTACTTGATCTGGCCGCTGCCCGCTTCGCCGGTGTTGAAGTCGTGCCAGCAGAAGAAACCCGTGGCCGGGGCATTCAGGAAGCCGGCGGCGTCCGGGGTGTAGCTGATCGGCTGGATGCCGTTGTTCGGGCCGTGCGAGACCATGCCGTTGCCGTGCACGTAGATCGGGCTCACCGTGCCGGTGAGTGTCGGCAGCGGGATCGACGGCGTGACCGCAAGTTCGCCGTCGTCGGAAATGGCCAGGGTCAAGGCCGCCGGGGACGGCGCCACGAAGGCGCTGCCGCCCCACTGGACCAGGTAGCTGGTGCCCGCGGGCGTCAGCGACATCGACTGGCCGTTGAGGGCGGCCGGGACCGTCGAGCTGTCGGAGTGGAACTCGTAGAACGAGTCGCTGATGTCGTAGCAACCGGTGCCGAAGGCCTGGTTGTAGGCGGCGTTGCACGCGCCGGTCGTCTGCACGAAGCCGCCGCCGGCCTGCGTGAAGTTGAGCGTCGAGCCGCCGAGGTCGAACGTGCCGGCGACGAACAGCTCGCGCATGTAGTAGGTCGTGCTGACGTTGCCGCCGGCCGAGAGGTTGACGTCCGCCACCGGGGCGATGCCGTTGCCTTCCGAGATGCCGACCGTGTTGTCGGCCGCGGTCGACTGCGTGTTGCCGGTGTAGGTGAACACGACGTCACCGTTCGCGAACAGCTGTGCCTGCACGGTGAAGATCGGGTTCGTGGTGTTCCACTCCCACGCGTTCAGCCACGTGATCACGAACTTGCCCGGGATCGTGTCGTTGTAGTACACGCCGGCATTGTTCGAGACGAGGAACTCGAGGTCGGTCCAGTTGGCGGCGACACGCGGCGATTGGCCCGCGGCTCCGGCGAAGGTCGCCTGGCTCGGGTAGCCCGAGGTCGTGGTGCCGACCGCGACGCCGGTCGACAGGAACGCGACGCCGTTCGTGCCGATCGCGATGTGGGTGAAGTTGTTCGCGCCGATCGGGAACGTGATGTTCATCGCCTGGTCGGCGAACACGACGTCGTCGCCGGTGCCGAGCAGCGTGCCGAGTTGCGAGACGTAGCACTGGGCGCTGGCGAGGGTGGCCAGGGCCGGAATGGCCGTGACGGCCAGGAGGGAACGCAGCATGGTGGAGAACCTGCTTCTTGTGGTTGAGGGGCGAGTCGCCCTGGAGATGGGAGTCCGGCCATGGCGACATGCCTTTGACGTTGGAATGCCGACTGGATGTTCCTCCCGTCGCCGTTCGGTTCTCAGGGTCACGGATCCTGTGGGGCGCAAGTGATCGAGCTTGCCCGTGCCGACCGCCCGCGCATGATCGGCCCCCGTGCGTCTCGATGCCCACCAGCACTTCTGGCAGTACACCGCGGCCGAGTACGGCTGGATCGACAGCCGCATGCTGCGCATCGCGCGCGACTTCCTGCCCGACGACCTGGGGCCGGAACTGGCGCGCGCCGGGATCGACGGCTGCATCGCGGTGCAGGCGCGCAGTTCGCTCGACGAGACCCGGTTCCTGCTCGACCTGGCGCGACGCCACCCGATCGTGCGCGGGGTGGTCGGTTGGGCCGACCTCACGGCGCCGGATGCCGCCGACGTCGTCGCGCGCCTGGCTCAGGACCCGCGGTTGTGCGGCCTGCGCCACATCGTCCAGGCCGAACCCGACGACTTCCTGCTGCGCGCCGACTTCCAGCGCGGTGTACGCAGCCTCGCCGCCCACGGCCTCGTCTACGACATCCTGGTGTTTCCGCGCCAGCTGGCCGCGGCCGAACGGTTCGTGCAGGCGCTGCCGGGCCAGCCCTTCGTGCTCGACCATCTCGCCAAGCCGGACGTGCTGCGCGGCGAACGCACCGCGTGGGAACGCGGCTTCCGCGGCCTGGCCCGGCTGCCGAACGTCTCCTGCAAGCTGAGCGGCATGGTCACCGAGGCGGCGTGGAATGGCTGGCGGCCCGACGACTTCACCTTCTATCTCGACACCGCGCTGGCGGCGTTCGGCGAGGATCGGATCGTGTTCGGGTCCGACTGGCCGGTCTGCCTCGTGGCGGCGCGCGACTACGCGGCCGTGCACGACCTGCTCGCCGGCTGGGCGCAGAAACTCGCGCCGGCCGCCCAGGCGAAGCTGTTCGGCGGCAACGCAGCGCGTATCTACGGCATCGCATGAACGACACCTACTTCGTCACCGGCGCGCTCGGCTGCATCGGCGCCTGGGTCGTGCAGCAACTCGTCGCCCGCGGCGACCATCCGGTCGTGTTCGACCTCGGCGGCGACCCGCGCCGCATCCGCGCCCTGCTCGGCGCCGACGGGCTCGCGCGCGTGCGCTTCGTGCGCGGTGACATCACCGACCTCGAGGCCACCAAACGCGAAGTCGCGGCGTGCCGGCCGCGCGCGATCGTGCACCTCGCCGGCCTGCAGGTGCCGTTCTGCCGCCAGGATCCGGCCCTCGGCGCACGCGTCAACGTGCTCGGCACGATCCACGTGTTCGAAGCGGCGCTGGCGGCCGGGGTCGCGCGCGTGGTCTACGCCAGTTCGGCGGCGGTGTTCGGGCCGAGCGAGGACGACGGCACCGCCGTCACCGAGCAGGTCGCGTGCGCGCCGGTCACGCACTACGGCGTCTACAAGCAGTGCAACGAAGGCACGGCGCGCATCTACTGGCTCGAGAAGAAGCTGACCAGCGTCGGGCTGCGGCCGCTGACGGTCTACGGCGTCGGCCGCGACCAGGGCATGACCTCGGGGCCGTCCACGGCGATGAAGGCGGCGGTGCTCGGCGTGCCGTTCAAGATCGGCTTCACCGGCCCGACCGACTTCGTGCACGCCAGCGACACCGCCGCCGCGTTCCTGGCCTGCGCCGACGGCGGCGAACCGGGCGCGCATCTCTACAACCTGCACGGCGACACGGTCGACGTCGGTGACGTCGTGCGGGCGATCGAAGCCGAAGTGCCCGCGGCGCGCGGCACGATCACCTGCCAGGGACCGCGCATCCCGATCCCGCCGCAGCTCGACGGGGCGGCGATCCGGGCGGCGTATCCGAACCTGCCGCACACGCCGCTCGCCGCCGGCGTGCGCGCGACCATCGCGCGGTTCCGCGAACTGCACGCGGCCGGCGACCTGGACCGCTCCGACCTGCCGCGCTGAACGCCGGCAGAATGGGCGCCGAGGCCGCCACGTTCGCCTGGGCTTCCGGATCACCAGGGCATGCTCCTGAAGGCGCTGTTCTGGTCGTTCGCGGCGCTCGATGCGCTCGGCATCGGCCTGTGGTTCCTGCTCGGTCTCGCCGCGGCGGGACCGTCGAAGACCCATCCGTTGTCGGTCGCGGCGCTGCTGTTCGTGCTGCCCGGGGCCCTGCTGGCCGTGGCCGTGCTGGTGTTCGTGCGCACGCAGACCGAATGGCTGCGGCTCGCAGCGTTCGCCGTGGTGAGTTCACCCGCACTGTTCCTGGCGGTGACGCAGGCGCTGATTCCGTTCCAGCTGGCGCGGCTCGCCGGCGGCCGGATGTGGGGTTCGACCGATCTCACCTCGGCGCTGCAGGCGGCCGAACAGGATCCCGCCCGTCGCGTCGAAGTGCGCACGCTGTTGCAGCAGGGCGCCGACCCGAACGAACCCGGCGAACAGACGCCGCTGGTGCTGGCGATCTACGGGGCGCGCCACTACGGGATCGAGCCGGTGCAGTGGCTGCTCGACGCCGGGGCCGACCCCAACCGGATCGACGCGTTCGGCAGCCCGAACTGGTTCGCGGCGACCGCGAAGTCGGTGGCGCCCGAAGTGTTCGAACTCCTGCTCGCCCGCGGGGCCGACCTGCAGGCGAAGGGGCAGGGCGGTTGCGGCGGCGTGTGGGGCGCCATCAACACCGAGAACTGGCCGCTGGCGTTGCGGCTCGTCGAAGCGGGCGCCTACGTCGGGGGCATTTCGCCGATGGGTCTGCCGCTCGCGGAGACCATCGAGGGCCGCATGCGCGGTGAGGCCGACGTCGACCCGCGCCAGCGCGCGCTACTCGCCGCGGTCAGGCGCCGCGGCTAGTCCGGGCAGAGGCGGCTGCGATCAGCGGATCAGGATGTCGAGACCGGCACTCGAGATCAGGCCCGAACTCGTCGACGCGTCGAGATACGCCACCTGGAAGTACGTGTGGTTGTTGCCGAGCGCCGGGTTCAGCGGGATCGGCAGCGACAACGACCCCTGGCCGGTGGCGTCCAGGACGCTGATCACCGTCGCGGTCAGGCTCTGCAGCACGTTGATGTTCAGGTAATTCAGGTTGAGCTGGTAGCCGGCGGCGATGATGCCGATGCCGTTCTGCGGACCGGTCGTGCCGATCGTGATCGTCTGGCCGATGCGCGCGCACCCGGCTCCGCTGATCGTCGGCGTGCCGAGCGCGCCCGGCGACGCGTTGCCGTAGCCGGTGTAGGTGCCGCAGGCGGCCCCATTGCGCAGGATCAGCAGCTGGCCGCTGCCGCCGAAGAACACGACGTCGCCGGTGACCGGATCGACGGCGCCGCCGCCGAAGCCGAAGGCGCCACCGGCCACGACCTGGCGCGTGCTCACGATCGGATCGCCGTTCGCGTCGATGTCGTAGGCGGCGATGTTGCCGGGGCTCCATTCGGCGAGCAGCAGCTTGCCGCCGAGCAGCGGAGCGTTCTGCGGCATGTAGACCATGCCCTCGGGGCCGCCCTGCACGACGATGCCGGGCCCGGCGGTGCCGGGCGCGAACGTGCCGTTGCCGTCCGGCGTCAGCGGCAGGTCGTAGAACGTGGAAGCGCTCCACGAGACGACCTTGAAGCGGCCAGCACCCGGGAAGCCCGCGGGCACGAACGCGCAGGTGCCGACCGAGCCGCCGACGCCGACCGGGCCGAGGTCGTCGACGCGATCGGTGGCGAGGCTGCCGGGCTTGATCTGGCTCAGGCGGTTGGGCCCGTACCAGGTCGAGAACAGCACGCCGGTCGGGCCGAACGCGAGGCCGCCGTCGGTGCCGCCGACCGTGGCGACGTTCACTGCGGCGCCGAAGCCGGTGATGTAGCCCTGCGTGTTGCGCACCAACGGGATCGCGCGGATCACGTTCTGCGGGTACGGCGCGACCAGCACGATGTTCGGGTCGCTCGGCAGGAACGCGGTGCCGCCGTAGGTGCCGAGGTTCGGCACGGTGCCGAGGTTCGCGAACTGGTAGGTGGTGTCGAACGGCGGGAGGACGGATTGGGCGAGCGCTGCGCTGGCGAGCAGCAGACCGGCGAGGGAAGCGTGGATGCGCATGGGGGTGGATTGCGTGGTGAGGCCGCGAGCGGACAGGATTCTGCCGGAGGTTGGGCGGCCGGCAACCGGCGAAGGGCGGCAGAACGTGGCGCTCGTCGCCGCCGTTGCAGCCGGGGACTTCGCCCGATGCTGTCGGTCCGCCGCACCGCGTCGCCATGGGCCGGTGGGAGCGCTACTTCCAGCCGTAGGCCCAGTGCATCGACGGCGCCACGTTCGGGCCATCCGCCGGGGCGAGTTCGAACGCAAAGCCGATCGGTGCCGGCCCGAAGTCGTCGTGGCGACCATGGAACTCGGTGGCGCCGTGCCGCGTGCCGATGGCGAGCAGCTTCCAGTCGACGAAGCGCTGCTCGCGAGCGAGTAGCGGTTGGCGTTCGTGCGCGAATGCGTCGCCGACCTGCAGCGGTTGGCGAAGCTCGACGACCTCGACCGAGACACCGTGCAACGGCGGTTCGTCGAACACACGTTGCAGATCGCGATCCAGGCGATGCTCGATGCCGCGTTCGCCATCGCCGCGGACCTGATTCTCGGGGAGCCGGCCGACACCAGCAGGTCTTCGAGCGTCTTTGTGCGGCCGGCTGGCTGACCCCTGGCCAGCGCGACACCTGCCGTCGCATGGTCGCGTTCCGGAACGTCGTCGTGCATCGGTACCTTCGGGTGGATCCCAGGATCGTGCGCAGCATCGTCGAACGCGACCTCGGTGACCTGTTGGCGTTCGTCGCCGCGGTCGAAGAACGGCTGCGGCGAGGCTGATGCGGCGGCGCCGCGGGCGAGCAGCTACCATCGCGGCCCCACATGTCGTCCCTCCCGTCGTCGCCCCGTCCCCTGGCGCAATGCGCCGTCGTCGTGTCGGACCAGGACAACGTGGCCATCGTCAAGACCGGCCTCGTCGCCGGTGACGTGGTCGCGTTTCCCGACGGCGCCACGGTGACGATCCGGGGCGAGGTCACCCCGGGGCACCGCTTCGCCACGCGCGCGGTCGCCGCCGGCACGTTCGTGTTGCAGTACGGCCAGCCGATCGGCACTTCGAAGGGCATCGCCGCCGGCGAGCCGATCAGCCACGCGAACATGAGCAACGAGGTGCCGGTCGTGCGCGACCTGCCGGCGACGCTGCACAATCCGCCACCCGACTACGTTCCCGCGGTGCAGCGTGCGAAGTTCCGCGGCTTCCGGCGCGACAACGGTCGCGTCGGCACGCGCAACTGGGTGCTCATCGTGCCGACCAGCATGTGCAGCAGCCACGAGGCGGCGCAGATCGCGACGATCGCCGAGTTCACGCTGTGGAGCCGCGCCAAGTACCCGAACGTCGACGGCGTCGTCGCCCTGCCGCACAACAAGGGCTGCGGCTGCAGCGACGGCACCAACCTCGACGTGATGCTGCGCACGCTCGCCAACTATGCCGACCACCCGAACGTCGGCGCGGTCCTGTTCATGGACCTCGGCTGCGAGAAGACCAACCTGACCTTGCTCGACAAGTACCTGAAGCGGCGCGGCGGCCTGTCGACGAACAAGCCGGTGCACTGGATCGGCGTGCAGGAGTGCGGCGGCACGCAGGAGGCGATCCAGAAGGGGCTCGAGCTGGTGACGCAGATGCTCGAGGTCGCCAACCGGGCGACGCGCAGCGAGGTCTCGGCCGAGCACATCACGCTCGGCGTCAAGTGCGGCGGCAGCGACGGCTTCTCCGGCCTGTCGGCGAACCCGGCCCTCGGCCACGCCGCCGACCTGCTGATCCAGCACGGCGGCACGGTGATGATCACCGAGATCCCGGAGTTCTGCGGCGGCGAGCACCTGTTCGCCGCGCGCGCCAAGGACCTGGCGACGGCGCGCGAGGTGTTCGCGTTCGTCGACTGGTACAAGGAGTACGCCGGCAAGTTCGGCACGCGGCTCGACGACAACCCGAGCCCGGGCAACATCAAGGGCGGCCTGCTCAACATCACCATCAAGTCGCTCGGTGCCATGGCGAAGGCCGGCACGACGCGCGTCGAGAGCTGCACCGGCTACGCCGTTCCGCCGCAGACGCGCGGTCTCGTGCTGATGCAGGGACCGGGTTACGACCAGGAGTCGACCCCGGGCCTCGTCGGGGCCGGCGCCAACGTCGTCGTGTTCACCACCGGCCGCGGCACCACGATCGGCAACGCGATCGCGCCCGTGCTCAAGCTGACGTCGAACACGCCGATCTTCGAGCGCATGAAGAACGACCTCGACCTGGACGCCGGCACGATCGTCAGCGGCATCGAGACGATCCCGCAGGTCGGCCGTCGGGTGTTCGAACACGTCGTGCGGACGGCCGGTGGCGAGGTGCTGGCGAAGGCCGAGGTGCAGAAGCACCGCGAGTTCCAACTCTGGGCCGAGCAGTCGGTGTCGCTGTGATGCGCGCCTGCGCCCTCGTCGCGCCGCAGCGGCTCGAACTGATCGACGTGCCGTCGCCCGGGCTCGGCCCGCACGACGTGCGCGTGCGGCCGGCGGCGGTCGGCGTCTGCGGCACCGACCTGCACATCTTCGCCGGCGAGTCGAACTTCCACTTCGATCGCGACGGCGTGCCGATCCCGTTCGAGGTGGCGCCGCAGGTGCTCGGCCACGAGATCACCGGCACGGTGGTCGAGGTCGGCAAGGCCGTGGCCGACGTTCGCGTGGGGACTCGGGTCGTCGTCGACCAGGGCCGCAACTGCCGCAGCGAACGGCGCGTTCCCGAGTGCGAGTACTGCGCCACCGGCCACAGCCACCAGTGCGAGTACTTCCAGGAACACGGCATCACCGGGCTCACCGGCGGCTTCGCCGAGGAACTGGTCGTGCCCGCGGTGAACGTGCTGCCGATCGCCGACGGCGTCGCGTTCCCGGCCGCGGCGATGGCCGAGCCGTTGGCGTGCGTGCTGCACTGCACCGACTTCGGCGAACGCGCGCACACGCGCTACCGGTTCTCGGGCGATGGTGCGTCGCGCGTGCGCACGGCGGTCGTGCTCGGGGCCGGACCGGCAGGGCTGTTGTTCGTGCAGGTGCTGCGTTCGGTGTTCGCATTCGACGGCGCGGTCGTGGTGTGCGATCCGAGCCCGACCAAGCGCGCGTTGGCGCAGGCGATCGGGGCGCTGGCGGTGCCGCCGGCGCAGGTGCGCGACGCGGTGCTGCAGGCGAGCGGCGGACGCGGTGCCGAATACGTGGTGGAGGCGACCGGGGCTGGGTCGGTGTGGGGCGTGATCCCGCGCCTTGTCAGGAAGCAGGCGACCGTGTTGATGTACGGCATCGGGCACGGCGATGCGCCGATGTCACTGCTCAATCCGGTGCAGTGGCGCGAGGCGACGCTGGTGACCTCGGTCGGTGCCTCGGGCGGCTTCGACGCGGATGGCCGACCGAGCGTGTACCGGCGCGCGCAGGAGCTGCTCGCCGCCGGCCGTGTGCAGGTCGAGGCGATGCTGACCAACCGCTACGACGGACTCGCCGCGGTGCCGCGCGCGTTCACCGGCGACCACGCGCGCGAGGGCTACGTGAAAG
>JAEUHV010000600.1 GCA_016794485.1 Planctomycetota bacterium
ACGAGCGGAATGCCGGTTCGCGATAGAGTGCGATGGTGGCTTTGACCGGGATCGGAGGCGGGGATCGTGCTGACGTCGGCCTCGGGTGGTCCGTGGACGCTGCTTGAGTCGCCTACTCCCCTGGACGGGGTGGTGATCGAGCGGCAAACTCGCGCGGTTGGTTTCCGGGTGGTTCGGGACTGCAGCTTCTTTTGCCTACCCCCACGCCCCAACTGCCATGCTCGCCCGCGCCATCGCTCCCTTCGTCCTGCTCCTGTTGCCATCGCTGGCCGCGGCCCAACATCTGCTGAGTTCGCACACGCTGCCGACCGGCGTCGACGTCCGCACGCTGCGCCCCGCCGGCGACACCGATGGCGACGGCGAGACCGACTTCGTGGCGCTGACGTGGGACACGCAGCTGTCGCAGATCGTGGTATCGGTGGTGATCGTCAGCGGCGAGACCGGGCAGCCGCTGCACACGCTGCCGCAGATCGGCCTGCAGAACGAGGTCGACGCGATCGGCATCGGGGACGTGAACGGCGACGGCCGCAGCGATGTGCTGCTGGTGGCCTACTCGCTCTTGCGCGTGTTCTCGGGTGCGACCGGTCAGCTGCTCACGTCGCTGCCGGGCAGCGACTACCGCTCCGCGGCCGCGGTCGGCGACTTCGACGGCAACGGCATCGGCGACCTCGTGGTCTCGACCTATTCCGGTGCGATCGGCGGCTGCACGCTGCGCGTGCTGCGCGGCAACAACCTGACCGCGTTGCCCGGGGTCCCGTTGCAGAGCATCGCCAGCGGCAATGTGACGGTGCGCGCGGTCGGGGATCTCACCGGCGACGGCAAGTCGGAGGTGGCGTGTTGCGCCGAGAGCTCTGGCCCGATGCAGGTCCGCAACCTGGTCACCGGCGCGGTGCTCTGGTCCGTGGGACCAACGGAGTCCGACAGCGGCCGCACGGTGGAGACGCTCGACCTGGACGGCGACGGCAAGCGCGAGGTGTTCTACTTCCGCCCGAATCTCACCGGTCCCGGTAGCCAGGGCCTGTTGACGGTGCACGAGCCGGCGCTCGGTGCGGTGCGTTTCCAGCGCACGAGCCCGAACGGCTCCGGCATCGGGAGTTCGATCGCGGGGCTCGGCGATCTCGATCAGGACGGCACGCAAGACTTCGGGCTGATCCGTTTCACCAACGGCGTCAGCAGTCTCGAGGCTCTTTCGGGTGCCGGCGCGAGGCGGCAATGGTCGTTGCCCAACTGGCCGGGTGCCAACGGTCTTGGCGAGGTGGCCGGAATCGGGGATGTCGACGATGACGGTGCCGGCGACTTCGCGGTCACGCGCTACGGCAGTGGATCCGACGGTTGGAGCGTGATCTCGGGCCGCATCCTCGCCGAGGCGCAGCCGCAGGGCGGCGGTTGCGGTGCGGGGCCGTTCTTTCCGCAGCTCGGTGCGACGCGCCCGGTGCTCGGACAGACGATGGTGATCGCGGGCCAGTTCGCCCCGGCCAACACCAGCGGCATCCTGGTCGGCAGCCTGCAGCCGAGCGGGCCGGTGTGGCTAGGCGCCAGCAGCTGCTTCGCGTGGTTCGACCTCGGCGCCGGCTTCGCGCTCGGTGCGCCGTCGACGCCGACGTGGAGCACGTCGTTGCCGCTGCCGGCGGTGCCGCAGTTGGCCGGCTTCGAGATCGCTCTGCAGGCGTTCTGGGCGCCGACGGCGGGGCCACTCGGCTACGACCTCAGCAACGGGGTTTGGGCTCGCCTGGGCTACCAGTGAACGGCGGCGAGCAGGAGCCACGGCGGCGCGGCGCCCGGCTTGCTGTCACTTGCCAGTCCAGACGAGCGGCATCGTCACGAGTTCGCCAGCTGGACCGCGTAGGGGGGCGCCGCCTTGGCGTCGGCGATCGGCATGGCGACGTCGTGGGGCAACTGCAGCACAGCACCGCCGGGCATCTTCGATGCGCCGTTCGCTTCGATGCAGATCGCGGCGCGGTGACCGGTCGGAGTCAGGTTCGCCATCGCGCTGTGTCTGCCTTGCCGGCCGCTTCTCGAGGTAGCGGAGTGGGGGAGCGGCCGGGGCTCAGCAGGCGCGCGTGACGGCGTGCAGGCGGCGGTCGACGCTGGGGGCGGCGAAGCGGGCGGAATGCCGGGGCGCGGCGGCGTTCGCGGATGCGTTCCTTGGCAGGAAAATCCGCGGAAGGTAGTGCGGTGGGCGGTGCCGGCTCGCCTGGGGCAGCAGCGGGATCGTCGAACCTGGCGGCGTCGCGACCGGCTTCAGCGGTTGGGATGCGGTTGCACGGTAGGAGCGTTCGCTGGCTGCGCATCTTCTTCGTAGCACCCCACCATGCGCCTACTGCTCAACTTCGCCGTTCCCCTGCTCCTGCTCGCGAACCCGGCACGCACCCAGACCAAGGAAGGCGAGGCATCGCCAGAGGCCACGCGATACCTCGAAGACGTCCTGGACCGGATCGAGAGTGGCTCGCGCATGCAGGCGACCGACTGGAAGGCGCTGCGCGCGAAGGCCAAGGCGACGATCGATGCCGCCGGCGCAGCGACCACGGCGGCTACCTATCCAGCGATCCGCGAGGCGCTCGCCGCACTCGGCGACAAGCACAGCTTCTTGCTCGAGCCCGCAGCCGCCAAGAGCCTCGCCGCCGGGCGGGCGGAGAAGGCGACTGGTCTCTTCGTCGTGCATCCCGATGCGGTCGTGGCGCAGGTCGTGCCGGGCAGTCCAGCGGCGGCAGCCGGTCTGGCTCTCGGCGACCGGATCGTCGAGGTCGTCGGCGTCGACGCATTCGGCGATCTGCCGCGCCGCGAGTTCGGGCGACTGTTCCGCAGCGGGCTGCGCCGCGACGGCAGCACGGCTACGCTCGATCTGCGGGTGCAGACCGGGACCGCACCTCGGCGCGCGGTGCAAGTGTCTCTCGCGGACTTCGACGAGTACCTGCCGCCGACCGGGCGCTTGCTCGACGGCGGCATCGCCTACCTCGAACTGCCTGGGCTCGGCGGCGGCCCGAAGGCCGCGACCTACGACGACACGGTGCACGAACTGCTCGGCCAGATCGACGGCGGCACGCTGCGCGGCTGCATCGTCGACCTGCGCCGCAACACCGGTGGCAACATGTGGCCCATGCTCGCCGGCATCGGTCCGCTCGCCGGCGACGGCAAGGTCGGCTCGTTCGTGAGCGCGAACGGCAGCACCGACTGGAGCTACGACGCAGCACGCGGTGCGGCGAAGTCCGGGGACCACGAGCTGGCCCGGGTGAAGCAGCCACAGCCGCTGCGGGCCGATCTTCCGGTCGCATTGCTCACCGGTTCGATGACCGCGAGCTCCGGCGAGGCGGTCGTAGTCGCATTCGCCGGTCGCGCGCGGACTCGCCGCTTCGGCGAAGCAACCCGCGGGGTTCCCACTGCGAACGCCTCGCAGCCGCTCGCCGACGGTGCGTTGCTCGTGCTCACCGTCAGCGTCGATGCAGATCGTACCGGCAAGACCTACGACGACGTGATCTTGCCGGACGAGAAGGTGGCGATCGACTGGATGCGCTTCGGCACGGCGGACGATCCAGTGTTGGCCGCGGCCTGTCGCTGGCTGGCCGCAGCTGCCGATGCGAAGTAGTCGCCGCGGCGCACCCTCGAGCCACGGGTGCCCGCCAGGAGGGAACTCCGTGGACGTGCGTGCGCGATCGGCGATGCTGCGGGGACGAACTCCCTCGTGCCCGTTGCGGTCGGCGCGGCCGTGCGACTCGTGCTGCCGCCCTTCGGCCAGCAGCTGCTGGCCCTGGCGGGCGAGCTGACGCCGACGCCGGCCAACGGCCTGTTCGCACTCAGCGACGCGTTCGACTTCCGTCAGCCGTGAGGCGTGGCCGCAGTCGAGCACGGATGTCGGCTGATTCCCCTTCCATTAGAACGATCCGAGGCGAAGCCACAGACCGTTGGTCGCCGTGGCGGCGATCAGGTCTGGCACGGGGTTGAGTTCCAGTGCAACGTGCTGATGGAAGAGCGAGAGCCCGA
>JAEUHV010000604.1 GCA_016794485.1 Planctomycetota bacterium
CAGTCCACTACCCTTTAGTGCCTCGAGAGTGATCTCGATGTGATCAGACGTACCGAAAAGCCCCATCGGATCCGACGCAGACAACGGGCAATTACCAACGTAGCAATAAGAGTTGCCTGCGTTCATATTGTCACCCCATGAGCCAATCGGGTCGCCCGAACAGAAGCGCCCAAATTCAACTGAATAGTATCGATTCCGCATCTGCAGCAGTCCAGTGATCTCGTCCAACCGGATCGCCTTCCACAGGAACGGCAGCCCCACCGTCGAAGCCGCGTACACCCCACCACCGGCGAACACTTTAACCCGCCCATACGGGTCGTACTCGTACTGCTCAACCACCAAGCCTGTCGAGTCGACAAGCTTCGCCGCCGTGTCCTGCCCACCGTGGACCACGTAGTAGTTGACCCAGCCGCTCGCCGTCGACCGCCGGTACGCCACCATCTCATCCAGTCGCGAACCCCACACGAACTGCTTCGTCGGCGTCGCCACCCACGTTCCCTGCGCGTTCGGCTCCACCCGATGCTGTGAGCACTGCCGCCACCCGTCCCACGTGTGCAGCTGCGTCTCCCCGACCGACGGATCGACGAGGATCGAAGTCGTGCGCCGGTTGAACGCGTCGTAGAGGTAGACCGCAACCAGCTCGAGCGTCCCGTTGATCGGCACGAAGCCCGGCCGCCCGCCACCACCTTGCGCCGTAGGCGTGATCCGGATCACCCCACCCGTAATCGTCGCTCGCAGCCGTGCGCGGAAGATCGGGTCCGTGTGCTCGTGCGCCAGCCGCGAGTACAGATCCGGCACTTCGAGCTTCACGTCCTTCTGCGCGTCGTCGAGCGCACCCTCCTGCACGACGCCGTACTTCTCCCCGTCGACCGGCACCTCGCCGACCGGAATGACCCGCCAGACTTCCTGCAGGCGGTTCATGTAGTCGTAACGGTACTTGAACTTCCCGTCGTACGTCAGGTTGCCGCGGTCGTCGTACTCCAGGAAAGTCGCCGAAGCCCCGGGCAGCGCCACCGTGTTGTAGCGGTTGCTGGCCCCTTGCCAGTGCGTGTCGTCCTGCAGCGAGTACGTCGTCACATCCGGCGTCGTCGCCACCAGCGACGAGGTCGACGTCCGGTTGTTCGCCTCATCGAGTCCATACGTCAGGTACTCGTGCACCTGGCTCGACGTGAACGTCGCCGGTGGATTCGCCGCGTCCATCGTCGCCTGATCGACGCCCATCCAGGCCTGTGTCAGCCGATGGAAGCCGTCGTAGGCGAAGCGATCACCGACGCGCCCGCCGACCTTGGCGTACTTCTCCTTCGTCAGGTTGCTGGCTGCGTCGTACTCGTAGTCGAACTGCGACTTCGGCGTGAAGCTGCTCGACGACGTGTAGAAGTCGTCCTTGAGCTGCAAGAGCCGCCCGTAGCGATCGAATTGGAACTCCGAACGCATCTGCGGGTATTGCCCGCCCTGCACGTGCACCGTGCGCGTTCGCCGCAGCCCGCCGGCCCAGCCGTAGTCGGCCAGCGACCGCTGCTGGCCCGTGGCTCCCGGTGCCCGGTCCCACTCGATCGTGCTCAGCCGCCCGATTTCGTCGCGGCCAAACGTCATCTTCGCCGTCTCCATACCCGACGGGCCGGTGCTCGACCCGCTGGTCAGCTGGTCGTCGTAGGTCAGCTCTGCCCGGAACGGATTGCCACCAGACCAGGACGACGTGGTCCTCAGCGTATGCGCCGTCGCGAACGCCGACGTGAACTTCTCCGAGTGGACGCGCCCCAGGCTGTCCTGCACGAAGTTCTCCGTGCCCATCGGGTACTCATAGCCGACGCCACCGCGGTAGTCGTTCTCGACCAGTTGCCCGAGCGCATCGCGCCGCAGCCAGTCGATCGTGTTCCACTGCGAGACGCGGTCCACCGACGCCGTCGAGTTCACCAGCCGACGCAGGATCACGCGCCCAGGGCCGTCGCGGAAGAACTCGGTCTTGCCGAAGTCCCCGTCGTAGAGCGCAGACAGCCGCGAAGCACCGTCGTACTCCGCGTACAACGTCATCACCTTGTTCGGGCTGGAAGATGTCGGCATGCCGTCGCTGCCCGGATTCTGCACGATGAACGGCCGCCCCGCATAGTCCCAGTGCGTGGTCGTCGCGTGCGTCTGCGGATTCGCGGTGTAGGCCAGCCCGTCGATGCGCGTCTCCTTGGTGCGCCCGTCGGCTTCGCCAAAGTCCACGTACGACGCCGTGTTCGTGATGGTGCTGCCACCGGTGCCGACCCGAACGTGCTCCAGAACCCGCCCTACTGCGTCCGGCAAGAACCACTGCTCACGTTGCGCCGGGTCCTTGTACCAGTCGACGCGCCCGTGGCTGTTGTAGCCGTAGAAGTGCTCGAGCTGCGTCTGCTGCGCCTGCGCGTCGAACTGCGTGATCTTGGTCACGCGCCCGAACGGATCGCGGTCGTACTTCGTCGACGTCGTGCGGTAGCCGCTCACCGGCTCGAGGTCCGTCGTGTCGACGAACTCGACAAACGCCGTGTTCGCCAGGTAGCGGTAGCCCGTGGCCGAATAGACCGCCTGGTCCGACGTGCGCTTGCCGCTATTCACCGTCGTCAAGAGGCCCATCGCGTTCCACACGTAGGTCGTCTTGCCGACCCCGGTGCGTTCGACCCCTTCGTATTGCGACAGCCTGCCGGGTTTGTAGTGCCAGGCCGTGTAGTGGTCGCCCGAGCCCGCACCCAGCACCTGGTCGCGCTGCCAGATCTGCCGGTCGAGCTGGTCGTAGCGCATTTCGCGCACCTGCAGCGGGGTCGTCGACGTGCCGTCGGCGAACGTCTGCGCCTTGGTCGCCCGCCCGAGCTTGTCGACCTCGAACCGATGCTCGGCGCCGCCCGTCGAGTAGGCCCCGTATCCCGTCGGCACATCGGCCAGCGGCTCGCGGATCTTGGTGATCGCGCCCGCGTCGTTGCGCGTGATGACCGTCCACAGATGGTCGCTGCCGTTGGCGACGTACGAAGCAGTCACTTCGAGGAACGGGCTGACGAAGCTCTTGCCCGTCTTCACTTCGGCGGTGCCCGCCGGGTTCTTGACCACCGTGCGGTAGAGCGTCCCGTAGCCGTCGAACAAGTACTCGGTCGTGCTGCCGTTCGGGTTCTTGGTGCTGAGCAGCCGGCCGTCGGTGCCGTAGGTGTACTCCGTCGCCAGGAACTGCGCGCCGCCGGCGAGTTCGTCGAGCGGCTTGCGGTCGACGTAGGTTTCGAGCAGCCGGTAGTGGTGGTAGATACTATGCGTTTCGACCCAATCGCGGGCAGCACCAGGGCTGGCGCCGTAGTGCGTCGGCTTGTTGCCGTTCGACGCGAGGTTGTTGTGCCGCTCGATCGCGGCGTGGCCAAAGCGGTCGAAGTACGTCTCGCTGACCCGCAGGACGCCGCTGGTCGTCGTGGCCGTGCGCACGTCGCCGGTCGCGAGTTCGAGCGTGAACGTGGTCGTCAACGGAATCGACGAGCCGACGTTCTCGATCGTCGAAGTGACGTTGCTGGCGGCGTCAATCACAAACTCCGACCGCACACCGCCGACAATCTCGGCGGTAAGGTGGCCCGAGTTCGAGTACTCGAACACCGTGTCGACGCCGTCGCCGTCGGTGACCTTGCGCGGCATGCCCTTCACGTAGCCCATCATGGGCAGGTTCGCGGGCAGCGTCGGCAGGTTGCGCAGCACGGTCTGCACGACCGCGGTCGGCGATGTAGAGGGCGCCCCCGTCAATGTCTCCTGGATGCGAACGCCGGCGAGGCTGCGTTCGACTTTGCCAGCCATGCGGCCGTGGCGCGCGGAGTCGGTGCGCAGCATCCAATCGTCGTACGTGTATTCGTAAGTCGCGGTGCCGCCCGGGCTGTTCGGGTCCGGAATGACCTCGGTTTTGAGCAGCCAAGCACCCCAGTCCTGGGTCGCCGTGAAGTTGTCGTTGGTTCGGATGTACGTGTAGATCCACTCGACGTGCGGCGCGAACGGCCCGGCCCCGGCTTCCGGGTTCGGTTCTTTGCGTTTCGTTACGAGCCGCGACACCGGGTCGTATTCGAAAAGCGTCTTGCGCCGCTTCTCATCGCCGTTGCGCACCGAGATCAAGTGACGCTCACTCGGCTTGTTGCAGACGCAGCCCAGGCTGTAAATGTTGTAGACCGTCAGCGTGTCGGGCTCGATGTCGCTGCTGGCGACGCCTTCACCGTTGCCGTTGATGCCGTTGTTCTCGGTCGTGACGTGTGATGCACGCGGCCGGCCGTTCACGTCGTTGCTGGCCTTGGTGATCACCGAGTAGAGGCGACCCGATCCGCCCGCGAACTCGAAGCGACGCTTGGTGCCGGTGGCATTCGTCACCTCGATCGCCCGCATCGTGTTCAGGTCGTCCTGCGTCAGGATGTCCTCGTCACGCTCCGCGGCCGGATAGGTGACCGCGACGAACTCGCCGGTCATCACACGCGTCTGCAGGCTCGTGCGGCCGATGTCGGGGCCAGACAGGTGGAATTGCGTTTCGAGGATCTCCTGCGGCGGCAGGCCGATAGGGTAGATCAACAGGTCATAGACGAACGCGCCGCTGCCGTTCACCCGCTGCGTCTCGGTCAACCTGCCGTTCTGGGCGTTGTAGCTGAACTCGTGCACGATCTGGCCCTGTACGACCGAATTGGCATCGAGTGCATAGGGCGTGTGCGGCGTCGCGTCGACGAGCACGCCGCGCGTTGCCGAATAGGTGCGGAACAGCTTGGCGCCGAAGTGCCGGCCCTGCGCCGTGCCGTTGCTGCCGGCGAACACCATTCCCCAGTTGCGCGCCGACAGTTCGGCGGGCACCGCACCGCCGGCCGTCAGCGAGAAGCTGATCTTCAAGCAGTCGAACGCGCCGCTGAAGCCTGCCCACTGAGCGTAGTCGAACGTCTGCCGGATGCCGTTCGGGTAGTCGATGCGCTCGAGGCGGTTGGCCGAGTCGTAGGTGTAAGCCGCCTGGTTGTCGTACGGGTCACGCACCCACGTGATGCGCCACAGCCTTGTGCCCGAGGGCGGCGTCCAGGCACTCACGTACGGGTTGAACTGCTCGAAGTGCGCGACCGAGCCATCGACGTGCTTGACCTCGACGTACTCGTTCGGTGCGGTTCCATAACGAAACAGCTTCGCGCCCGACAAGTTGTTGGACAGCGGGTAGGAAACCGTGAAGCCCTGCCCTTCCGCTGCGTAGACAGCAGTGGTCTGCGGGCTGGCGCCGGTTTCGAGTGGGCCGCCGTACTGGTAGTAGGTCTCGTTGACCTCGTAGATGATGTTGCCTGGGAAATTGCCGGGGCGCGGCTGGAAGCCGAGGGCGCCTTGGCCAGCGGCCGGACCGACGAGGTGCTCGGCATGCACGTCCGGGACCGGGATGCCACCGCCCTTCAGCAAGACGCCGGTGTTGCCCCACGCCGGGCCGCTGCCGTCGACGACAAAGAGGTTCTGGTAGATCTCCGCCATGCCGATCAGGCCGGACGGTGGCCGCGAGTTCCGCACCGCGAGAAGGGCTGTGCCGTAGGTGTCGAGCTTGGTGCGCACCTCTCCGGCATCTTCGAGGAGGCCGAAGTCGCCGAGCTGCGACAAGTTCGCCGTGACTTCGGTGCAGCACTCGTTCGGCATCGCGGCCGACGGGTTGCTCTGTGCCAGACCGATGGCCGTGGACAGGAGCACGGCGAACACGAACGGCGACGAAGCCCTGGCAGGGGCGTGCGAAGTTCTCATGATGACCCGGCGAGCAGGGAGGGGCAGCAGCTCGACCCCGCGGATCGCTTCGTGATCCACGCGAGGATGGCTCGAAGGTCGAGTACCCGCGCGTGGGAGTTCGCCGCCCATGTCGAATGCACCAGAAGGCGCATACCGCTTTCATCAAGCGGTTTGCGTCAGCGACAGAATCTTGGAACTGAGTTCGAGGACTTGGCGGCGAACCTCGCCCACATTGAGTCCGGACGCCTCGGCCATGCGTTCGCACGACCACCTAGCAAGCACTCGGCGGCACAGCCATCGTTGCCGATCGCCACGCAGGCTGGCGATGCGAATCACGGGCCGGCCTAGTCCGTGGTCGTCAGGTGCGACGGGCGAACCGGCGACGGTGTCGGCGTCGACCTCCCGGTGCAACCGCTCTCGAAACGCCGCACGGATCGCGAGCCTCCGCACGATGGTCTTGGCAAAAGCCACCAACCGATCGAGCGGTCGCTTGCTGCGGACGCGCTGCACGATGGCGAGCAGGGTGTCGCTGATCACTTCATCGCGAAACCGGCGCGCGGCGAACTTCTTCGCCAAGCGCCGCACCATCACCACCCAGGTCTCGGGGCGGTCGACCGTGGCAAGACTGGACGACATCACGGTCGCCTCCGAGGCTCGGAGGCTCGGAGGCTCGGAGGCTCGGAGGCTCGGAGGCTCGGAGGTGGGACGCAACAACGTGCGACGCCTGTTCCTTCGCGGTGACGCTTCTTCATCGGCACAACTTGGGCGAGAGGTTCCAGCCGCGCCAACGCGCCCTTTCGTCGCATCGGCCAGCCGCTACACGTCTCTACCAAGCAGCGATTCGAACGTCAACCGCGCCCAGGGCCGACACCGGTCGCGTCCGTCAGCCGTCGAGCCGCCGCAGAAGGTCCGCCGCCAGCTTCGCTTCCTCGCTCGACTCGGAACTGCTGCGGAGACGGGTGAGTTGCGGGACCAGCTTCGCCACTTCCGCCAACATCGCCGCCTGCAACGGTCGCCGCCCGCTCGGCGAGTCGATCTCCTCGTGCTGCGGATCGGGATGGAACGACGCGACGATGTCGTTCAGGACGTC
>JAEUHV010000014.1 GCA_016794485.1 Planctomycetota bacterium
GCCGTCCTGCGCCAGCGCGATGCCCTGGCGCAGCATCGCCTGGAACGCGTCGGTGGGTTCGATCAGCTGGTCCGACGGCAGCACCAGCATCGTCGCGTCGGGATCGCGCGCGGCGATGGTCGCGGTGGCCAGTGCCACGCACGGTGCCGTGTCGCGCGCCTCCGGCTCGAGGATGAGTCGTTCGCGGCGCAGGTTCGGCAGCAGCTTGGCGAGGTTCTTCGCCTGCGCCTTGTTGGTCGCGACCCAGACGTGTTCCGGCGGCACGAGGCCGACGAGCCGGTCGAGCGTCGCCTCGACCAGCGGCTTGCCGCCCGCGAGCGGCAGGAACTGCTTTGGGCGCGTGCCGCGGCTGGCCGGCCAGAAGCGGGTGCCGGAGCCTCCGGCCATGACGACGGCGTGCAGGGAGACCACGGCGCCAGTGTCGGGATCACCGGCCGGGCGTCAACGAGTGCGTCGTGCGTTCGTCGTCGGCGCCGTCGGGTCAGAAGTCCGGGGCCTTCGGCCGTCCCCGCAGCGGCGGCATCGGCACGACCTCGCGGCGCGCCGGGGCCGATTCGGTGACCCAGCGCTTCTCGGCGTGCAGGTCGCGCAGGTAGCCGTGCAGGTGGAACGTGACGATGTTGCTCGTGAGGTAGTCGATCAGCGGCATCACGAACGGATCGGCCGATGCGCCGAGCAGGTTCTTCAGGGTGAGCTGGATGTCGACGTATCCGTCGAACGCCATCGTGCCCTTGCCCGACGCGCCGAGGATGTTCGAAGTCACCGACAGGTCGTCGAACCGCACCGCGCGGTCGGCGACGGTGAACGACGTCGCGAGGCCGTCGAACCGCGGCCGGTCGGCCGGCGGCAGCTGCGCGTAGATCGCGGTGAACAGCGGCACGACGCCGAGGTCGGCGCGTTCGATCCGCAGCGTGCCGCGACCGGTGCAGTCGATCACGTCGCTGCCGTCGAGCGCGTCGACGACGAGCGTGCCGCTGGCCGCACCCGAGTAGGGCGGATTCTGCCAGCCGCCGTGGGCGAGGAACGTGCGCACGTCGACGTTCTCGAACACCAGGTCGGTCACCAGTCGGCCTTCCGGAGCCATGGGACCCGGTAGCAGGTAGGTGATGCCGGCGCCGGGCCGGGCACTGCGCACCGAGCCGCCGTGGCAGCGCGAGGTCATCGAGGCGATCGCGATGCGTTCGGCATCGGCGGTGAAGCCTGCGTCGAAGTTCTCGAACGGCTGGCCGAAGATCTGCAGCGACAGCCCGCGCAACGCGCCGACGAGCTGGCCGCCCCGTTCCGACACGGTGCTCTCGGCCAGCGACACGACGCCGTTGATGCCGTGCACCTGCGTGCTGTCGGAACCTTCGCCGAGCGTCACGTCGAGGTCGTAGAGGCGGAGCTGGCCGGCGAGCGTGGTCTCGCTCGGCGCCGCCGCGGCCTTGCCGCTCGGCAGCGACAGGTGCAAGCGCAACCCGTCGAGGTCGGCCGTGCCGAGCAACTGCCGCTGCAGAACCGCGCGCTGCAGCGGGCCGGCGAACAAGTTGGCGACGCCGTCGTCGACGCGCATGCCGCGGCAGTCGACGGTGAACGTGATGTCGGTGCGTTCGTCCGGGGCCGGCCGCGTGTGCACCCGGCCCGCCGTGCACCGGAACTCCGCGCCGCCGAGCAGGCCGCGCACGTCGTCGAACCGCAGCTCGCCGTTGCCGACGGTGAGTTCGCCGGTCATGTGGGTCGCGGTGTGTGGCAGGATCGCCGCGTCCGAACGCACGTCGAGCAGGTGCACGACGAGGTGCAGCGGATCGGCGGTCGGGCCGAGGCGGTGGTGGCGGCAGACGAGGTCGACGCGGCCGGAGGGGGCCAGCGAACGCCACGTCCCGGGCCCGAGGGCGCCGAGGCTTTCCAGCGTGTCGCCGAGGCATCCGTCGAGTTCGAGGTCGCGCACGACGAACGACAGGTCCTCGCGCGCCGCCTCGCCGAAGACCAGGTCGCCGAGCAGGGCGAGCGATGCCGCCGGGCCTGTGCCGTGCTCGAGCCGGCCGCGCAGGGCGTCGAAGGCGACCCGGGTCGACTGGTTCCGACCCTGCACCGAGACCCGGCCCGCCAGTCCGGCGGCGCGCCACGGGGCCGAAGGCAGCAGCAGGTCGACGTCGCCCAGGTCGAGCGTGGCGTGGTGTTGCAGCGGGGCTTCGGGCCGGCTGCGCCAGACCGACACCTGGCCGGAGACGTGTCCTGCGGGCGCGGCGTTGCGCCACGGTGCGTCGAGGTCAGGGGCCAGCACGGCGACCGCGGTGCGCAAGTCGTCGTCGAGCGTGAGGCCGTCGACCTTCACCTGTGCCGAGAATCCCGGGCCGTCGCCGGAGCCGAGGGGAATGAAGCCCAGCATCGCAAGCGTGCCGCCTCCGTGGCCGCCCTTCAGGTCGAACGTGACGCCGTCGTCGCTCGCGCGCACGCTGCCTTGCAGTTCGGTCAGTCGATAGGGGAAGCCGGCCCAGCACATCGTGGCCTGCTGCGGCCGCACCTCGACCGCCCAGCCGCCGGCCAGTTCGCTGCGCGGCCGGATCTGCACGGCGACCTCCGTCCGGCCGACGGGCGAGAACTTGTCGTACAGCGCTCCGCCGTCGTGCAGCAGCGCGTCGAGCGCCGTGCGCAGGTCCGCCGAGAACGGCACGTTGCCGGCGTGGATGTCCAGCGTCGCGTCCTCGCCGCCCGGCTTGGCCGCGTCGACGCGACCGTGCAGGCGAACGGTGCCGCCGCCCGTGTCGCCGACGATCGCGGTCTGCACGTCCTCGAGCAGGATCAGGTCGTCGCGCAGCCGCACCCGGCCGCGAGCCTTGTGCAGCGGCAGCGGGAACGCGGCCCGGTTCGCCCCGGTGCCGAAGCCGTGGAACGCGATCGCGACCTCGCGCAGGTCGAGGTCCATTTCGGCGATGCCGCCGCGCACGTGCGGGTCGCGCAGGAACAGCTTCAGGTCGGCGACGCCGCCGCTGGGCCGCAGCGCGGCCACGATGTCGCGGCCGGTGCGGAACAGGTTCAGCGCGCGCACCACTTCGCCGTCGATCGCGAGGTCGTTGCCGAGCACGTGGATGTCGACATGGGGATCGGTCGAGAGGGTGGTGCCGTGCGCCTGTACGTCGAGGCGACCGCGGGCGCCGTCCTGCTGCAGGCGCAGCCGGGCGCTGCCACCGTTCGCGAGGTCGCCCTGCACCTGCACCGTGGCCTTGGACACGATCGCCGGCAGGTCGCGACCCACCACGGCGACGTCGCCGAGTTCGGCGTCGAACCGCACCACCGGCGCCGCGCCGCGGCCGGCGATCTGCACCCGCAGCGTCGCGTGCCGCACCGTCGCAGTCGCTTCCAGGTCGGGCGGGGTCGCGCCGGCGAGGCGCGCGATGCGCGCCAGCGTCGCGGCGGTGAGCCGGGCCCCGGCGAGGGTCACCGCAAGGTCGAGCGAGCCCGTGGCGAGGTCGGCGTCGCCGTGCACCGTCAGCGTGCCACCGATCTCGGCCACGGCCGCGGTGGCGCCGAGCACCACGCGATGGCGGGTGGTCGCGTGCGGCCGCACGGTGGCCGTGAGATCGGTGAGTTCGAGTGGCGCCTCGGCGCCGCCCGGCAGCCAGCGCAGGGTCCCGCGGCGCAGGTCGATGGGCGGCACCACAGTGGCGCCGGAGCTGCTGCCGCCACCGGGCGTCGGCGCCAGCAGGGCGGCGGGAGCGGGCAGCCGTGGTCCGCATTCCACGACGACGCCGTCGAGCCCCACGGCGTGCACGTCGACCAGGGCCAGCGAGCCGCCGATCGCGACGTCGACGTCGACCCGTTCGATCGCCAGGAGCGCTGCGTCGGCGCGTCCCGGATCGGCGAGGCGGATCGCGCGCGCGGTCAGGCGGCCGGCGCCGAGGTCCAGCTCCGTGCTGCCGACGTCTGTGCGCGGCCGGAACAGGGCCTGCAGTTCGCGCCGCACGATCTGCGTCGC
>JAEUHV010000029.1 GCA_016794485.1 Planctomycetota bacterium
GGGGCGGGCCGCACCGGTGCGGGCCGCACCACTGCGCCACGCGGCATAGGCGTCGACCGCCGCCGCCGGCAGCCGCAGCAGCTGCACGCTCGGATGCACGTGCAGCCGCGCCCGCGCGAGACGGTGGGCCGGCGTGGTCGCCAGGGTGTCGACCACCAGCGGCGGCGCAGCGGGTGCGTCGAAGGCTCGCGCCAAGGCCAGTTCGAGCCGCGCCACCTGGCCCACGTTCGCCGCCAGGCCTCGCTGGCGGCGCAAGAACGCTGGGAAGTGGCGGCCGAAGACATTCAGGTTCGGATGCCGGCTCGGGTGCGCCCGCACGTAGGCGCGCGCGAGTCGCTCGAACGACTGTTCCCCCAGCAGCGAACGCACCGCGCCGTAGTCACCGGCCAAGACTTCGACGAGCCGCGCTGCGTAGGCGTCGACGTAGACGTGCATGCGATCGGCCCCGGCGAGGCGAAGGCGCGGCCGTCGTCGCGAGGCGCCCGACGTCGGCCCGCGCAAGGCGGCGGCGAAGGTGCGCTGCAACGCGCGCAGCGACGACGCGGCGACATCGCTCACGACGCCACTCCCTGCAGGCGCGACGGCCCGGCGACGCGGTGCAGTTCGGCGACCAGTTCGGGCAACGGCGGGATCGCGTCGTCGCGTTCGAGCACGGTCGGACGGCCACCGGACAACCGCTGCGCCAGCGCGTGCAATTCGACGACTTCGTCACAGACCGGCTGGTCGTGCGTGTCGAGCCGGTGCGTCGGCAGCACGGTGTGGCCGGCCAGATGGAACCAACGCACGTTGCGCCACGGGATCGCGCGCAGCCACGCCTCGGGGTCGAAACCGTGGTTGTGGCCGCTGACGAACACGTTGTTGACGTCGACCAGCAGCTGGCAACCGGTGCGCTCGACCAGCGCCGCCAGGAACTCGGCCTCGCCGAACTCGGCGTCGCCGAGCTGCACGTAGGTGCTCGGGTTCTCCAGCACGAGCGGGCACCCGAGTTCGTCCTGGATCGCGTCGACGCGCGCGGCGACGTGGCGCAGGGCGCGTTCGGTGTACGGAATCGGCAGCAGGTCGTGCAGGTGCACGCCGTCGACCGCACTCCAGCTCAGGTGGTCGCTGATCGCGATCGCGCGACAACGCCGCGCCAGTGCCGACAGTTCGCGCAGGTAGCCGCGATCGAGGCGATCGGTGCCGGCGACGTTCATCGACACGCCGTGCAGGACCAGCGGGTGCCGCTCGGCGATGCGGTCGAGCATCTGCAGCGGCCGCCCGCCGGTGTTCATGTAGTTCTCGGAAAGCACCTCGAAGAAGTCGACCGCCGGCGCCTTGGCCAGGATGTCCTGGTAGTGCTGCGGGCGCAGGCCGAGGCCGAGCGAACGCGACGAGAGCGGTGCGATCATGGCTTCCTCGAGGTGCGCGTGCCGGTCACTTCGCGGTCTTGCAGCCGCCCTGACCCTTGCACGCGTTCTTGCCCTTGCAGGAGTTCGCCGCGGTCTTGCAGCCGCCTTGGCCCTTGCAGGCGTTCTTGCCCTTGCAGGCGTGCATCGCCGTGGCACACCCACCCTGACCCTTGCACGCGTTGTGGCCCTTGCAGGCGTTGGCTTCGGTCTTGCAGCCGCCTTGGCCCTTGCACGAGTTCATGGCCTTGCAGGCATGGTGCTCGACCGTCATGTCCGGCGACGACGAGCACGACGTGAGCGAGGTTGCGGCGGTGCCGAGCAGGAGACCGGTGACCGCAGCGGAGAGGAGGAACGACTTGGACTTCTTCATGAGTGGTCTTTGGTGAGGTCGGGGTTACGAACCGCATCGGCTGCGGTTCCATCCATCCACCAAAGGTGCGGGAGACGGCCCGCATGTCACCCCGCTGCGGCTCAGCCCACCTTGCGCGGCATCCAACCGAACGCGCGCCACGGCCAGAAGTAGACCGCGTAGACGACGACGTAGACGGCGAAGCTGTCGATGCCGAGCAGGAACGTCGCGAAGAAGAAGAAGATCAGCAGGTGCATGCGGATCACGTTCTTGTACGGCCCCATCGGGTCGAAGCCGTGCATCGGGAACGCCGTCTCCTTCGCATCGCCGGTGCCCGCCGGCTCGACCGTGCGCGCGAACCGACCGGGCAGCAACGCACGGCGCTCGGCGATCGCCGCGGCCAGGAGCCACGGCCAACACTGCCGGAACACGATCGCGTAACCGTCCATCCCCGGCCCCATGCCCGACGCCGCCCCGTCCACGGGAAAGAACAGCCCGAGGAACACCGAGTGCACGAAGTGGAACATGCCGAAGTGCACGGTGAAGAACGCGACGAAGAACAGCTTGCCGAGGCCACTGACGAGCGCCGGGACCTTGCCGGTGTCCGCCCCCACGATGCCGACCACGAGGCTCAGGTAGCCGATCACCAGGCTCGACAACCACAGCCCCCACACGAGGTCGCCGGTGCGCCATCCGAGCGTTCCGGCCAGGACGATCCCGGCGACGAACCCGATGGCGTCGAGCACGATGTCCAACCGCGACGGGCCGTCAAGTCGTTCGGACATGCGATGCCTGCTCCAGGGCATTGGTCAGTTCAGCGCCCGTGAACGGCTTCTGCACGAAGGCGTGGGCCAGGCCCGGTTCGGACGACGCGCCGACCTGGTCGAAGTAGCCGCTCATCAGGATGCGGAGCACCGAGGGCGCCGCCAACCGCAGCTGCCGCGCGACCTCGAAGCCATCCAAGCGCGGCATCGTCAGGTCGAGGAACGCCGCGTGGAAGGCCGTGGGATCGGCCTGCACCATCGCGATGGCTTCGGCACCCGATTCGACACCGACCGCCTCACAGCCGTTCATCGCCAGCATGCGGACGGCCACCCGGCGAACGTCCGCGTCGTCGTCGACGACGAGCACACGGCCGCACCGGCGCGGCTGGGCGGGCACGGGAAGGTGCGGCTGGACTTCGGCCGCTTCACAGATCGGCAACAACACGGTCATCGTCGTGCCCTGCCCCGGCTGCGAGCGCACCGTGATCAAGCCGCCGTGGCCGCGCACGATGCCCTGGACGGCGGCGAGGCCGAGGCCGCGCCCGTGCTGCTTGGTCGAGAAGAACGGATCGAACATGCGGGCCACGGTCGCAGCGTCCATGCCCACGCCGTCGTCGACGACCTCGAGGAACGCATAGTCCCCGGCCGGGAGGTTCACCTGCATCCACGGCGACGACAGCTCGTCCGTGGTCATCGACCGGCGCCCGGTGCGCACCGTCACGCTGCCCGAGGCCGACTCGACGGCTTCGCACGCGTTCGTGATGAGGTTCATCACTACCTGGCGGATCTGCGTCGCGTCACCGCGCACGGTCGCCGGCTGCAGATCGGTGCGGAGTTCGATGCGGCGGGCCGGGACCGCGAGCAGTTGCGCCATCTCGCGCACGACGTCGACCAGGGCGAACGGCGCCACCACGACCGTGCTCTTGCCGGCGTAGGCCAGCATCTGACGCGTCAGCTCCGCGGCACGCCGCGCAGCGATCTCGATTTCCGCGAGCAGGTCGGCGGACGTCGACCGCGGCGCGATCTCCCTGGCCAGCAGGCTCGTGTTGCCGATCACGGCGGTCAGGAGGTTGTTGAAGTCGTGCGCGACGCCGCCGGCGAGCAAGCCCAGGCTCTCGAGTTTCTGCGCGTGCCGCATCTGCGTCTCGATGCGCGCCCGCTCCGCTTCGGCTTCCTTCTGGTGCGTGATGTCCACGTCCATGCACACGAACCACGTGGCGCCCTGCTCACCCGGAATGGGGAAGACCGTCGACCAGCAGATGCCGGCCCGCCCGTCGCGCCGCCGGAACGTGTACTCCGTCGGCCCCACCGGCACGCGCGTGCGGTCGATGTCGGCCAGGGCCGCGAGGAACCCGGCGAATTCGTCGGCGGTGTGGATCAACCGGTCGAGGGTCTGCCCGAGCGCCTCCGCCGCGGTGAAGCCGAACATGACTTCGGACCCGCGGTTCCAGCGCAGCACGTGCCCGGCGCGGTCGTACCACTGCACCGCCACACCGGGCGAGCCGTCGACGACCGCCGCCAGACGCTCCTCGCTGGCGCGCAGGGCCCGCAACGCCCCGTCGCGTTCGATCTCTGCCGCGGTGCGATCGGCGACCAGCCGCAGGATTGTGATCAACCGATCCGGATGCGGCATCGGACCGCGATGCAGCAGGGCCAGCACACCGATCGGGGTTCCGTCGCGCGCCATCAACGGCGCGCCGATGTAGCTCTCGATGCCGAGGTCGGCGAGCATCACGTCTTCCGGAAAGCGTCGCGCGACCCCAGCCTCGAAATAGCACAGCTCCTTGCCGACGACTTCCGCACACGGAGTACCGCGCAGGTCGTATTCGAACGCGGGCACTTGCTGCCCGACGTGCGCGACGGCCAGGGTCCGGATCCGGTCGCCGCCCTTCGCCGTCGCCGCCCCGACCAACGAGTAGTGCACCCCGCACGACGTGGTCAGGTGCTCGACGAGCAAGGTGAAGAAGTCCTGGCCCAGCGCCGGCGACAACAGCGCGAACAGACTCGGCAACACGTCCTCGGTCGGCCTCGCTTCAGTGCGCGGACGAGGGACGTGCACCGCACCCTCACCGCGCCAACGACTTTCGCGTCAGCGCCCGTGAGGCCTTGACGATCGCGTCGGCGGCCTTCGGGTTGTCCCGGCACTCGAGCAGCGCCGACAGCATCAGCGGCACCACGATGGTCGCATCCGATTCGATGACGAACATCGGCGTGTCCTCGGTGAGCTTGTCCCAGGTGATCTTCTCGTTGGGCGTAGCGCCCGAGTACGAGCCGTACGACGTGGTCGAGTCCGAGATCTGGCAGAAGTAGGCCCACGGCTTCACCGGCTCCTGCAGGTCGTACTTCGTCGACGGCACCACGCAGATCGGGAAGTCGCCGGCGATGCCGCCGCCGATCTGGAAGAAGCCCACACCCTTGCCCTTCGACAGCTCCTTGTAGTCGTCGTAGAGGTGCGCCATGTACTCGATGCCGGACTTGACGATGCTGGCGCTGCACTCGCCGGCCTTCACGTGCGACGCGAAGATGTTGCCGAACGTGCTGTC
>JAEUHV010000042.1 GCA_016794485.1 Planctomycetota bacterium
ACTGCTCGAAGATCGACCCGTGGTTCCTGGACCAGCTTGCCGAACTGGTGGCGCACGAACAGCGGATCGTCGAAGCCGTGCGCAACGGCCTGTCGGGGCTCGGCCGCGAGCTGATGCGCGACGCGGCGATCGCCTGCATCCGCGAGATCGGCGTCGACACCGGCGGCAGCAACGTGCAGTTCGCGATCAACCCGAAGGACGGGCGCATGATCGTGATCGAGATGAACCCGCGGGTCAGCCGCAGCTCGGCGCTGGCGAGCAAGGCGACCGGGTTCCCGATCGCCAAGATCGCCGCCAAGCTCGCCGGCGGCTCCACGCTCGACGAACTCGACAACGACATCACCAAGACGACGAAGGCCTGCTTCGAGCCGACGATCGACTACTGCGTGGTGAAGTTCCCGCGCTGGGCGTTCGAGAAGTTCCCGACGGCGGACTCGGTGCTGACGACCCAGATGAAGTCGGTCGGCGAGGTGATGGCGATCGGCCGCACCTTCAAGGAAGCGATGCAGAAGGCGCTGCGCGGCCTCGAGACCGGCCGCAACGGCTTCGGCAACGTGCCCGGCAAGCCGCACTGCAAGCCCGAGGACTGCAACGCCGAGGCGATCCGACCGCACCTGGCCACGCCGCGCGCCGACCGCATCGACTGGGTGCGCAGCGCCCTGCTCTGTGGCATGACCGTCGAGGAGGTCTTCGACTACAGCAAGATCGACCCGTGGTTCCTCGACCAGCTCGCGGTGCTGGTGGCGCACGAGAAGGCGATCGTCGCGGCGGCGGCGAACGGGCTTTCCGGCATGTCGGCGCACTTCCTGCGCGAGACCAAGCGCCTGGGCTTCTCCGACCGCCAGATCGCCGCGGCGTGTCCGGGCAAGGTCACCGAATGGGACGTGCGCGCGCACCGCAAGAGCCTGGGCATCGTGCCCGTCTACAAGCGCGTCGACACCTGTGCGGCCGAGTACCCGAGCCACACGCCGTACCTCTACTCGACCTACGACGGCAGCGAGGACGAAGTCGACGGCGGCCGCAGCAACGACAAGGTCGGCAAGAAGGGCAAGGTGATGGTGCTCGGCGGCGGCCCGAACCGCATCGGCCAGGGCATCGAGTTCGACTACTGCTGCGTGCACGCCGCGTTCGCGCTGCGCGAACTCGGCTACGAGACGGTGATGGTCAACAGCAACCCCGAGACCGTGTCGACCGACTTCGACACCTCGGACATGCTGTTCTTCGAGCCGCTGACGCACGAAGACGTGATGAACATCGTCGACCGCATCGCGCCGCGCGGGATCATCGTGCAGTTCGGCGGCCAGACGCCGCTGAACCTCGCGCGCGGTCTGCACGACCACGGGGCACCCTTGGTCGGCACCAGCGTCGACTCGATCGACACGGCCGAGGACCGCGAACTGTTCAGCAAGCTGATCGAGAAGCTCGGCATCGACCAGCCGCCGAACGGCATGGCCAAGAACGCCGAGGAAGCGCTCGCCGCCGCCGAACGCATCGGCTACCCGGTGCTGGTGCGCCCGAGCTTCGTGCTCGGCGGTCGCGCGATGGAGGTCGTCTACGACCGCGCCGGCCTCGACAACTACATGGAGCGGCACCGTTCGTTCTCGGAAGAACGGCCGCTGCTGGTCGACAAGTTCCTCGACAACGCTATCGAGGTCGACGTCGACGCGATCGCCGACGGCGACGACGTCGCGATCGGCGGGATCATGGAGCACATCGAGGAGGCCGGCATCCACTCCGGCGACTCGAGCTGCTCGCTGCCGCCGTACTCGCTGTCGCAGGGCCTGATCGACGAGATCGCCGAGAAGACGCGGCGGCTGGCGCGCGCGCTGCAGGTGAAGGGCCTGATGAACGTGCAGTGGGCCGTGCGCGGCACCAAGGTCTACATCCTCGAAGCCAACCCGCGCGCGTCGCGCACGGCACCGTTCGTCAGCAAGGCGATGGGCCAGCCGCTGGCCAAGCTCGCCGCGCGCATCATGCTCGGCGAGACGCTCAAGCAGGTCGGCATGCAGGAACGGCTCGAGCCGCCGTACTTCTCGGTGAAGGCGCCGGTGTTCCCGTTCAACAAGTTCCACGGCGTCGACACGCTGCTCGGCCCGGAGATGAAGTCGACCGGCGAGGTGATGGGCGTCGACGTGTCGTTCGGCACCGCATTCGCGAAGGCGATGGTCGGTGCGGGCAACACGCTGCCGCGCGAGGGCAAGGTGTTCGTGTCGGTGCGCGACGAGGACAAGCGGATCATCGTGCCGCTGATCGACCGCCTGCACCGGCTCGGCTTCCAGATCGTCGCCACCTCGGGCACCGCGCGCACCCTGCAGAACGCCGGCATCCCGGTGCAGCGCGTGATGAAGATCCACGAAGGCCGGCCGCACGTGCTCGACCTCGTGCTCAACAAGGAAGTGCGGCTGATCATCAACACGCCGAGCGGCCGGCGCGAACGATCGGACGATCGCCTGATCCGCAGCGCCGCGGTCAGCCACCGCATTCCGTGCATCACGACGTTGTCGGCGGCCTCGGCGACGATCCAGGGCATGGAAGCGTGGCTGCGCCAGCCGCTGTCGGTGACGCCGCTGCAGGCCTACCACGCGCAGCTGCCGACGGGCGCCTCGGTCTGATTCTGGCGCCGACCTGGGAACGGCGGCGTTGCCAGACGAGCGGGTTGCGACGCCCGTGCAGGATCGCCAGCCCGACGATGCGTTCGGGCTCCAACCGGTAGATGACGTAGTACGGAAACCGCGGCAACAACGCCCGCCGCCACGTGCCACGAACTACGCGATGGCGCATCGGGTGTTCGACGATGTTCTCGAGCAGGGCGTCGAGAGCAGCTCGTCCCGCCGGTCGCATCGGCGGCACTGCCTCGACACGATTTCTGCGGCAGGCTGCAACCGTTCGGCGGGAGCGGGCCCCAATGCAGTCGATGCATTCCGCCCCCACCATCCGCCTCTCCGACCGGATCCGGCACGCGCTCCGCCTGCGGCACCACAGTCCGCGCACCGAGGAGGCCTACCTGCACTGGCTCCGCCGCTTCTGGCAGTTCACCGGCCAGCGCGATCCCGCCACGCTCGGCGCGCCCGAGGTGACCGCGTTCCTGAACGACCTCGCGGTCACGCAGAAGGTCGCCGCCGCCACCCAGAACCAGGCTCTCGCCGCGGTCCTGTTCCTCTACCGGCACGTGCTCGGGATGGATCTACCCTGGCTCGACGACCTGGTGCGCGCCGAGCAACCCGCGCACCTGCCGACCGTCCTCTCCCGCACCGAAGTCCGACGGGTCCTGGCTGCCATGGAAGGCACCCCGCGGCTGATGGCAGTGCTGCTCTACGGCACCGGCATGCGCCTGCTCGAGTGCTGCCATCTGCGGATCAAGGACGTCGACTTCGACCGCAACCAGATCACCATCCGACGCGGCAAGGGCGACAAGGACCGGCTCACGATGCTTCCTTCCGCCGTTCGTTCCGACCTGCGCGACCACCTGGCCCAGGTGCACGACCAGCACCAGCGCGACCTCAAGCTCGGGGCCGGCTGGGTGGAACTGCCGGACGCGTTGGACACAAAACTGCCGAACGCCGGCCGCGAATGGCCCTGGCACTGGGTCTTTCCGGCGACCCGCAAGTACCACCACGCCGAGACCGGCCAGATGCGTCGCCACCATCTGCACGAGACGGTCGTCCAAGGAGCAGTCCGCGATGCCGTGCGCACGGCCGGCATCAGCAAGCGAGCGACCTGCCACACGTTCCGGCATTCGTTCGCGACGCACCTGCTCGAAGACGGCAGCGACATCCGCACCGTGCAGGAGCTGCTTGGCCACGCGAACGTGGCGACGACGATGATCTACACCCACGTGTTGAACCGCGGCCCCTCCGGCGTCCGGAGCCCCGCCGATCGGCTTCTCGACGGTTGAGCCGGTCTGGTCAACAGCAAGCTGTCGGAATAGGCGCTGCGCAGAACATGACGTGATCCGAACTTGCGGCGAGGTTGCTTCGCCGAGGTAGGATGCGCAGCGAGGCAGGCTTCGGTCCCTTCGATCGCAAGTTTTGCCGAAGACTAGTTAGCCAGAAGGCAGGCCGCAGAAGCAGAGCAGAAGCAGAGGCGGAGGCAGAGCAGAACCGGATCGGCGGTCGGCTCGTGCTGGATGGATGAGAGGAGATTGCTGCGCAGTCGCGCGACGTCAACATCC
>JAEUHV010000086.1 GCA_016794485.1 Planctomycetota bacterium
CCCCGAACAGCAAGGGCAGGCGCACCACCCGCCCACCGTTCGCACGCACCATGACCTCCCCGTGCGCCTTGCTGCGGCCGTATTCCGACAACGGCTCCACCGGGGCCGTTGGCCCGTACGGCGCTCGCCTGCCGTCGAACACCAGGTCGGTCGAGACGAACAGGCAGCGGGCTCCGATGCGTTCGGCGAATCGCCCCGGCACGGTCGCGTTGGTTCGCTGCGCCAGGGCGGCGTCTGCCTCGCAGTCCTGCAGGCGAGCCATCGCGGCAAGGTGCACGACGACGTCGGGCCGCACCTGGGCGAGCAACGCGTCGACCGCGTCTTCGCCATCGAGGTTCCGCGGAACATCGCCACCGGCCCGGGCCGACGTGCCGACGTCGAGCCCGGACGCCCGAGCCGCCGCGCCCACGACCGGCGCCAGGAAACCCGTGCTGCCGGTGACGAGGATGCGAAGCCGCTGCATGCCCGGCTATGGTTGCCGTTCCCTCCCGTGAACGGAAGCATGACCTCGATCCGTCGCGTCCTGCTGATCGCCAACCCGATCTCCGGAGGCGGCAAGGGCCGCCGGATGGCGCCCGAGCTCGCGGCTGCGTTGCAGGCCCGCGGAGTGCACGCCGACGTGTACCTGACCACCGCTGCCGGCGATGCGACCGCCCGCGCGCGCTCCGCCGGTGCCGAGCCGTACGACGCACTGGTGGCGCTGGGTGGCGACGGCACGGTGAACGAAGTCCTGCACGGCATGCCCGACCCGACCCGTCCGCTCGGTGTCCTGCCGATCGGTACGGCGAACGTGCTCGCGCTCGAACTGCGCCTGCCCAAGGCGGCAGCGGCGGCGGCGACGGTGATCGCCTCCGGCAACCTGCGCGAACTGGCCATCGGCCGCGCCGGCGACCGCCGCTTCCTGTTGTTCCTCGGGGCCGGAATCGACGGCAGCGTCGTGCACCGGCTGCATCAGGTGCGCAGCGGCACGCTTGGCAAGCACAAGTGGCTGGCGCCGATCCTGCACACGACCTGGCATTGGCCGCGGCATTCGCTTCGTGCGACGTTCCCCGACGGCGAAGTGGTCGACGGTTGCAGCGAAGTGCTGGTGACGCGGTGCCGCAACTACGGCGGCGTGGTGATGCTGCCGCGCGAAGTGTCGATCGACAGCGGCAAGCTGCACGTCCTGTGTTTCCGTGGGCGAGGCCGACTGTGGTGGATCTGGCAAGGTCTGCGCGGCCTCGTGCGCTGCATGCGCGCGAACGACCGCTCGCTGGTGCTGCGCACCGTGGATTCGGTGCAGATCGACGGCATGGCTCCGTTCCAGATCGACGGCGACTTCGCTGGCCAAGGCCCCGTCGCCATCGACCTGCTGCCGCAGCGGGCGCGGCTGCTGGCCCCGCTGCCGCGGGCGTGATGCCGGGCCCGAGCGCACTCGCCTCACGACCTAGCCCGCGATTCCCTGCCGCGCCAACCACGCGAGCATCACGTAACCCTCCGCGGTGTGCCGCGGCCCTGGCAAGCCGGTCGCGCGGCGCGCACCGCATTGCACGAGCCGTGAACGGAAGAACTCGAACAGCAACGAACCGGCGTCGCGCGACGCGTCGTCGCGGCGGCTGTCGAGTTCGATCGACGAGAGGCCTTCGCGCGCCATGCGCTGTGCCAACCGGTCGAGCTCTTCCGACGACGTGCCGAACAGGAACTCGTGGAACGCCGCGACCTCGACTTCGCCGTAGTCCTGGTCGAGCAGCAGGTCGACGAACTCGGGCTCGCCGCCCTGCCGCAACAGGTCCATCAATTCGGCGGTGCCACCCAGCGTGCCGCCGACGACGCGCACGCGCTGCCGCGCTTCCCACGTCGCCGCCAGGATCGGGAAGAACGTGTTGACCCGCCACGTGAGCCGATTGCCCCACAACGCCGCCAGCTTGCGCACCGCGCGCGCGCGCAGTTCGCGTTCGACCTGGGCGTCGGTGACGATGTCGGCGAGCACCTCCTCGACGAGCCGGCAGTGCACGCTGGCGCGCAGCCGAACCGCCGCCTGCTCGCGCAACGCCCGACCGCGTTCGCTCGCCGGCAGGCCGCCGGCGAGGTGCCACAGCATGCGCAGGAAGTTGATCTGCGCCATGTTCATCGCGCGGCCGACCAGCGCCTGGGTCGGCGCCCGGAACGGAAACGACGCCTGGTCGGTCTGCACCATCGCGTCGACCAGCGTGTCGAGGTCGCGCCGCCGTCCGTCGAGCACCTGCTCCTGCAGCGGCGACGGGTAGCGGCCGAGCAGTTCGGCGAACAACGACAGGCTCTGCTGTTGCTGGCGCACCGCGGCGATCGTCGCCACCGCGGCGGCGTCGCCGTTCGCGGCGATGGCCGCGACCATCTGCTCGACGAAGTTCAGTTCGTCGGGCAGCAGCGGGTGCGGGCAATCGTTCCGGCTGTTCATGCGGGCGTCACGAACGCTGCGCGACGTGGCGCGCGACATCGGCGACCGGCACCGCGAGCTGGTCGCCCTTGGCCAGGTCCTTCAGCGCCACCGTCCCGGCGGCCACTTCCGCCGGCCCGAGGATCGCGGCGAACGGGGCACCGAGCGTGTTGGCGTAGGTCAGCTGCTTGCCGATCGCCGGCGTGTCGGCGAACACCTCGACGCGCAGCCCCTGGGCGCGCAGCTGCGTCGCCACGGCGACCGCGGCCCCCGCCGGCACCTCGGCCATGCGGCAGACGAGCACCTGCGGCCCGGTGCCGAGCGGCGGGAAC